>JABUTU010000085.1 GCA_021443545.1 Marinilabiliaceae bacterium | reverse complement strand
ATAAGTCAGGTTGTCTATCTGAATTTTGTTACATCAACGTCTTCGATATACAACCAGCCATTTTTAGATGCTTTGTATGCGTCGAAACTCATGTCTGAACCATAGTGCTGCCACTGACCAGAGAGCAGACTGCTTGGGGCAGATAGATGGTCAAATATAATCATTTTTTTCTCTGCTTCCCACCGGAACATCATATTTGATTGAGATGAATACTTGAAGATTCGCCGCTTTGGCGAACTTTTTTCGTGGATGAATATAGGTGCACCAAACTGTGCACTCTTGCCTTTGAAGTGAAGAACCTCTATCACTCGGGTCTTAATCAATCCGTCCGTACCCTTGTATCCAAGAAGAGTGTAGTATGTCTTGTTGTCAATCTTTATGGGAATCATATTGTAGTATACTGCACCATACCAGCGTTTTGCATTGAATGATGATTTTTCAGGGTTGTTTGCTGAAACATCTTTTGTGCAGTCGTTCAGAGTCTCGATGTTTATAATACCCTTCTTGTCGTACGATGCAATCAATCCAAAAAAGTCGTACGATAAGTCGCTGTATGTGGCGCAGTACGTTGCAATAGCAAATGTGTTATTCTCCTCTTTGAGGAGAGTGAGTCGTGGCAGCCAAGATATATTCTTGTTTTTCAAAAAGTAATCAGTTATGATTTTAGGAACTCTCTCATTGACAATCTCTATACACTTTTCTTTGTTCTCGTCTGATTCTACGTTGGCAAGAATCTCCATGCTTAGGCGCAGAGTAATGTCGTTCGTATTGAAGTCGGTATCAGTGTTTTTGTCATGGAAAGAGAATGTCCCATACTTGGATTTTGCAATCCAAAGAAGGTGCTCGGAAAGGTTTGGCTCTGAGTGCTTTATCCCGATGCAGAATATGCTGTCGGGAGTATAGTAAGATATTAAGTGTTCAAATCTGTAAGTCAGAAGCGAATCAATAGGACATACGTCAATAAGATCTTTGGTCTCTTCGAGCCACACCTCCGACTCAGCCGAGAAGAAGTGTTCATCGATGCTGCTTGTGATGGCGTGAGCCGTTGAGTCGGCAACAGCAAGGAGCGAATCCCATCTGTTGTCTTGCGCTCTTATGCAAGAAGCGCAGAGTAGCAGGAGGAGTATCAGTGAAACCTTATGACCTGAAAGACGCATATAGCTCAAGAACAGCTACAATCAAAACTGCTAATAACCAGTAGCCCTTATGAGTGAACATCAGGTAAGAAGATAGAATCATTATACCTGTGGAGAAGAGTTGTATTGCTGGAATGCGAGTAGCTTTAGCGGAAGGGTTCTTCGACTCTTTTGCTCGTTCGTATATGCGTAAACATGCTACCATAAAACCGCCAGCCAAGCAAAGAATCCATGATTGAGGGAATAATGCTATTTGAAAAATAACACCTCCGAGATAGGCGATTAGCGCAATGTATAGGAGGATATTTTTAATTATCATGTCTGTTACTTTATCACGAAAACAACTTCGTCGGGAGCCTTCATGAGATACTCTTCGCGCGCAAATTTTTCCAATGTCTCACGACTATTACGCAAATCATCCATTTTTTTTCTGTCGTTGGCAATCTCTTCAGATACTTGATTACGCTGCTTGCGCAGCTCTGAAGCCTGGGAACTCAAATTGAAACGCTCAATCAAGCTATCTTCGTCAAAAAGTGTCAGCCAGACGAAGAAGCACGATGTTGCTATGACATATTTGTTGAGGAGCAATTTAGTTAAAGCTGCCCTAAAGTCGTTAAGTTTCATAGCCACAAAGTTAAAGCATTTGTTTTAATTTGCAAATATAGATTAAAAGTTATAACTTTGGGCGCTTTACGGCGTAGAATTGGCGTTGCCTAAATAAAATTAGATATGGGACAGAAGCAATATCGGTACGATCCGGAGACATTATCATATACAGCAGTTAAACACGGAGCCAAGTATTTTGTTGGACGTGTTCTCATACAGTGCGCTTATGGAATTGTAATTGGGGCGTTATTTTTTGCATTATATATTTACTTGATAGACTCCCCGAAGGAGAAAGAGCTTAAGCGAGAGAATCAAGAGCTATTGTCGCAGTATGAGATTATGAATAAACGCTTGGATCAGATTGATATAGTCCTGGCGGATATGCATATGCGCGATGAGAATATCTATAGGGTCATATACGAGGCTGACTCAATACCGACGTCTATCCGTATGGCAGGATTCGGTGGTGTTAACCGTTATGAGTCGTTGGAACAGATGTCAAATTCGGAGATGGTTATAAATACCGCAAAGCGCCTTGATATAGCGGCAAAGCGCTTGTATGTTCAGAGCGTATCATTCGATGAGATTGTATCTCTTGCTAAGAACAATAAGGAGATGATAGGTTGTATGCCATCTATCATGCCTATAAACAATCGCGACTTGAAGCGTACTGCTTCAGGATGGGGCTGGCGAATACATCCTATTTATAAAATAAAGAAATTTCATGAAGGAATGGATTTCTCGGCCCCTACAGGTACTGAGGTTTATGCTACGGGTGACGGCGTGGTGTCGTCTGTGACAAGTAGCTTCTCTGGTTATGGCAAGCATGTCAAGATTGACCATGGCTTCGGTTATATATCGTTGTATGCGCACATGTCGGAATTTAAGTGTAAGGTTGGACAGAAAGTTAAACGTGGTGATGTTATAGGTTTGGTAGGGTCGACGGGTACGAGTACGGCTCCACATCTGCACTATGAAGTGTTGAAGAAGGGTCTGAAGGTTAATCCTCAGTTCTACTACTATCAAGAAGGTCTGACAGCTGAAGAGTATGAGAGAATGATTGAGATATCTTCCAACTCAAACCAGACATTTGACTAATCTTTTAGGCCCGAGATGCGTTGCGTTAGACTGTTTTGCATGATTATGTCTCTCTTATTGCTGAGACAGTATGTATATTCACAGTGTGAGACACCAGATGATGCGAAGAGAGTTCTTATAACTTTCGTTGGTGATTGTACTTTAGGAACATATAAGGGGCAAACTGCGGGTGCGGATGGTCGTCTGTTTTCAAACTATTTCGAGGAGAAAGGAGCATCCTATTTTTTTGAGAGTGTCAAGGAGTTGTTTGTATCGGACGATATAACCTTTGTGAATTTGGAAGGTCCTTTGACAACAGTCCCTCAAGTGGCTGTAAAACAATTCCCTATAAAAGGAAATCCAGAATATGTAAATATCTTGAAGTCTTCAGGTGTTGAGGTGTGTAACCTCGCAAATAACCATATTTTTGATTGTGGACAGGATGGTTTCTCCGATTGTGTCAAAAACCTTGATAAGTCAGGACTTCTCTTCTGTGGCGAGGGCTATTCGTGCGATACGATAATCAATGATATACATGTGGGGTTCTTAGGGTATAGGATTTTTTCTGTAACGGAACAATTGAAAAGGACTATCAAGAAGGATATTTCGGAGTTACGCGGGAGAGGATGTCATGTCATCTGTGTGATGATGCACGGAGGCGTTGAGGGAAAACATGATAGCAATGCTCAGCAATCAAGTATAGCTCATTTTATAGCGGATAATGGGGCTGATATCGTAATAGGACACCACCCCCATGTGATTCAGGGAATTGAGAGGTATAAGGGGAAAACAATATGTTATAGTCTGGGGAACTTCTGTTTTGGAGCAAATAAAAATCCTAAAGATAAAGATACATTCGTCTTTCAGCAAGAGTTTGTGCTGAAGGATAGTATCTGTTCGTATGGAAATAGTAAGATAGTACCTTGCCGAATATCCTCTTCAGATACAACGAATGACTATAGACCAACTATACAGTCGGGCGAGAGGGGACAGGTAATAATTGATAAATTAAGGAGTTACTCGCAACAATATGCTGAGTCCTACTTTGAATAATTGGATTTAAAATTAATTTGGAAAATTCCTGCAGCAGGCGGGATTATTATTATATCAACATATGACAGCAAATGAGGTACGCCAGAGTTTTCTGGATTTTTTTGCATCAAAGGGACATAAAATAGTTCCTTCGGCCCCGATGGTCGTAAAAGGAGATCCGACACTCATGTTTACGAATGCCGGAATGAATCAGTTTAAAGACGTTATACTTGGCAATGCTCCAATTGTCAACCCGCGAGTTGCAGACTCACAGAAGTGTCTGCGTGTGAGTGGAAAGCATAACGACTTGGAGGAGGTTGGACATGATACCTATCACCATACTATGTTCGAAATGCTCGGCAACTGGTCGTTTGGTGATTACTTCAAGGATGAGGCGATTGCTTTTGCGTGGGAGTATCTGACAGAGGTTCTAAAGCTTGATAAGGATAGACTATATGTAACAATATTTGAGGGCTCAAAAGAAGAGGGTCTTGAAAGAGATGTTGAGGCATATGAGTCATGGAAGAAACATATAAGTGAAGATCGAATCCTGAACGGAAATAAGCATGACAATTTCTGGGAGATGGGCGATACGGGTCCTTGTGGTCCTTGTTCCGAAATCCATTTTGATATGCGTCCAGATGAGGAGCGCAATAAGATAAATGGTCGTGATCTTGTCAATAAGGATAATCCTCAGGTGATTGAAATTTGGAATAATGTCTTCATGCAGTTTAATAGAAAGGCGGACCATAGCCTTGAGCTCCTGCCCAATCACCATGTTGATACTGGAATGGGTTTCGAACGTCTCGTGAGGGCTGTTCAGCATAAGACATCTAACTACGATACAGATGTTTTTACTCCTATACTCGATGAAATAGGTAAGATTACAGGTTTCAAGTACGGCGAGAGCGAGCAAGTCGACATTGCAATGCGTGTTGTGGCTGACCATATACGTACGATTGCCTTCTCTATAACAGATGGTCAGCAGCCTTCAAATAACAAGGCAGGATATGTTATCCGTCGCATTCTGAGAAGAGCTGTACGCTATTACTATACGTTCCTTGGCCAGCGTGAGGCTACACTCTACAAACTCCTGCCTGTTTTGAATGAGACAATGGGCGTTGCCTATCCAGAGCTCATTGCCCAGAAGGAACTCGTTTCAAAGGTGATAAAGCAGGAGGAGGAGTCGTTCTTGAGAACATTGGCTACTGGAATATCAATGCTTGATAAGATTATGAACGAAACCAAGCAGGGTGGTCAGAGCGAGGTTAGCGGTAAGGTGGCTTTCGAACTTTATGATACTTATGGGTTCCCACTCGATTTAACTGAGTTGATTTTAAGAGAGAACGCTTTGACGGTTAATCTGAAAGAGTTTGAGTCGGAGATGCAGGCTCAGAAGGATAGAGCTCGTGATGCTGGTAAGATTGAAACAGGGGACTGGGTGGTTCTTCAGGAAAATGATAAGGAGGACTTTGTGGGATACGATGTTGTAGAGGCTGAAGTCAGAATTATGCGCTATAGAAAGGTAAAGGTGAAGAATAAAGAGCAGTTCCAGGTTGTCTTTAATCAGACTCCTTTCTACGGTGAGAGTGGTGGACAGATAGGCGATACAGGATATATTGAGTCGGCAAATGAAACAATCAATGTCATTCAGACAATCAAGGAGAATGGTCTTATCATTCACATAGTTGATAAGTTCCCGGATAACCCATCTGTAGAATTCAGAGCTGTAGTGGATGCCAGTCGCCGTCAGCTGATTGCAAACAACCACTCTGCTACTCACTTGATGCAGGAGGCTCTGCGCCAGGTTCTTGGTGAGCATGTGGAGCAGAAGGGCTCGTATGTGACTTCTGAATCTCTGCGTTTTGACTTCTCTCATTTCCAAAAGGTCACTGATGAAGAGATAGCTGAGGTAGAGCGTCTTGTTAATAAGAAAATTCGTGAGGATATAGCACTCGACGAACATCGTAATGTTCCAATCAACGAAGCAAAGGCTTTGGGCGCAATGGCTCTCTTTGGAGAAAAATATGGTGAGACTGTTCGTGTTATTAAGTTTGGAACAAGCATTGAGTTGTGTGGTGGTACACATACATTATCAACAGGACGCATCGGACTCTTCAAGATTGTAAGTGAGTCGGCTTCATCAGCTGGAGTTCGACGTATAGAGGCGGTTACGGCTGACAGCGCTGAGCGTCTGATGAACGAGAATATTAATATGCTTAAGTCTCTTGCTGAACTCCTTAAGACGACACCGGCTAATATGCAGAAGAGTATTGAAGCGCTTGTTGCCAACAACCAGAAGCTTGAACAGCAATGTGAGGGTATGATGGATTCAATGCTGAGTATTGAGAGGGCAGCACTCAGGGAGAAGATGGAGAGTGTAGGAGATGTGAAGCTCCTTGTGGCAGAGATTAAGCCTATGTTTGTTGATAGACTGAAAGATTTGGCATTCCAGCTAAGGAATGAATCAGATAAAATAGTCTGCGTCTTAGGATGCGTGGCAGCGGAGAAACCTCAGATAATGACCATAATGAGTGACTCGCTGGTTGCTGATAAGTCGCTGAATGCTGTTGAGGCAATTCGAGCTATCGCTAAGCATATTCAGGGCGGTGGCGGTGGACAGCCCTTCTTCGCATCGGCAGGCGGAAAGAATCCAGCAGGACTTGATGCCGCTTTGCGTGAGGCTAAATACTATTTCCAGGATAAATTGAAGTAGTAGCAGGAATATATACTATGAACCCCTTCTTTTACAAAAGGAGGGGTTTATTATTTGAGAGGCTGTATTACATCTGTATGGCAAGACCGCATACGAATGTTGCTTTTGGCATGGGATAGCCTTTGATAACCTCGTATCGTTGTCCAAGCAGGTTCTCTCCCCGTAAGGTTAGTCGAATATGTTTTGTGAAGTCATAACGTATGTTTGCATTGAGGAGAGTGAATCTTTCCTTTTCTGCTTCGGGGGCTATAACCTTGAAAAGTCTGGATATCTGCTGCAGAGAGACTCTTGCATGCCAATTGCCATTGTTGTATGTCGTACTAATCATTCCCTTGTATTCTGGAGCACCAAGGACTGGGTACTTCATATTTAGTATGCTGTGATTCGTATTTACCAGAAAGTGATTGCCAATAAGCAGTGAAGCTTCAATCTCGATGCCTTTGTTCTCTATCTTGCCTGTGTTGACATTCTTGCGTTCTATGGTTTGTATGATATTATCCGCTTTGATAAGAAATATGTTCATTCCGTAGTTGAAGCAGTTGTTGACACTTTGTTGCCATGCCACTTCGTAGTTGAACAATCTTTCGGGTTCGAGCTCCTCGTTGGATGGCGGATAGAGGAACATTTCTTTCATGGTAGGATTTCGGAATCCCTTGCTGATACTTGCCTTTAGCGAAGAGCTATTATTCGGTCGCATTGCGATGCCCGCTTGAGGAATTAGCTCACAGCCAGTCTTGCTATGATTGTCTATGCGCGATCCGACATCTATTGTTAGCCAATGAACCAGTTCATGCCGGATATCTATGTAGCCGGCGACTTCGTTGTTGTGTGCCCTGCCGCTCTGTTTGTTTTGTGTTGTAATGACTTCGCCAGTCTCTCTTGACGTGTAGTATGCATTTCCGTATATATGCTGATAGTCGAAACCGAATGTGATTCTGTTTCCACTGAAAAGTGAGAGACTTTCGTAGATAGATATTCCAGCTAAAGCATCTTTCGACCTGAAGAGCCTTTTCTGTGGTTGAGCATCGTCTATGTCGATGCGGTAGCCATCATTGATTTTATGTCGACCAAAGGATGTGTATATGCTTAGGCGACCCGTTGCCTTGCTATGGTTGTGTTCTATGGCAGTCGTTGCAAATCCTCTGTTTATCCACTGGTCTGCTTCCCTCATAGGAGCATCTGTAGAACCTGGATATGAAGAGTTTGAACGAGAGAAGTTGACATCGGTCCACGACTTCCAGTTGTCGTTGATAGCTATAGAAATCTTGTAGAAGCCACCATATTGTTCGAACCCCATGCGTGGCCGATGGTTGTCGCTCCTCATATATTGTCCGCTGAAAGTCGTTGATATTTTCTGCGTTTTTAAACTGTAGAGTATTTCACTATTGATTGTCCCGTAGGAGCCTATTCCGAGAGATAGGTTGGTTCTGCTTCCAATATCCTCCATTTGTTCGGTGGTTACGATATTAATCACTCCACCCATCGCATTAGACCCATATAGAACGGAGGCTGGTCCGCGTAGCACTTCGACCTGCATGGCATACATCGTTTGATAAGTGTCTGCAATCGGATGACCGTATATCCCGTTGTACTGAGGATGACCGTCTATTATTACCATGAGTTGTCCCGCACTGCCTGAAATGCCACGAAGCATGATTCCCCCAGCAGCGCCATTTGAAACGCCATATCCCATCATACCTCGTGATGTTACAAAAAAATTGGGAATATATTCAGATATAGAGGAAAGGATATTGGGTTGTTGTTGGTTTTTGAGCGTGGTATTATCAATAATCGAGATAGTCATTGGGATGTGTCGCACATCAGTCTTAGTTCGTGTTCCCGTGACGACAACCTCTGAGATTCTCATAGTGTCAGTAACTTCATGTGCAAAAGAGGATAGAGCGATTGAAAGTAGTGGAACTATTATTGTTAGTTTTGTTAGACAGGTCATGATAAATCGAGTGATTTATTATATAGTGAGTAATGTAGCCGTGTTGTGAGCAAAGATATATAATTATTGCAATTTGAAAAAATGTAGTAATTGCCACTTTGGTAGCTAAAAGAGTCGTTAACGTTTATTTAGATATTATTTTTTGTTATATTTGCAGAGTTATATTTGCGGAAGCTGTGTTGTAGTATTATGCGGTTTGTGCAAGTTGATAACTAAACAAGTGTGTTATGTGACACTTATTAATATTTTATTATGAATAAACGATATTGGGCCATAGCTCTTATGGCAATGACGGCTATGGGCATAGTTGCCCAGAAGCCAATGAATGCACCTTCAGGTGGCAAGCAGATAAGTGATGAACTTATAGGTATTTTTTTTGAAGATATCAGTTCTTCTGCAGATGGTGGATTGAATGCTGATTTGGTACAAAACGGATCGTTCGAGTATTCTCCAAGTGACAAAGATGGTTGGGGTGCTGGAACGTGTTGGAAGACAGTTCGTCCAGGTCATGCCTTGGGTAATCTTGAGGTTAAACAGCAGAATCCAATCCATCCAAATAATCCAAACTATATGCATCTTATGATAGAGCGTACTCGTCAGTTCTATGATTATAAGGGATGGGTCGGTTATGGCTTGCAGAATGACGGATGGGATGGAATGGCAGTCAAGGCTGGCGCAAAATACGACTTTTCAGTCTTTGCACGTAATGTCAAGGGCGATGCTAAGGATGTCCGCGTAGTTTTGGTTCAGCAGCAAGGCTGGGGAAAAGACCCGAAGCTCTTGGCAGAGCAAACAATAAAAGTAGATGGTTCAGTTTGGAGTAAGTATAATTGTACTCTTGAAGTGACTGAAGATTGTTCTAATGCAGTCCTTCAAATGCTGGTGCTCACCGTCGGGGAGATGGATGTTGATATGGTTTCGCTCCTGCCACAGGATACATATAAGGGACATGGCATACGTAAGGATCTCGCTGAGACACTGGAAGCTCTAAATCCGAAATTCATGCGTTTCCCAGGTGGATGTGTTGTTCATGGAGGAGGCGATGGTTTCTGGAATACATATAGGTGGAAAGAGACTGTAGGTCCTAAGGAGACTCGCAAGCAGCAGAAGAATACCTGGGGTTATCATCAATCAATGACTATTGGATATCATGAGTACTTCCAGTTCTGTGAAGACCTTGGAATGCAGCCTGTTCCAATTCTTCCCTGCGGTGTTAACTGTCAGGGTTCTAATGGAGGTTGGGGCTTGTTCCCAACTCAGGCGCAGGATGTAGTTGCCATGAGTGATATGGACGAGTGGGTTCAGGATGCATTGGACCTCATAGAGTGGGCTAATGGAGATGTGACAACGAAGTGGGGTAAGGTTCGTGCAGATGCCGGACACCCAGCGCCATTCAACCTTAAGTATCTTGGTATCGGCAACGAGGAGAAGATATCTCCAGAGTTCATTGAGCGCTTTAAGTATATGTATGAAAGGATTACCAAACTTCATCCAGAAATCGTTATCGTTGGTACAGACGGACCAGGTTCGCATCCAGGTAATCCAGACTATGAGAATGGTTGGAAATTGGCTGAGGAACTGGGAATGCCTATTCTCGATGAGCACTATTATGAGCCTCGTGACTATTTTATGAAGAGTCGTCAGTATGATTCTTATCCTCGTGACCGTAAAACAAAGGTTTATCTCGGTGAGTATGCGTCTAAGGATAAGAAGCTGATTGATGCTTTGGCAGAGGCTTTGTATCTTATTCATGTTGAGAGAAATGGTGATGTTGTTTCTATGACATCTTATGCTCCTTTGTTTGCACGTAAAAATGCTACAAACTGGAATCCAGATCTTATTTACTACGACAATGAAAAAGTATTCCCAACATGTAGCTATTATGTTCAGCAGATGTTCGGTCAGTCGTCAGGTAACTATTTCTATGGCGATTGTGTGAAGATTGAGAATCAGGATAAGAGCGAAGGCGATGGTATGCTTCAAGAGCAGTCGGTTGTCCTCAATACAAAGACACGTCAGTTGTTCGTTAAGATATGCAATGCAACGGCAAATGAAAAGACTGCAAAACTCGACTTATCGCGTTTTAAGATAAAGGGCGAGGCTGTCAAGACGGTATTGAAGGGTCAGCCAAACGACGAGAATAACTTTGACGTCCAGCCTATCGCACCATCAACGGAGAAGGTTAAGGCTGTGAAAAAGACAGATATCAAAGTTGAACCATATTCATTCATTATGTTGACTTATCAGCTTTAGTCTTACGTAGTTAGTAGAGTCATATAAGATAGGTGTATCACAACTTAGTTGTGGTGCACCTTACTTTTTATAAACTCTCCATATTTGAAGAACGCGAGTATTGGTAACAGATGATATCAGTGCTTGTATGAATGACTAAAAACAAATATCTTGAGAAGTGATTTTATCACTTACAAATTCAGGGACATTATAGCTATAAAACTCATCGTTATAATCCTCTATTCTCTCTATCGGCATAAGGAAGGGCTTGCTGAAGCTGCCTGTGGTTAGGTCAAAATGAGCTATATATGGTTGAGTGAATAATCCATTGGCTCGTCTGGTGCTGAATATCATCCATTTGCCGTCGTGCGACCATGAGTGGTAGCTTTCAGTATCGGAGCTGTTAATATTGTTGTCAACTCTGATTGTCCCCTTATTCAAATCGAGAATGGCGATGTCGCTTTCTGGATGCCAAATTGAGAATTGACCATATCGACACAAGCAAAAAGCCACGAAGTCCCCGTCGGGTGAAACACGCGGGAAGGTGGCAGATAATCCTCGTGAAGGAGCATCAAAGAGAATCTCCTCCTCGCTCCCGATAGTATTCGACTGCGCATCAAAAGGTGTGCGACATAGGGCGTATCTAACGTTCTGTGACTCTGATGCAATGTCAACAGCTTTGGCTTTGCAGTAGTAGAGCCAATTGCCATCGGGAGAGAAACTTGGGAATGTGACGAAGACGCTGTCTGACGAAAGAATGGTGTTTGTTGTATACTTCTCTGTCTCTGTGTCAAATACTACAATTTTGCTCCAGTGGTCAACTACCTCAATACGTTTATGGCTTTTCGTATGGAACATCTGTTGAGTCTTATTGACCGAGTAGGCTATATGTCGTCCGTCACAATGCCATGATGGATAAACAAAAGAACCTCCCAGTTCTTCTTTAGGAACGTTTGCAAATCTGTCAGTTCCATTTCGCTTTATGAAGGTGCCGGGATTGCTACCCCCACGTAGGTGTAACGAGAATGTTGCACCGCTATGGTTAGAGAAGCAATGACAGTTCAGACAGCCGTTATGCGTCTTAGAATTTTCCAAAATAATATGTTCGGAGCCAGTTTCTAATGATCTCTGATAAATTCCCATTTTGCCATATACTTCGTAACCAGGGGCTATCTTCCGGTATGCTACCCATGGCTCAATTTCGACGTTGGATACAAATACTGTCAGAGGTCTATATCTCTCCCAAACAGGTTCTTTTTGCGTTGGTTGTTTTTTGTTGATATAGATTGTTATCTGCAGTCGATTTGCTTTCTTGAGAAGAGAACGCCACTCCTCAAGGTTGATTTTAGTAGATTTTTCTCCCTCTGATTCGATGATTCTCATGTTGTCAGGGTCCAGTATCTCCACGAACACTCCCTCGCAATCGCTCAAAATATCGATAGATGGCATAATATTAAGTGGTGCAATATTCCGTGGAATCACTATGCTGTCGATGTCGCTGTATATAGGTGGTTGTTCGTTAGTAACGACAGCTTTGTTCCGTATATCAGTCTGACATGAATATAACGAAATGAGAGTTATCAGCAGGATACTTTTTATTTGTAAGCTACGTACCATATGAACATATCTTTGAATTGTGATAGCCTTGAGTCGTCAGGATTGGCTTGATACATCTGAATGAAAGATTGTATTCTGTTTGCTAAAGTGTGGTCACTTTTTTGTAGCTCTTTCAGATGTAAAGAGCCATCATTCAGCATGTTGTAGATATATGCCTCCTTGTAGTAGAGGGGAGTCTTGTCCTTGAAAACCTGAGGACGGTAATACTCTTTAAACATCTGGAGGTCTTTCTTCAGAAGTGAAAGTGAGAGCAGGTAGTTGTATGATATCCCGAAGTCAGATGAGGTCACGACCAGTTGTGCAAGAGTCTTGTCGAAGTCGCGTTCCGAAAAGTAGTTATCGTCATTAATCATTCGCTTTCTGATAGTGCTCCACTCTGCAACATCGTCACTCCTGTCGTTTTTGATATACTCCTCAGCTTGTGTAGCCCATCTTCGGTAACATGCAGTTTGTTTCAACATTGAAAGATACCTCATGGCAACCTTGTAATCGCCTTTGATTATATTGCATTGTGCGAGTTTCTTTATTGCACGTACCGATTTGTCGCCGTTAGGTATAGCTTCCTGAGCTTCGAAAGTAAATCTTTCGGCGGTGTTGACGAGACCTAACCAATAGAAGACCTCGGCTCCAGCCATAGCTGTGAAGGGGTCAATCATGAATCGAGGGATGAGACACTCTTCTCCAAATTGTTCGTAGTGAAATAGCTTATCCCCGATACGGCCTGTTTGAGCTAACGATAGGTTAGTGTAAAGAGCTGCTGTCTTGGAACTAAGTGGGTGCTTATCTGCGAGATGTATGATGTCGTTCCAACGCTGTTGTCGAGCCAGTTTATCATACTGTAGTACCACCTCTTCGGCTCTTGATGTAAATGCCGATATAGAAAATGCTATAACAGACAATGCGCATAGAACATAAGCAACATAGCCTTTAGCCGCCACTCGTCTGAACTGTCCAATGAAGATGATGAAGAGCCCAGTTATATAAGGTTCGTAACGTAGTTCAAGGGAATCTCGATAGTATTCACATCCTAAAAAGTTGACTATGAAAGAGTATTGTGATGATACTGTCGTCTGAAATAGAGTGAAGACTAATAGTGGGGGGAGGAGTTCATATATGCGATGGAATGACGATAGCGTATATGTCAAGCCTGCTAAAGGTCCTGCTATGACGGATATCGCAGTGGATGAGGCGATGCGCCATACAGGAGATTTAATGTCAGCAAATAGGCAGCAGGTTGTCAAAAGCATTGCCATAGCACCTGCCATCATATGGTCCTTCAGCGTGAAGTGCATCATGACCATCAGGAGAAAAGCAGATATGAAGTATGTGTTTCTGTTGGAGATTTTTTTTGAAATCAGGAAGCCGAATAATACCGATATGGTTGAGGGAAAGATTGCGCCTATCCATGGGTTGATATACCATTGGGTGAACCATCTCGCAACAATGCTGATTAAACCTCCTGGTTGTTGCAGCAAGTGCTTGATGTACGTTTCGTTGTACATAAACATCTGCATCTGTTCCGAGTAGTTGAGGTGTCCCCAATAGAATAGGGCAAAAAAGAGATATGCAACAATTGAGGCAGCAAGGAGAGTTGTTGTCGTTGTAGATAAGAGATGATTTCTATGTTTTAAGGAGGAGTTCAAGAGAATTTAAATTCGAATTTTATATTCCAAAGTTACTCATGAAAGAGGTATATTCTACATTATAAGTCTGTATATTTAAAATAATAGAGGGTGCGCGATAATGATAGGCGCACCCTCAGGAATATCATGGAAGAGGATTATTCAGTGAAAACCCACTTATCGAGAGAAACGTCGCCGCTGATAATAAAGAATATATCGTGCTTGCCTGTAATAGTCTTCATGAGCGATGCTTTCTTGTTTTTTCCTGCATAGAGAGGTATGTAACCAGCAACCTCTCCGTCAAGAGAGTCGAGAACAATCTTGATGCCTGCCTCCCCGTTTATAGCTTCGCCATTGAAGCAGACACTTGAAGCTCCTTTGTCGCCAAAGTTAACTCCAGACAAGCCAATCCATGCGCCATTCTTGCCCTCGTTGCGAACAATCATATTCGTGCACAAGCTGTCAGAATATTCTGTTGAGATGCCAGCCATCCATGCCATTGTCTCAGCCTCAGTCTCAACGTAAGGGTTGAAATCCTCAAGTTGTGCTACGCCAGCGAGGTCGCCAATGACATCATTGATTGTCCCATCTTCAGCTATTGAAACGGCATTGATGTGGGTACTTCTGTAGCCACCCTTGAGCCCCATATCGTCCTGCAGTTTCTGTGCGTGGTATGCCAGATAATACTGGCCCTTGAACTCGAAGATAGCATGGTGATTGTTGCCACCAGTGCCGAAGAAGTCGCCTGGGTTATTGAAGACTGTTTTTACGAAAGAGAAAGGACCCATAGGGTTCTCGCTTGTCATATATGCAATTCTTCCGTTGCCTGGATCATCAGAAGGACAATTGAAGTTTGTGCAGTAGCTATAGTAATATTTGCCATTGATTTTATTTGCGCCTGCATCCTCAAAGAGATAAGGAGGGTTTATGCGCGCTGGCTCGCCATCCAGTTCAATCATATTGTCGGCAAGACGAACGACGCGTGCGCTTCCCGGGTCAGCAGCATTCTTTGCAGCCTGCTCACGAGTCATGCCTGGTTTGAATGGTATGCCACCGCCGAAATATACGTACCCTATGCCATCGTCGTCGATGAGGACGGCAGGGTCAAAGAGCCATGGGACCTCATTGCATGTCGGAACATCTCTTGTTATGATGCCAGTGCCACGTGGGTCAGTCCATGGACCATACGGAGAGTCTGACGTAGCAACTGCAATCCCATTACCACCATCAGCGAAGTAGAGGAAGAACTTCTCCTTGCCGTCTATAGTCTTATGACACGCTGTAGGAGCCCATGAGCACCGAGCATATTTACATGTGCCGTCAGAGCCAGCAACATTCATGGCACCATGGTCGGTCCAGTTGACCAAATCGGCTGATGATACGCAGTTAATCTTGTGAATGGCTTGGTATGAGTTGTTTTTAGGCTCACCCTTATCGTCGTACTCAATGATGTCGTCTGTCATGTAAATGTACACACGTCCATCATATACCATAGCATACGGGTCAGCTCCAAATCGCTGCTGATAGATTGGATTGTGAGATGATAACGCCTTGTATCCTTCAAGAGGAGTTACGTTTTCAAACAACTTTTCTGCATTTGGTTCGCATGATACGAGAGTAGCTGCTCCCAATGCCGTCGTTAAGATGCTTTTAAGTGTCATTTCGTTTCAGATTTAATGAGTCATATAGTGTAATATGCAAATGTATTGATTTTTTTTTAACTTTGATGCCAACTTATTAACAAGAGATGGCAGAAACAGTATCAAGACTGGTGAAGTGTTGATGCAAAGTCTGCTATGTATTTAGAAATCAATATAATATGAAAAGGGTTTTATCATTGGTGTTAGTTTTGATGGGGATTTCTTCTCTCTCATCATGTAAGAAGACGGGAGTGGTTACATCTCCGAATGGTTCTTTAAGTGTAGTCCTGCAAGAGGATGTTCACAACAAAGGCTCCTTTATTTTGCTGACCAATTCATTGGCAGACACTATTCGCGTTGGTTTTACAACCGAGAACGAGTCGTTTGCTACGGGCATGGTGCTAAGTGGAGTGTCAGATTCGAGGAAGATTGTTGAGGATTATATCGTGAAGCATGGCAAGCGTCTTCATCCTCATAATGAGGCGATGGAGGTGACCTATACACTTGAGAATGAGAAGCAGCATACGATGCGCCTGGTAGTCAGAGCATATAATAATGGTATCTGTTTCAGATATGAATTAGGCGAGGTCATGACAGATTCTGTTAAGGTAGTAGGCGAGGAGACAGCCTATTCGATTCCTGAAGGAGCAAGTCGTTGGCTTATGCCGTTCAATACGGGCTATGAACTGCCTTTTCCTTTGCAAAAGGGAGCAGAGAAGGATGGACAATGGGGTTACCCATGTCTGTTTGAGTTGGAGGGAAGATGCCTTCTCATAACAGAGGCGGATGTTGATGAGAGGTTTTGTGCTACTCGACTTGAGAATAAGTCGAATACATACAAGATTGCTTTTCCTCAGGCGTGGGAAGCAAGAAATGTAGGTGCCGAGATTCCTGTCATAACGGGCGAGTGGCAGTCGCCATGGCGTGTGCTGATATGTGGTTCTTTTGCCGACATATTTGAGTCGACATTGGTAGAGGATGTATCGCGACCAAGTGTTCTGCAAGACGACTCATGGATTAAGCCAGGTCGTTCGTCATGGGCTTACTGGTCAAATAACCATGCATCGTTGGATTACCAGGTTATGACAACATATGTTGATTTGGCAAGAGATATGGGATGGGAGTATTTTCTCATCGACTGGGAGTGGGATGCAATGACAAATGGCGGGAATATCGAAGATTTGTGTCGGTATGCGCTATCCAAGGGAGTTAAGCCTGCAATGTGGTATAATTCAGGAGGTGACCACACATGGGTGCAATCGACACCGAAGGACAGGATGTTGACACACGAGAATCGTTGCAAGGAGTTTGAGTGGCTCAAATCAATAGGAATATCTACAATCAAGGTCGATTTCTTTGAGTCGGATAAGCAGTGGATGATGAAGTATTATCTCGACATCCTTAAAGATGCCGCTGATTACCAGTTGATGGTTGATTTTCACGGATGTACGGCACCAAGAGGCTGGTCGAGGACCTATCCGCACCTGATGTCGATGGAGGGTATATACGGCGCTGAATGGTATAACAACAGAGGTGACATGACGAATCATGGAGCAGAATGGAATACGATATCTCCATTCACACGCAATGTGGTTGGTCCTATGGACTATACACCTGTAGCATTTACACACTCGCAGCACCCTCACACCACAACGAATGTGCATGAATTGGCATTGGCAACACTATATGAGAGTGGCATCCAGCATTGGGCTGATCGCCCGTCGGGTTTTATGGCATTGCCAGAGGGGGCAAAGCAGTATATGAAAGATATCCCTGTTGTGTGGGATGATAGTCGTCTTATCGATGGTTACCCAACATCACATGTTGTTGTGGCACGTCGTAGTGGCAGCAGATGGTACATAGCAGGTATCAATGGAAAGGATGAAGAGATGGAAGTTACTCTTGACTTGTCGAAGTTAAATCTTTCAGCAGATGCAAAGGCATTCATGACTATATGTGATGGCGAAGATTATGACCCATCATCGGGTATGCCACGGCCAGAGAACTTTAAGATTGATACAAGTGTTTCAATCCCGGGAAATGTGAAAATGGCTCCAAGAGGAGGCTTTATTCTCATTATAGAATAGAAGTAGCAAGAGGTAGCAAAAAAATCTGTCCTAAGTGTCTCAACTTAGGGCGGATTTTTGTTTTTTATATGAAATCATTATCTTTGCGTTGATATATAGCGAAGATACTCACCCTATACAAAACGAAGAATATTAGTTTTGAACTCACATTATCGTATCTTTGCTAAAAAGCGAAGATACTTACACTTGGCTGAGTCGAATATTCTGCCGTTTTGTATAATACAAGAGTCTCTTTGCTGAAAATATAACGAAATGACTTTAAGGACGATATTCACACTGGCTTTGCTGTCGGTGGTTTCAATTCTTTATTCTCAGTCTGCGCGTTTTTTTACCACAGACGGAGATTTGTCGAGTAGTCTCATCAATTTTATTTATGAGGATAGCTATGGCAATATTTGGGTCTCAACTGAAGATGGTCTCAACAAGTATAACGGATCAAAGTTTGTTACTTATCGTCATGATGAAAATGATACCACATCTCTGAGGCATAGCTATGTCAGAGAGATGCTTGAAGATAAGGAAGGAAACCTTTATGTATGTACAGCGAAGGGTATTCAGGTCTATAATCCGGTAACCGATTCGTTCTCGTCTCTCGCCCGTTTCTCAAATGGTTTTGAGATGAGTGTTAATGTTAATGCATTGGCATGTCTTTCTGATGGCAGGATCGTTGCTGTGAGCGCATTCTTAGCTGAGTTGAAGATTGAAAACGGGGAGTTTAAGGCATCGCCTTTTCAATTGCCTTTTCCCATCAACAACGTAAATGCTATATTTGAAGATTCAAAACATAACTTGTGGCTAAGCAGGGGAGAGGATGGAGTCTATTGTTATTCAATGATTACTGGTGAACATACCCATTATTTGGCCTCTTTCAAGAATTCCGTAGTAACTAAGTTTGATGAGGATGTAGATGGAAATGTTATTGCGGCGGTCCGAGGACTTGGTGTCATGAAGTTTGACGTCGCTAAGAATGATTTCGTTGCATTGGAGGAGGTCTCAATCTACAATAAGTCGGTACAGACTTTGAAGCGAATAGAAGACTATTCCATCTTGATAGGTTATGACGGTTACGGATTGAAATCGTTGGATACCAAGACAATGACTATGAAGGAGTGGAATGTTGACAATTCATATATTGATCTGAGAAGTTCAAAGATACATGCTATCCTGAAGGATTCGTATAATAATATTTGGCTTGGCGTCTATCAGAAGGGACTTATTATGATTCCTAATCAGATACAGCCTTTTCAATATATCGGATATAAGTCTGCTACCAGTAATATAATTGGAAGCGCGGCAATCGCAACCATTTGTCAGAGTAAAAGTGGCGACTATTTCATAGGAACAGATAATGATGGTGTTTATAAACTGAGCAAGGATCGAAAGACATCACGACATTATGAGCCTTCATCATCATCACAAATGCCATCCATTGTTCTTTCGCTTTATGAAGATGCAAGGGGTAATATGTGGTATGGAACATATTCTCAGGGTTGCGGTATTCTGGACACCAAGACTGGCATGTGCAAACCGATAGTTCTGAAGGATTCCGATGGGATAGAGGCTACTCGCGTCTATAATTTCTGTGAAGATTACCAGAACAGAGTGTGGATAGCGACGATGGGCTATGGGTTGTATATGTATGATTATAATACTCAGAAGGCAACGGAACTGAAGATTATCAATGGTAAGGTCAATGACTGGGTTAATTGTCTCTATTTTAGTAAGAGATACCAAAAACTTTTTGCTGGTACCTATAGCGGTATATATGTCATTGATGTAGAGGATTCCGTAGAGAACTCGTACGTGCAGTCATTCTTGCCAATAATCTTTGTCTATTCAATTCACGAAGATTCGTTGGGAAATCTCTGGTATGGTACTTCCGAAGGATTGTTTAAGCATTCTCCTGACGATACATTCCGGCAGTTTACACAGAATGAAGGAATTGCTGGTTCTACTGTTTATGCTGTCGAAGAGGATGGACATGATAATTTATGGTTCTCTACAAATATGGGTCTGACGCAGATGAATATGCGGACCTATGATGTTGTCAACCACTACTATGGCGATGGCCTGCAGGGAAATGAATTTTGCAAGAACTCCTCTTTGGTTGACAAAGATGGTTATATGTGGTTCGGCGGTATGTGGGGTGTCTCATATTTTAATCCCTCGATGGTCTCGTTCCAGCGTACATTATGGAAAATTCAGATGTCCGATTTCTATGTGCTTGAGAATCGTGTGACGGGTGGCGAGAGCTTCAGTGGTGTCGTCGTGACGGATACAATACCTTCACTTAGTAAGTTGTTCCATCTCTCTTATAGTGATAATTCATTCAGCTTTGATCTGGCTCCGAAGAACCCGGCTATGTCAGATGCTCTGGTTTACTCATATTCAATAAATGGTTCGCCATGGGTCTCTATGCCAAGTGGTGTTAGTCATATAACATTCAGCAATATGCCTTCTGGTGAGTATAACTTTTCCGTTAGGGCCGATAACAGAACAACTTCATCAGATACTATCGATTTCTGCGTACTCGTGGATGAGAAACCATGGCTCTCGTGGTGGGCTAAAACATTCTATTGGTTAGTTTTCCTGAGTTTGATATATGCAACATGGCGTCAATACAGAGTGAGAACGGATGCGCAGCAGAAGATTCGAGAACACGAGAGAGAAGAGGAGGAAAAAGAGGCTAAACTTCAATTCTTTATCAATATAGCGCATGAGATTCGCACTCCAATGACGTTGGTTATAAGTCCTCTGCAACAATTGATGAAGAATGATGACGACCCTCAGAAACGTCACACTTCATATACGTTGATGAATAATAATGCGCAACGAATCCTTCGACTGGTAGGACAACTCTTGGATATACGTAAGATAGATAAGGGACAGATGTCTTTATCGTTGGTAGAAGCTAATCTAACAAAACTCGTATCGGATGTATGTATCTCTTTTGATCAGTATGCTAAGGAACGAAATATATCATTCTCTTTTATGCCTGGTAAGGATGGAGATGTATTGGCTCGTCTCGACCCAGAGAATTTCGATAAGATTATTTACAACATTTTGTCGAATGCCTTTAAATTCACCCCAGAGGGAGGTAATATTTCCGTCAAACTGGAGAGGCGAAACTCTGATATTGATATTCTCGTTTGTGACACAGGTAATGGTATAAACGATGAGGAGTTAGAGCATATCTTTGATAGGTTCTACCAAGCAAGAAGCAATAAGGATATGAGTAATCTGGGAACAGGTATCGGCTTACATCTTTCCCGAATGCTTGTCGAGATGCATAATGGCACTATCAAAGCGAGACGTAATATTCATGGTGTTGGAATGACCTTTACTGTGACAATGCCAATAATAGGACAGGCTATGCCTGAATGTGATAACACCGATAACCCCATGAATGCATCTGTAGCTGAGTATCATGTTGAGGCCTCTAATAGTACCTCAGATACGTCAGACCATCACCGTTCTAATATACATGTCCTAATTGCTGAGGATGACGACTCGATACGTAATTATCTGCAAAGTGAGTTGTCTTCACGTTTTAATGTTGTTTCATGCAAGAATGGTCGTGAGGCATGGGAACAGATGTTCAAGCAGAAGCCAGATATAGTGCTTTCTGATGTCATGATGCCTGAACTGGACGGCTTGAGCCTGTGTCGACGCATAAAGCAACATGTTGGGTTCATAGATATCCCTGTTATTATACTGACAGCTAAGAGTCATGATGAAGATACAATCGAAGGTCTCGATGTGGGAGCTGATTTATATTTGACTAAGCCTTTCAATATTGACGTGTTGCGCAAAACAATCGAGAAAACTGTTGAGATCAGAAAGTCACTTAAGACTAAGTATAGTAATCAGCAGGAGAAAGTTGCAGATAAAGTTGTCCATATCGACGCTAAGTCGCCCGATGAAAGATTACTTGAGCGTGTCATGAAAGCTTTGAATAAACATATTGGTGACGCATCTCTTACTGTTGATATGCTTGCTAACGAGATAGGCATCAGCAGGGTGCATCTAAATAGAAAACTCAAGGAGCTGACTAATCAGACGACTACAACATTTATCCGAACAATACGACTTCAAGTGGCTTCTGATATGTTGCTTAAGAAGCGGCATTCAATAGCGGAAGTGGCTGAGATGACAGGTTTTTCAGACTCTAATAACTTCTCGACTGCCTTCAAACAGCACTTCGGCGTTTCGCCATCTGTTTATAGCAAGAATGAAGGCACCCCTGCCGAGTAAGCGTGATTCAATATTAATTCGTAGATATCTATAATCCTCCTCAGCATAGTCGCGGGGAGGGCTTTTTGTATTATATGGATTTGTATTGTATATGGCGTTGTAATAGGATTCTTCTCGGTCAATAGTTTCTCTGCCTGAAGGACACATCAAAGTAGATTGCCACATTTGATGTATTACACAAAGAGAATACTCGATGTGTATATCTTTTATAATTGATAATTATTAGTTACTAAAAAATGAGGTGGCGCGTTAATCACAACGTGCCACCATCGCCAATCTATACAAATTTGTAAATACAACCGAATTAATATATCGTGTTATAAATACCGCATTTATGAAAAGTTTCTCTATTTCTTAAAGTTTTAGGTTCCACTTGCAGTTGTCCGACTTAAAGTCGAATGGTGCAAGTGTAGGAGTGCTATCGCCAGATGATGTCAGACAGAATGCTCCTTCTCGTCCTGGAACGCTCTTTGGCATAATACGATATGAGCCGTCTGTAAGTTGCTCAATTCGCCAAAGTTGTTCGTCTGCACCCGAGAAGTTGCTTACTGTGGTCAGTTCGCCATTTGCTGTTGCTGCCAAAGCACGTTGTGTCCCCTCAATAATTATCTTGTAATAAGGAGCTCCAAGATAGCCACCAGCGCCCTCTGCTGCTGTTATTGTCCACTTCTGGTTAGGACGCATCATATAGTCGCCAATGCGTACTGCGATTTTGCCCTCAGCATCCTCAGCGCTCTTCCAGTCAGCCTCAACGTCAGCCAGTGTTGGCATTGCTATAGGCTTGAGCTGTGTTTTATCGATATTCCAAAATGCGCGGAACTCTCTCTTGACACGTGTGAAGTCAACCGAAAGCTCCAAAGCATAACCTCTGCGAACCGACTCAATCTCGTATGTTCCATCTTTCAGATTCTGACCGCCCACAGGCCAGCCATTTTGCCAAAGTAGAGGCACGATGCCGAGTACGCTATAGCCGCCTCTGTCCATATCAGCTTCGTAGTGGCATGACATCTTTTCAACACCTGGCTCCTCGATATAACGACCGAAGTGTCCCGGTCCATATACCTTATCATGTGCAGCCAGAACCATCTTACCTCCGCCCTGAAGCATATCGCGTCCCATATTGTCGACATAAGGTCCTGTGACTTTACGTGATCTGCCTACAACGATGTTATACGTAGAGTTTGCACCATCACAACATGTACCATGAGTTCCAAGAAGATAGTACCACCCATCCTTATAAATCAAATCTGTTGCCTCGCAGTCAATGGCTATATTAACAGCCTCATTACCTTCAACACGCAGACCAGTCTCTGGGTCCAACTCAACGATTCTGATGAATCCAAAGTAGGTGCCGTATGTCACCCACAGCCTGCCATCTTTAGGGTCAAGGAAGAGACCTGCATCAATAGCATCGCAGTCTTCGTCATCCAATGACTCAGCGACTGGCATAGCTTGAGTGTATCCGAAATCTGGCGATTTAGGATCGAGAGTCTTAGTCCACATAGTCAGAATCTTACCACTGTGTGTACCGCCTAAGCCTCCACCTGTTGAGCTGTAAGCCACAAGGTATCTGTCGCCAATCTTGAGTACGTCTGGAGCGGCGCCGCGACCGGGGCGTATTGCACCTGTCTCCCAATGCCATCCATCGGCCGACATGATGCCGTTCTCTCCAGTTCCAAATGTGTAGTACTTGCCGTCGCAGAATGCTATTGTAGCAGGGTCATGAATAAACGGATCTCCTGTGAATTGCTGTGCCTCTATTGATGTGAAACCAGCAACAATAAGAGCTAAGGATGCTATATAAGTTGATTTCATTGTATTCTATTAGAAGTTGTTGATTCTTATTTTACGAATAGGATTGCCATTATTGTCGAGGAAACGAGCGCAGAAATTACTCATTCCAGGTCCGTTGATAACGGCGCAACGAAGTATGTTTCTTCCCTTTTTGAGTTTGATTAGTGGCGAGACTCCATCGTCAACTACCATACGTCGGTCCCCCGAAAGGAGTAGGACTTCTTCGCCATTGAGCCACCACATCGAAGCTGAGTTAGAACCTGCCGCAAGGCGAACTTCCATATCCTCGTCGCAGTCGATAGCTGTGACACTCCAAAAGAGAACGCCATACTTGTCGTGACCTCCCTGAACTGCAAATCTGTAGAGCTGAATGTTGAATCCATTGCTCTCTAATGCATGCCATTTGAGTTCTTTCTCTTCTACCTTGACTGCCTCGCCATCCTTAGGTAAGATGGTGAATTGTCCCTTGAAATATTCCTTGTTGAACTCTGTTCTTAGATAGCTGTCAGTAAAGACTGTATTAGAACGATTTGGTTTAGATATTGGATCAAGAATAGTCCATCTGCGGATGAAACCATCTATATCAGGGAATAGCTCCACGCTGCTTGCTGGATCGAAATACTTACCATCTTTACCAGCAGATCCTGCCGACCAGCTCTTATCGCTGAATGCCCATAGCTTCTCTGGTGGTACGCTGACACCCAATATTCCGAGCATCACCTTGGCGTAGTTGTATCCTAAGTGTCTGTATCCTGCTGCTGTAAAATGAAGCCCATCAGGAGCGCCCGGACAATCCTTAGCGCTAACAGGATATGCTGTAGGTATTGTCTTGTTTATATCTGCAATGATTGTGTTGTGAAGATAACACACACCACCTTGTTCCTGTGTGAGCATCTCACCAACAAGTAGAGGTACATCTTTTGCTTTGAGATTCAAGTCTTTAAGTATTCTATCATATACTTTCTTGACCTTCTCAGACCAATCCTGCTGACCATTGTTTGATTCGCCCTGATGCAGAAGGATACCTTTAATAACACCTGATTTCTGAGCCTGCTTAGCAGCTTCAATCATTCTTGAGTATGGGTCATTGCCATACTGAGCGCAGAACGACTTAAACCAGTTTGCCTGCTCTGCTATGTATGGGTCTTTTACATCGTTATCGAATAGTTCGATTTTAGCACCGCCTACAGCAACGTTGATTACGCCTATACGAACATTCTTAGGCATTGCATCGACCATATAGCGGCCGAAGTAGTCGGCGGGAGTCAATCCTGTCCCTTGACGGCACAAAGGAGGAACGGCTGTGTACCATTCTCCTTGTTTACGTCCCTGCGCGGGATTGTCGATGGCAGCCATCATTTGAAAGCGCTCATCGACACCCGTGAGGTCTACGTTTTCGGGCCTGGCATTGCCTTCCATATTGGATTGCCCGAAGCATATGTATATATGAAAGTTTGGGTCTATTGCAGAATAGCCTTCAGCACAAATTAAAACTGAAAGCATAAACATTAGATGTCTCAATCTATTTGACCATCTATCTATAAATCTCTTTTGCATAGTGTATGTTAAATTGTTAACGATTGCAAATATCGAACTTACTCGTCAAAAGATGTCTATCAAAATGAAACAAATACCTTTTTATAAGAAACAAATGAGATGCAGAAACCACTTTGTTCAGTATGTATTGCATTTTTTGTTTTGTCATGTTATCTTTGTGCTCGCAATTGGTTCCGTAGTTCAATGGATAGAATTTCAGATTCCGGTTCTGACGGTAGGGGTTCGATTCCCCTCGGGATCACTTCAGGTAAATAAAGAAGCCTGCTCTTTGGAAGAACAGGCTTCTTTATATTTGTATAATGACTTGTTTTATTTGGCGTAGCTTACTGCCCGTGTCTCTCTGATAACTGTTATCTTGACCTGTCCAGGGTATGTCATCTCAGTCTGAATTTTTCTTGCTAAGTCGTATGATATCGTCTCAGCCTCTTTATCAGAAATTTTCTCGCTTCCTACGATTACGCGCAGTTCTCGACCAGCCTGTATTGCATAAGTCTTAATCACTCCTGGATAAGAGAGCGCCATATTCTCAAGGTCGTTGAGTCGCTTGATGTAAGCCTCGACGATTTCGCGGCGTGCTCCCGGACGAGCTCCAGATATTGCATCGCACACCTGAACGATTGGAGCCAATAGTGTCTGCATCTCAACTTCGTCGTGGTGAGCTCCGACAGCATTACAGATATCTGGTTTTTCCTTGTATTTCTCGGCAAGTTTCATACCAAGTATTGCGTGTGGAAGATCAGGCTCTTCATCGGATACTTTTCCTATATCGTGAAGCAAGCCTGCTCGTTTTGCCTTTTTGGCGTTTAGCCCCAGTTCGGATGCCATAACTGCACATAGGTTTGCTGTTTCGCGTGCATGCTGGAGAAGGTTCTGTCCGTATGATGAGCGGTACTTCATCTTTCCAATCAGTTTGATGAGTTCTGGATGAAGACCATGTATGCTCAAATCAATGCTTGTGCGTTTACCTGTTTCGAGAACCTCCTCTTCGACTTGTTTGCGGACTTTGTTGACAACCTCTTCAATTCTGGCAGGGTGTATTCGACCATCTGTGACGAGCTGGTGAAGAGCTAAGCGTGCAATCTCGCGGCGCATTGGGTCGAAAGCCGAAAGGACGATAGCTTCAGGAGTATCATCAACAATTATTTCAACGCCCGTAGCTGCCTCCAGAGCTCTGATGTTTCGACCTTCACGACCGATTATTCGACCTTTGATTTCGTCGGAGTCGATGTGGAAAATTGTGACAGAGTTTTCAATAGCTGTCTCAGTTGCAACACGTTGGATTGTTTGAAGAACAATCTTCTTAGCCTCCTTGTTTGCATTAATCTTTGCCTCATCCATAATGTCGTTGACATACGACATTGCCTCGGTTTTAGCCTCAGCCTTAAGACTTTCAATGAGTTGCTCTTTTGCCTGAGCACTGCTCATTCCTGTGATAGCCTCGAGTTTCTCAATCTGTTGCTTGTGAAGGTGTTCTATCTCCTCTTTGCGTTTGTCAATTGTCTCGAGTTGCTTGTCGAGTTTCTCTTGTGTGATGTCGAGGTCTTTGCTTCTGCGTTGCAGTTCGTTGTTTTTCTGGTCTAATGAAGCCTCCTTCTGGTGAATTCTGTTCTCAGCAGCTGCCATCTTCTGGTTGCGCTGATTAATCTCCTTCTCGTTTTCTGCTTTGAGAGCCAGGAACTTCTCTTTGGCTTGTAGAATCTTGTCCTTCTTGATTACTTCAGCTTCAGCCTCTGCCTCTTGAATTATCTTTTCGCTGCGTTTCTTCAAGGCTGTGTTGAGGAGAAGCCAAACTAAAGCTCCGCCCACCAAGATGCCAATCAGACCAGCGATTATTGTTGCAATCTCCATTCTATTTTGTGCTAATATTATAAATCCTGTAAACTAAAAATTATTAATCTTTTTCTTGCAGGATATCGCTCAACTGCTGGTTGATGCTCAGTAATGCAGTGGTGGCTTTCGTATCGTTGGATAAATCTTTGGCTTCCAGCGCATTTGCAATCAGTTCAATTGCAGCATAAGTGCATATGTCTAAGGTCTCTATGTTGAAACGTTCCGACAAATGTTGGATGCGTTTGGAGAGAAGATCGATGGCTTCCCGGGTGTATGCTTCACTTTTCGAGTCGATTCTCGGAAGTCTATATACCCTCCCATGGAGCCTAAACTCCACAGATACTGTTTCTGGTGTATATCCGTTTATTTGGTTATCACTCATTGGTTAAGAAGCGCTATGCACTTGTCAATATCCCGCACAATCTTAGCTAATCGTTTTTTTGCATCCTCTCTCTCTCCTTCAGATACAGCCCCTAAACCAACAGCTGTTCTGTATATTCTGAATTTTTCCTCTAACTCCTGTAACTCTCTCTCTTTCTCCTTAATAAGCGAATCCAGTCGGCTAACCTCCATTTCGAGATAAGTTTCTCGACTCTTGAGTCTCTCAATTTTGTCGACAACTTTAGAAATTTTGTCGAATACTTGATTAGCAATTTCTTCGCTTGACTGACTCATTTTTCGAATAGCTATTATGCATCGCAAAATTAACTATTTTTTATTAAACTGCAATACTCATATCAAAATTTCTTAAAATGTTGTGTGCTACTCTTTTAGTGTGTATTGCCACATATTTACTCCAGTGACCAAACCGGTTCCTCCTATGACATTACTATAGAGTGATGATATACCGAAAACGGGTAAAATGATGTATTGTTGCAGTCTCGAAAGCATCTGAAGGTAGCAATAATGGTCGTAAGTGAGGTTGTATAACTCAATTGTTATATGTTCATTCTCTCGTATAAGCCTCTTGGGAAATGTCAGGAAGAGTTGGTATTTGCTATCCTGTATATATGTGTCGGAGAAAAGACCATACATCTGGTTGGGTGAGAAGATTGTAGAGCTGTGCGAGAAGAATATCGGGTCGTCATATTCGACTGAGTCTATAACGTTTCTATTTCCGTCTCTCATGATGAGTTGGTAGTAGTTGCTGACATTCTTTTCATCTGTAAGTTCTAACCGACATTGCAGATACTCTGTATAGTCTATTCTGATGGTTGTCGTGTCAACCATCCTGACTTCTGGCTTGTGTGGAATGTAGGTTGTCGCGCTTGCGTTATTTGCCGATCTGTCGAGTACCTCTATCGTTATCGTTGAGTCTGGTTCTGTCGTTAAATCTCTGAAAATGAAGGATGTGGTTTCATTGTCGGTCTCTGACGTGTATTGTCTGTTCAGCGTCTCAATTGTAATTGTACTGCCCTTCTCCACTGGAGTCATATTCTTTTCCGATGTGTAGGCGACGGCTTTGTAGAGATGGACAGTTACGATACTATCAGGGAATATATAGCAATACAGAATCTGTTCGTCAGCTGGGTCTATGTCAATATCCGAGTTCTCCTCGCATGAAGTAAGGAGAGTCATTGATGCCACGATTAGCAGCACGTATGTCAAAACGCTATTTTTCAAAAGCGAATGCTGTATTTTATGTATGGCCATGGCATTGCAATTAAACTATATTGTTTCAGTTGATTTGTTGTATTGCCCTCTGCATCTTCTTGTTGCTTCCAATAGACAAACATAGGGTTGCGTTTTGCATAGACATTGTAAACTCCAAAGCTGAAGGTGCGTTCTCCATTGGATTTAGTGTTGTGTATGTTGACGCCTATATTGAGCATATGTGAATTCTTTAGCCTATATTTATTCTTTTCGCCAGGAAGCGAAGCCATGCTGCTGGTCTCGTAAATATTCGGGTCGGCAACGATGGCGTAGCTGCTCTCAGAGATGGTTATAGGTGCTCCGCTACTGAGTGTCCATAATGCTGATATGTCAATTTTATCATTTAGATTGAAGACACTATACAGGTTAACACTATGTGGTTTGTCGTAGTCGGTGGGGTAGTATCCTGTCTGCGGATACTCTCTGCTCGTGTCACCACAAAAACGATTTCGTGCATGCGAGTATGTGTAACTGATCCAGCCTGATATAGGTCCATTTTTTTTGTGTAGCATTATCTCGCTTCCATACGAATAACCATCACCTGTTATGTAGAGGTTTTTCCAGTCGCCAGAAGAGAGTAGCTCAATAGCGGATGTGGTCTTAAAAGTCTGTAGCCTGACATATTTCTTGGTGTATACCTCGCCAGTTAGTCTAAGGTCATCCGATATGGATATTTCACTCTCCATGGATAGCTGCCATACTCGTGGCGGTGGTGTTGTGTCGGAGATAGGAAGCCATAGGTCGGCTGGTGTCGCCACATTTGTGAAGTGCATCTGCTGTATGAATTGTGACATACATGAACCGCCTATTCGGAGTTTTACACGGTTGTTAGGGGTGTATGTCGAAAGAATTCGGGGCTCAATCTGAAGGAAGGGCGATTGGTTCTTCCTATCTATCATCGAAAAATGTATGCCGAAATTCGCATTAAATCGTCTGATGGTGAGGTGTGACTCGACGTAGGTGTGTCCTTCAATTTTTTTCTGCGGAGTTCGTACTGAGGCATTGATTGCATCATTGTTGAAGGGCTCGTTATTGCCTATGTTGCTGGAGATGGAGAAGCCTGGGTAGAAATAGTGTAATATGAGCTCTGTTCCGACCCTTATAACGTTTATAAATCCAAATTCAGGATGGTATGAGGCGTCCATCTTAAAGCCTAAATCATTTACTCCACTGTAGTAAGTTGTTGTACCTTGCGTGTTATAGATATTGTAGTTGAAATGGTTGTTCTTAAAGCGATAGCGACTGAACGATGTGGTGAAATTGCTGAATATCTGATTGCCGTATATATGATTCCACCTTGCTGCCGCAATAATATTACCCCATCTGTATTGTTGTTTGTCGCTGATCTGTATCTCACGCGTCTCGTCTCCATTGTAGTGGATTGTCTTGTTGCGGAAATTATAGTCGTTGTCCAGATTATCGTATCCCATGAAGTAGCTGATGTACACCCTATTTCTGTCGTTTATTTTGTAGTTTAATTTAGCACTCACGTCATAGAAATAGAATGAGTATCGTGAGTCCGATTTTCGTTGAATGTAGTCGGATATCAAGTCGAAATATGTTCTTCGAGCCGATACGATAAACGACATCTTATCTTCGATGATAGGGCCTTCGAACATTGCGTTGGAGGCTAATAATCCGAAGTTGAGATACCCATGGAAATGCTTCATGTCGCCCTCTCTCATCTTGACATCCAGCACGCTCGACATTCTTCCGCCATATCGAGCCGGGAAGCCGCCCTTGATGAGTGTCGCCGAGTTGATACCTTCTGAATTGAAAATGGTGTATAGTCCCATCAGATGCATGGGGTTGTAGAGGGGGACGTCATCGAGAAGGACAATATTTTGGTCCGATCCGCCTCCTCTGACGCTCATTCCTCCAAATCCCTCTTCTCCACATTGGATGCCTGGTGTCTGCTGTATGGCGCGTATGATGTCACTCTCTCCGAAAAGCGTTGGCATAGCTTTGACTTGTTGCAGGGGCAGTCGGACCATCCCCACGCCACCATCGTTCGGAATCTCTACTCCTGGAGCATTAATCTCAAAGTTAAGTAGTCGTGTGTGAGGTGTGAGTGTTATGTTGAGGAGCGTATCGCTATGAAGGTCTAAGTCAGTGAAGTATGTCTTGTATCCGATGAATGAGGCCTTGAATGGAACATGCCCCTCTGGCAGCGTGAAGCTGAAGAATCCATATCCGTTTGTCGTGGCGCCTCGCAGCAATAATGAGTCGTATATATTGGCACCAATGAGCGACTCTCGGCTGACAGCATCTCTGACGTATCCACTTATCACATATCTCTTTGTGTTGTCAGGCGGTGTCACTATAATCTTGTTGCTCTCAATGTGGTATTGGACCTTGTATCGTCCGAACACTTTATCAAGCAGTTCAATGAGCTGCCATTGCTTATGTCGTAGCGTGATGCTACTCTTCGGGTCAGCAAGCACTCTCGTCGAATAGCTGATTGTAATGTTGGATATAATCTCAATTGTATGCAGAAGACTGTCCGCTGTTGGATAGCTCATGTGGGGAAGCGAGATGGTATGTGTAGGAAGCTCGCTTATTTGAGTCAGTGTCGAGTCTCTCTCTTGTGCGGTGGATTGTAATCCGATGAAGAGAGTCATGATAAAGCAAAAAAGGCGCACGAGGCGCCTTTTCAACAAATCACTATATTCTAAGAGCTGACAGGTCACTTAAAAGTATTGAGGATTTGATATCTCGTGTCCACAAAGTTAACGAGATAAAACCAAACAGCCACTTATGAAATCTATTTTTATTCCGAAATGCAGAGATAATTCGTCTATAGCCTGATTCAACGGGGTGTTGACAAATCTGGTGGTTACACGTATGTTGTCTGCACTCTCTATGATGCCTTCACAATTCTCTTCTACTGATGTTATCTCAGGATATACCACCTGCAGTCTGCAGAGCGTCTGCGAGAGTGTTGCATCCTTAAGTGTCAGTGTCTGGTCGAACCATGAGACATCTGAGTCTGGAGAATTGTGGTATGTGCTGAATTTACCGTTGGAGAATGTTGCATTATCTCCTTTGTATAGTTCTACCATCTGTCCGTCGCGAGACTCAAAACGCACATGTCCGCTCCTGACGTTGACCCCGCTTCTTGCGCGTTCTGGGATGTTCTCAACGGTAAACTCTGTTCCCAATACCACGACATGACTCTCTTTCAGGTCGACGGAGAATGGTCTCTCAACATCTCGGACAACTTTGAAGTCGGCAAGTCCAACGACTGTTGCACTGCGCTGACTCTCATTGAACGTATATGCGAGGGTAGAGCCCTTGGCAAGCGTTACAACGGAGTTGTCAGGCATGATATACTGCTGATGGTCCGTGTCGGCTGTAATATGCGTGGCATAGCTATTATTGTCATGAGAGGATGATGACAGACGCCATGTGTATGCCACATATCCAATCGATAATACAGCCAATATTGCTGCAGCTCCTCTCATGAGCCACCACATTGGATTGTGTCTGACTGGTGTCGGTTGAAGAGGAATCTCTTTTTGTTCTATGCCTGCCTGACAGCATATATTGCGCCATACGGACTCCTTTCGACTATTGATATAGTCTAAGTGTTGCAAGTCTGCAATGCTGCCTCTCTCTATGTCATTCCATGTGTTCATGGTACGCTCTTTTAATTCGACATTGAGGATTAATGAAAGTTTATCATCTCAAAGATATTGATAGGACTATCATTGTCAATGACTTCGCACTCCCCTATTTCGTCTGCGACTACATCTTGTTGCTCATTATCTACTGAGCCGAGCAGCTCAGATTCAGAGAATAGTTGTGCGAAAAACTGAAATATAAATTCCATAAAAACTACTTGCTATTAGTATTCGTTACTACTAATAGACAACTGGAATTCTCTTTACACGTATCGCGAAGGTATATTTTTGATTTTTTGCTGTGTGTTATAGTTGTTTCACCGCCATGCACTCCATCTCAATCAGCCATCCTGGTCGGCATACTGGCGCAAGTACTATGACGTATGGTTTGTGGGGGAACCTATTCTGGAACAACTCGTTAATGATGTTATAGTCGGCTATGTCGCGCAGATATACTATCATATGACCAACATTATCGTATGTCATACTACCTTCGCTCAGAAGCATCTCGACATTTTCGAGCATCCTCAGGGCTTGTCTGCTGACATCACCGGGGTGGAGGATATTGCCTTTGTTGTCGATGGAGGCAGTTCCTGATATATATATCCGGCGCTTGTCATGAAAATCCACATAGGCGCCTCGCTCAAAGGCAACACCATATTCGTAAGTCGGATTTAGGTGACTCTTTGCGTAGAGATACCCCATGTCGTTCTTCCCGATGCCATTGATGGCAAATGTATCCATCAGGACTTTCGTCTTGTGGTTGTCACTGCTGCCACCAATGCCAGTTGATGCAATGAAATGTGTAGTTGCTGTCAGACCCTCTTTAGCAAAGAGAGAGTTTCTGCCTGTGACTACCCCCTTGTAGTTGATATCGATGTCATGCACAAAGAACCATGTGCGGACGCAGTTATCCTTGAGCGTCATGCCGTAGTTGCGTAGCCATTGGGCATAGTCGGAGAGCAACTGATATGTCTGATCTTCAGAGTCTTCAATGTCGGGAGTAGCAGATGATGCACGAAGTATATGTGTGTATTGGCTCTCGCTCACCTTGTAGTATCCATTGTCCAGAGCGTCGACTGTCACACCGCTCATAAGGTATACCCATGCAGCGATTTTTGTTCCGTCCAATGGTGGTTGTTCGACGACGCTCGTTGCACATTGGAACTTATGACCCAGCTCACGCAACAGGGGTAGCTGATTGGCAGCGTCAGAGAGAAAATAACGGATGAAAACAGGCGTCATATCGCTTAGACCTTCTTCACTCTGGATGTTGTTCAGCGAAGATTGAAGTTCTGCGATCTGCTCCTGGGTTGTATGAGAAGATGAGGCATGTAACATCACATGAGCCTCATTCATATATTTGAATATCTGCTTAGTCATGTCTGCAAAGGTAGCGACTCTTTGCCGATTTTTGTAAAAAAAACGGCAGTAAGGGCAAAACTTCTCTCTTTTTAAATACATTTAGCTTGAGAAATGTTAACTTCGCCAAAAAAAGAGAATTAGATATGATACGGAATTTATTATTGTCGGCATTAGCAGTATTAGCTACAGTGGGATGCTCCGAAACAAAAGAGGTTAAGGTCTTTTCGTCAGAGGAGCCTTATACAGTTGAGATAAAGAAAGAACGAAGTTTCTATCAGGCAGAGCGTATTGCACAGCGTCTGACGAAGATGGGCGTTGGTGGGTATGTCATTCACTACAAGACGAGCGATGGAGATTGGTACGAGGTGTTGAGTGGTGCTATGAAGGACGAAGCATCGGCCAAGCAGTATGTCAATGAGTTGGATTCGCTCTATGGTATCAAGGGAGGGAAATTGGTTGATTTCAATAAGCTTGACACGCTGACGCGCCGCATAGTATCGCGTGAGATTATTAAGGAGCGTTATCATATCGAGGCCAATACACCAGATGTGCCTCAGTCAGTATTAGACGTGATTAGTGTCTATCCAGAGAATAATATGTTCTATCTGCAGGATATAAAGATAACGATGCTCGACTCTAAAGCGATTACGAAAGTGCGTGAGATGAATCTGGAAATGCCACGAGGATTGACGTTGTACTATTTTGCAGATAAGAAATGCCAGTCATTCGCAAGCGTAATCTTTGAGGATAATATTTATGGTGACAATGTTACGTTACAGGTGGCACGATGTGGTAATCCTGACTACCAGAGTGCAGTAGCTATATGCGATGAGGTGGCTGATAAGATTATAGGAGCGGGTAAGTATGACGAGACGCAGAAGAACGCGCATGAGGTCAAGGCAAGCACATTGACTGGCTGTAAAGTGGATGTGAAGAACGGAGATAAGAATCGTTCCTATTATATTTTGACAGATGCGGGTGGCAATTATATCTATATTGCGCAGTCGACGGTCAAGAGCGAAGAGGATATGAATCTGATTCTCTCGCAAATTGGCAAGTCGCAGGGTCTGGTTGTGTATGAGGAGTTCTACAACACCTTTTATACAATTGCAGACAAGCAGATTGACAAAGATGGATTCCTCTGTTATGCTGTGAATAAGCTGACACCCAAGTACGCGCAGGATAAGGGAAATGCATCGTGGGCGAAGAAGATGGTAGGCCACTGGAATGCGACGCTCTTCTTCAATAGCTACGATGGTATATGGGACTATTGCATCTTTGACATGCTGAATGATGGTTATGGTAATGAGGTCTACAATAACCTCTATATGGATACGTTAGCTGATGATGCGAAGCGCGACATTTATGGAGTCAAGGGCGCAGCCATCTATTCGTATGGCGACCTGACCGAGATGAATTTTGGCTATGGCCGTTATGTGATAGCTGTCAACGGCGACCGCCATTCCGAGGGGAGCCTGACAACCCGTGCCGAATCCCTCCAGTTCGTCCAGGGCGGATATAAAAAGCAGTAAATTGGATAACTGAATTTTGGAGGGAAGGGATTGACATCCCATCAGATATAAAAACTCCCGACTCGCCGAGCGAGTCGGGGGATTCTTTTTTAATCTCTTACTCGATTGGCTTAACCTATCGAGACGCTAATTATGTCTCAAAAATTATCCAGGACAACATTGTGTTTATTGTAAGTAAATATTTGTAACACATTACTTTATGATAAAGTGCGAAAGCAAGATACTATGGTTAGTATGGATAAAAATCAAGAAAGGCGTATCAACTAAATAGTCGATACGCCTTATTTAAACATTACATACCCCACTTCACATTCGGATTCGCTCCAAGAATGTACTCGCCATACTTCTTAATCATGTATTTACTGAGAAGTTTGAACTCATCTTTTGTGCGTTCCATCTTTTGAGTTAGTTTGTTGAATCTCCAAGTGTGGACATGAGCAACCCCATTGGGTATACCCTTGTGAGAATGCCCCCAATCAATATCAATGAACGAGTGGCGACCAATAAAGATTCTCAATTGATCAATTTTGCCCTTGTCGTTCTTCTTGAAATACATGGTGCCGGGTGTGTTAGAAAATGCTGGCAGTTTGCCCTTTACGCCATCTTTGGGAACGAGTACTTTTATGCCCATAATTTCGCCTACATTCGTCCAGCGGTATTTGGCTTCTTTCTGCTCTTCGGTGTTTTCCGATTGCCTGTACCAGTATCTACTCGACCCCATAATCTCTAAACAATTTGAAGTGAATAGGAAATCCTTCTGCTTCTATGATGTCAAGAATTGAAGGGAAATTTTCATCGTCCCAATGGCAAACTATGTTACCATTGTCGGCAATTTCCACACGTACCCTATCTATGTCCTCGAGATAGAACTCATAAAGCTCTTCGTTGATGTCCTTGCCAACATAGTACGTGTTGCCCCAACACTTGTACATACAAATCTTGCCATTATTGAAGATTATATGATCTTCATATTCGTAGTCATACTGCTCCTTAGTCATGTTATTGAACGTTTCGCAGTCTTTTAGTATCAAAAGGTATTCTGCTCTGCTCTTAGCATGCTTCATCGGGTTTGTATGGAATAGATTGTTCATAATGATACGTTTTTAGATTGTGATAATCAAAAGTGTCTAATTCTCCATATACGATAACGCCTGAAGGCTTTAGAAACATGGAAATGATGTCGATTCCTGACTGGAAGGTCATGCGCGAATAGTGTCTTTTTCTTGCCCCTACGGAGCTGACGCACACCAGGGAGTTGCTTGGCAATCCCAATAGTGCAAAATGCGTCAGCTCGTAAGTCCCAAAAGGAACTGTTGGTATGACCCGTTGCCCACAGTCTTGCAGCCTCTTGCCTATCATACGACTACGGTATAAGTTCCACATCGAAGGAATGACTGCGTCGCAATATGTCGAAAAGTCTGGCATTATTACACAGCTGAACTTGCAGAGAAGCTTAATCCAGTATGTAGGGTTTGACCAAATTTTCTCGAAAAAGACATCATCGACAAAGAAGTGTACGCCTGCTTCATAATCAGTAGAATGTTGACATTCTCTGATAGAAATCAGTCTCTGAGGTATGTAGTTGCATGGCTCAATCATTGGCAGCTTACACTCTACCATATCCGATGGTTTACACCAATCAAGATGAATGGAACGGACGTTCCTTTCAAAATTTTTGCTCATTTTTTAAATTATTAAAAGTAAAAAATGAGGCAACATGCTACATTATAAGTGATTTATTACTTACTTTGCAACGTGAATCTTACATTCCAAGGTGAGAAGCCTTGACTCTTTACATAAAGATTCCATCAAAGAGTATCCCTGTCGCCAAACGTTGATACTCTTTTTTGTTGCCTCTTGACTAAGTCTCGTTCCTTTTTTCTCGGCATCATATTTTATTTGGTTAATATCTTAGGGGATTTATATGATGGTGTTTTATACCATTTAGCTTCATTCTTGTATCTTGCCACTGCGATAGAAGGACTTATCCCAAATAGAATAGCCTTTTTTGCTATAGTGTTTATTATAACGTACGGATTCAAACTGTTACACCTGCTGCCAATTATTGACTTCCATACATTTTCAGGAATCAATTTGTTGCGAGCATAGGTGTTGGCCTCCTCCTCTCTTGGGTCTTTACTGTAATCTGCACCCTCAACTGAGATGAAGGCCTTTTGGTTTCCTCCTAAATGCCTGCCAATGTGACATAATTCGTGCAATACATCGAATACTAACTTGTCAAGGTCGTTATATCTGTATGTTACAGTTATATACGGATTGTCATTTACGATAGTCGAGTACGCGTCAATAGGCGTTTTGTTGAGTTTTTCTTGAACCAGGTATGTAATACCATATTTATTCAGGACAAATTCTACAACATCTGCAGCTATCTTCCTTTGGTTTGCGAGGTAAGCAATCTCATCAGCTGCCTTATCCTCATTGCCTAATACAAATCCTCCATTAGGGCTTGACTTTGAGATTTGCATCCAATTAAGTGCAAGCCAAGTGTTCATGTTTTGTTCGTCAATAGCACACTTTTCGCTGTGTTTGTAGCAGCCAGACACGCCCAATTCTTTCTCTATATCAAAAAGATTGAATGAGAATGTTTCTTTGATAACTCTCACTTGTTCCATGCAGGAGGCTCTTACTATGTCCAAGGCCTCCAATATAGGCTTCAATGAAAGCACTTTTTTGCATTCTTCCAGAAAAACTACTGCATCGTATTCTGATGTAGGTTGCATGATTGCTTTGTAGCAATTTGCCTCATATTCCTTTTGGAAATTGAGCCACATGCAATAAGGCATGCCTAAAACAGACTCTATCTTCTTTGCAATATCTATATTGATACCCCTCTTGCCTTTGATAATCTCATTAAGATGCGATGCTTGAAGGCCTGTCAATGTTGCAAATTCTTTCTGTGTTATTCTGCGTGTCTTTAGTTCGCCCAGAAGTATACCCCCAGGGTGGATTGCTTTCGTTGTAAATATATTCTCCGCAGCCATATTGTATTTGTTTTTTGTATTCCTTTCCTATATATGTGATGACAATGCCATCTTCAACTTTTGTAAAACAGACTATTAGACCGTTTGGGCCATATCGTATTAATCCTGTCTGCCCATAATCATTATACTGCAATTGAGTCAGATAATGGATGTGCGAAGCTGATTCTAACATCTTCATTATACTAATTGCGTATATGAAGTCGTCGTATAACTCTTTGTCTTGTTTTAACCATGACATGTCAGTCTCAGATATTTCGTCAATCAACCTTTTTAGGCATTTTTCTATGTATTCAATAAAGTATATTGCCATACGTTTTATTTTATTGTTGGCACAAATGTATAAAATAATTCCCAATACAAGTGAAGTTTTGAAATAAAATAATTCACTTTTTGCGGGAACTTTTCAACATTAGTGCATTAATGCACTA
>JABUTU010000073.1 GCA_021443545.1 Marinilabiliaceae bacterium | reverse complement strand
CGTACGCCGGTTTTCAAGACCGGTGCAATCGACCACTCTGCCATCTCTCCTTGAATGACGACGCAAAATTAGATGCTTTTTTAATTACATGCAATAGTTTGGTTGATTTTTTTTTCAAAAAGTGGATATTGTGATTATTCAAATATATGCTTAATTTTGCGAGGTTATTAAAAACACGTTGATAAATAACAATTTAAGACAACAATTTACAGGGTATGACTCAGTTGACAACATTACAGAATCTGAGCAGAGAGTTCGATATAAAGCGAACAAAGGGGGGTTATGATGTTGTATTGTTTAACGACGACAAGACCGACCGTGATTTTGTCATAGCGTTGTTGATTGCTGTCTTTCGCATGAGCAGGATTGATGCGCAGAGTCTTGTGTCGCATGTTGAGAGAGTAGGGAAAGGCGTTGCTGGGAGCTATTCATCATTAGACGTTGCACAGACCAAAAGAGACAAGGCTATATCAATGGCACGTTCTGAGAATTACCCGTTACAGATAACTGTAGAAAAAGCAGATGAAAGTTAAAGAGAGAGATTATAGTTCATTCAGTCATGAGGCTCAGACCTCTATTACATCGGCCATAAAAATGGCTGTTGATATGAAGCATGAGTTTCTGACGGTGGAGCATCTTGCCTATGTTTTGTTTAAATGGAATCCTGATATTGTGATTCCGGCTAAAAAATTCGGAAAAGGTATTTATAGGAGAATACTTATTAATCTGGAACATCAGGTAGCAATGGTGGATGTTAATCCTGACAGTTCACGATTGGAGCTCGAAGAGAGTAGCAACTACGCATTCCTTATGGAGTCTCTTATCGCAGAAAAAAGCGATGGGGAGCGTATGCCAATTAGTTCATGTGGACTTTTGAATACCATAATGAGTCTAAACCCTATGCAATGTGTCTCGACAATGTTGATTGAGAAAACAGCTGGTGAAGACTGCAATGACTTCATTATATCTATAACTGAATACAATGAAAAAAGTGAAGCAGATGAATTGCTTGGCATAATGAGTAATCTTGTAGATATAAAGAATAAGCTGGAAAAAGATATCGAGAAGATGCAGAGGGAGAGTGATGACAGGGTAGAGGTTGATGATACGCATGAGGGTGCTGGCAAAGAGAATAAATCGTCGGAGGGAGTCGGAGTTGAATCGTTCATCCGCAAGATTGGAATAGGTAAGGTAACGAATGGCAAGATAGAGTCGATTTTTGAGTTGCCCATAAACGTTACAAGTCAGGGAGGTATGCCTAATATTTCCTTTGATATGGCATCTGCGCCAATGGAAGAAGATGAAGAGTCGCCGATGCAAGACACTCATCAGATGAGTAAAGGGAAACCCAAAACCTACTTGCGAGACAAGGAGGTGAAGGCTGTTTTCAGAGTGATGCTTCGTAAAGAGAAGCATAATGTTTTTCTTGTAGGAGAGCCAGGCGTCGGTAAGAGCCAAATGGCATATGCGATAGAAGAGTTCTTGCACTCAAGCTACTTAGCTCCACAGATATTCAAGGATGCCACCATGCATACAGTTGATATGGCCTATATAGTCACGGGTGCGCAGTTCCGCAACGACTTAGAGCGGAGGTTGTCGCATCTGTTTGAGGACTTTAAAGAGGATGAGACGCATCACATATTTTTCCTTGACGACATCTATCAGGTCATACATTCGCAGCATCCAGGAGGCGATTCTATCGACATACTTTTGTTATTGCAACCTTATATGAGGATGTCAAATATGCATTTCATAGCGACGATGACATATGAGGAGTATAACAAGATATCCAGTGCAAGTCATATTGTGAACTCATACTTCCAGATGGTAGAGATACCAGAGCCTTCAAAGGAGGATACAAATGTCATTGTCAGCAACCTGATTCGTTCATACTCGAGATATCACAAGGTAGCATTTTCTAATCAGGTTATAGGATTAGCTATAGATTTGGCTTCCAAGCATATAGGAAGCTCCTTCTTTCCTTCGAAGGCGTTGGATATATTGGATGAGGCAGCAGCCTTGACAGTACTTGAGCAGGACCGCTATGCGATTTCAAAGCCGAAAGTAACAGAGCAGACAATACGTCGAATTATATCAATAAAGACGCGTCGTTCAGAGCAGGCCATTGATGTTGCAGAGAGATCGAATATCAATAAATATGCGAATCTCAAGAGCGACCTTCAGAAGAAGATATATGGTCAGGATTCAGCTTTGGAAGAGGTAGTAAGCAGTGTCTTGATGGGTTATGCAGGTCTTGAAGATGAAACAAAGCCATTGGCATCGCTCTTCTTTGTTGGACCGACGGGAGTTGGCAAGACAGAGGTAGCCAAGGTTCTGGCAGAGCAGCTTGACGTGCCGTTGATTCGTTTTGACATGAGTGAGTTTTCGGAGAAGCATACTGTGGCGAAATTGATAGGTTCGCCAGCGGGTTACATAGGGTATGATGAGGGAGGAATACTGGTTAATGCCGTTAGGAAATCACCAAGTGCTGTACTTTTGTTTGACGAGATAGAGAAGGCCCATCCTGACATATACAATATACTTCTTCAAGTTATGGATTATGCCTTACTAACCGACAGCAAGGGAGTTAAGGCGTCGTTCCGCAATACGATAATCATCTTTACGAGCAATGCAGGAGCGCAATATGCACATCAAGCCTCGTTAGGTTTTGGAAACAGAACGACAGAGGGACAAGCCATGATGAGCGAAGTTAAGAAGATATTTAAGCCCGAGTTTATCAATCGTCTGACGCGTATTGTAGCCTTTAATAATATGGATGAGCGCATGGCATCGCTCATACTTGAGGGACGTCTCAGTGTATTACAAACGAAGGTATCGCAACGTAATGTGACAGTCGATTTCACAGAAGAGGCAAAACAATGGTTGCTTAAGAAGGGATTCTCGGCAGAGTATGGAGCCAGAGAGATGGATAGGGTTATCAATACCCATGTGAAATCAGTTTTGTCGAGAGAGCTACTATTCGGTGTTTTATCAAAGAAGAAGGCCAAAGGACAATTTGTCGTTGAAGATGACAATTTGGTTTTGCGATAACTATAACGATAACTATAACCTAAAACAAAAAAGCAATCTTGATTTTCAAGATTGCTTTTTTAGGTATATATCGTTCTCAATTAGAGAGCGAGATCCTTTCCAGCTTTGAACTTAACAGACTTCTTAGCGGGGATTTGAATAGCCTGCTTTGTCTTAGGGTTAATACCTGTACGAGCTGCACGCTCAGTAATGCTGAAAGAGCCGAAACCTGTGATGTTGATTGACTCGTTCTTCTTAGAAGTTTCTGATACTGTAGCGAAGAAAGCTTCAAGAACCTCTTTTGCCAATTTCTGTGTTGAGCCTGCTTTTGCTGCAACTGCCTCAACGAGCTGTGTCTTATTCATAATTACTAATATTAGTTTTGTGGCTTTAGCCTGTTATAGAATGCAAATATATATGTTAGAATGTAACTAACAAATAAAAAGTGAGAATAATTCTCTAAAAATTAGAGAACAACCTCAGAACTACGCAACCACTCCTGACGAGCGAAGAAGAAAGCTGACTCTTTCTCAGCATTTTCATCCGAGTCAGAACCATGGATAGCATTTGCTGTCTTGCTGGTAGCAAAGAGCTTACGAATAGTTCCCTCCTCTGCTTTGTCAGGGTCGGTAGCACCGATAAGCTTACGGAAGTCCTCGACAGCATTATCCTTAAGAAGAACCATAGCTATGATAGGACCAGATGACATGAAAGATATAAGCTCCTGAAAGAAAGGTTTATCCTTATGAACAGCATAGAATTCAGCTGCTACTTGCAAAGACATTTGGGTTGTCTTGATGGCTGCGATAGTGAAACCTGCCTCTTCAATCTTCGAAAGAATGTGACCAATGTGCTTGTTACGTACAGCACCAGGTTTAATCATTGTAAAAGTCTTGTTAGAACTCATATCTTTAAAAATTCTTTTTGGTTCGTTACGAGAACGACTGTTAGTTATTGTTAATTATTTGACGCAAATTTACATTTGTAAACAGAAATTACAAAGCATAGAGAGTTTTTTTTTCTAATTTTGGCGAAAAATCGATAAATAATGGGCATAGACGCTGTATATACGTACGATATTGCGGGATTAAAGAGTGCAATAAGCGAGCATAATAGTTTTGTATTAACTTGTCATCTCAATCCTGATGGGGATGCTTTAGGTTCAACACTTGGACTTCGGCATGTCCTTCGACAAATGGGAAAAGAGGCGACTGTCATAACACCAGATTTGCCGCCTACGAACCTCATGTGGATACCAGGAGCCAAAGGTATCAGGACATACGAGAGAGATATAGAAGCTTGCGATGCAATCATAGATGCAGCTGATTGTATCATAATGATGGACTTCAACGAGCTGACACGACTCAAACAATTAGGTAATAAGTTATCATCGTCAAAGAAATTTACTATCTTGGTCGATCACCATTTAGACCCCATTGTGAAATGTGACGTCATGATATCAAATCCTAAGGCATCGGCAACCGCCGAAATAATATTTAGTTGTCTGCGTGATATGTCATTCATTGATTATATAGATGTCAGGGCTGCCACATGCTTTTATATTGGTATAATGACAGACACGGGAGGACTATCGTACAATTCAAGCGACCCAAACCTCTATATTCTCATTGCAGAGCTATTGAAAAGAGGAGTTGACAAAGATAGTGTTCATGATATGATTTTCAATAACAAGTCGTTGCGCCGGTTGCGACTGATGGGATATGCCTTGAACCGCAAGACGATGCGAATAGGAGACCTACCTGTCAGTCTAATGACATTATCGAGAGAGGAACTTGACAAATACAAGTACAATACTGGCGATACAGAGGGTTTTGTCAATTTTCCACTACAAGCCAAGAATATTATATGCAGCATTTTTCTCATGGAGCGACCAGACGGAATAAAGATATCTCTGCGTTCAAAAGGCGACTTCTCGGTCAGTGAGTTTGCGCAACACTACTACAAAGGAGGCGGTCATTTCAACGCTTCAGGGGCAACATATCATGGTACTTTCGATGATGCATGCGAGACAGTTAAACGAGATATGATAGAGTATTGCGAAGGCAAATTAAACAAAACACAGAATTGAGAAGAGATATCTACGGAATAATTATTGTGATTCTTGCATCAGTCCTCTTTGCCCAATGTTCGTGCGAAGAGGAGAGACGTAGGGTGGAGCATAAGGTAATCCCACGTGAAAGACTGGCTGAACTAAACAGGTGGATGGTTCAGAATGATTCCATCATGATAGTTCATATGTGTGACTCACTTGGACTTGATAGCATACCTGACGGACGTGGGATATGGCGCACAATATATTATTTTGGAGACCCGAATGCTATGGCGGTCGATTTAAAGTCGCGTGTTTCGCTCTCGTATGTGATAAGTGATTTTCTCAGTTGTGATACATTTTATATAACCAAACGCAATGGAGTCAAAGAGTTTGACATAGTACAAAATGATGAGCCACTCGGACTTGTTGAAGCCATTGAGGGATTGCATAAAGGAGCACGAGGAACAGTCGTTCTGATGCCCGACAAAGGATATGGGTTGGTGGGAGATGGAGAACGCATACGCGGACGTAAGATAATACGATACGACTTTGAACTCCTCGATGTAAAAAGAGTGCTTAATTAACGACAATATTTATAATTAATAAATAATTATGAAAAGGTATTTAATATTAATATTATTCGCCATATTTTTTAGTTCATGTGGGGATAACGACAAGAAGATAAACAACATAATAGAGATTGAAGACGACAAAGAAGAAGAAGATGGTGGCGGAGCGGAGGTTGCCGAGAGTCAGGCTTATGGAGCAGATATAAGTTGGGTGACAGGGATGGAGAAGTCGGGAGTTAAGTTTTACAATGAAAAAGGAGCAGAGACCGATTGTTTTGCGCTCATAAAAGAGATGGGAGGCAATACAATACGGCTTAGGGTGTGGGTTAATCCCTCAACAGACGTCAGCAATGGTATGTGCGATAAAACAGATGTCGTAGCTAAGAGCAAGAGAGCAGCGGCTTTGGGTATGCGACTGATGATAGATTTCCATTATAGTGACTCGTGGGCAGATCCAGGTAAGCAAAACAAACCAGCGGCATGGAAGAATCACACATTAGAACAGCTAAAGAGCGATGTAGCAGATCACACAACAGAGGTTCTTGAGGCAATAAAGGCAGAGGGTGTTGATGTAGAGTGGGTTCAGATAGGAAATGAGACGAAAGATGGGATGTTGTGGGATGATGGTCGTTGTTCAACCAATCCAGCTAATTATGCCGCATTGACCAAAGCAGGAGCTGATGCAGCTCGAAACGTATATCCTAATGTTAAGGTCATAGTTCATATAAACAACGGATGGGCATATTGGACGCCAGAATGGATTGTTGACCAACTCAAAGCACAAGGAGCACACAACGCATATGACGTTATAGGAGTCTCGTATTACCCCTCGACCCTATCAGGAGAGAAGGATGCAGAATTATTGAATATTACGACATGGCAGGATGGCAATGAGGCCATTGCAAGTAATGCAAAAAACTGGGTAAAGAAGTATAACAAGAAGGTAATGGTTGTTGAGTTTGGTTATGCTAATGACAAACTAAAAGAGGCTCAGGAATGCCTGTCGGACTTGATAGATAAGACACATGATATAGAGGGGTTTGAAGGTATTCTGATGTGGGAACCAGAGTGCCATAAGAACTGGAATGGTTATGGACTCGGATTATTCACATCTGAGGGGAAACCTGGAGTCGCTTTTAAGGGTAAATAATACCTGCGTTTGTTTTCTTATAATACCCTTAACAGCATCACTTATATGAATAGAGAGACATTTTATGACGAATGGAACAACGGCAAGACGTGGGTTGAGGTCCAGACGTCAGGCTCGACAGGCTCGCCTAAGGTGATGCGAGTGTTGAAGTCGCGTATGGAGGCCTCAGCACGAATGACAATAACATTTCTTGGACTAAGAGAGGGGATGACACTTGTCAATTGTCTTCCGGAAAAGTATATCGCTGGCAAGATGATGATTGTGCGTTCTGTCGTTGGTAAAATGAAACTGATTCAGATTGAGCCAAGCGGTAATCCGTTGAGAGCGATAGATACGGCATCACATATCCATATGATAGCCCTGACACCCATGCAGGTGTATAACATATTGAACGACAAAGAACAACGTGTTTTGTTTGAAGCGATAGATAATATCATTATAGGCGGGGGAGCTGTTGATGAAGAGATGGAGAATGAGTTGAGAAAAATGCATAATAATATCTGGTCGACCTATGCGATGACAGAGACGCTATCGCACATCGCCATGCGTCGTCTGAGTGGTCCGAAGGCAACACTTTGGTACAAGCCGTTAGAGGGCGTTGAAATATCTTTATCCGAGAGAGGATGTCTGCAAATAGAAGCTCCACATTTAGTTGATGGAATATTAGAGACCAACGACATTGCAGAGATAAGAGACGATGGAAGTTTTCGGATTATTGGGCGCATAGATAATGTTATTTGTTCAGGAGGAATAAAACTTCAGGTTGAGGAACTTGAAGCACGTTTACATAGAGAGGTGAAGCATGGATCATATGCGATGACGTGGAAGAGTGACAGAAGGCTTGGTCAGGCCTTGATTATTGCCTACGAAGGAGATGAACATCTTGCTGAAGAGCTGAAGCAAGCCTCAGAGAATCATTTAGGGCAGTATGAAAGGCCAAAAGATTATGTTATGGTTAGTAGGATACCAACGACAGAGACAGGAAAAATAGCGCGTAGTATGTTACATGAGATGGTCGAAAAACTATAGGATATGACAGCGAGATTTTTTACAGCAATATTGATGCTATTATATTCCACTGTTCTTAATGCTCAACGCATTGAATTGAGTGGGACAGAGGTTCAAAGTGCCTTAGTTGTTGATGTAGCTACGGGAGAGATAATCGCTGAATATAATTGCAAACAACGATTAGTGCCTGCCTCTCTGACCAAACTTGTTACGACGGCAGCAGCATTGGATATCCTTGGGCAGGATTATAGGATTAAGACAGAGTTTTACCTTGTTAGGGGAAACAAAAATGCGTCGTTAATAGTCAGGGGATATGGAGATCCTACGACAGGTTCTGAATATTTTGAAGAGAGTTCGATAAGCCTTGTAGCCAGTAGAGTTGCTGAGGCATTGAAAAAGCAAGGTATATTGCATCTGAGCAAGGTAGAGTTTGACGATTCCTATATTAAGGGTCCAGGATATATAGACAAGCATGTATGGGAGGATATGGGGAATTATTATGGAGCTACACCTAAGTCCCTGAATATATATGACAACATACAAAACATATATCTTTCTTCTCCCCAAAAAGCAGGAGAGTTATGTAGCATAATTGGTCGTACGCCCAACGAGGATAGTCAGATAGATTGTTATGTTCAAAGCTATTCAGGCAAGAGTGATAGCGCATACGTGTATGGCGTTGACGATGGTTGCAGATATATAAGTGGTGCCATTCCAGCAGGGCAGAGCTCCTATAAGGTGAAATCTGTATTGCCAAATGTACAATATGGATATTGTAATGAGCTTTCAAAAGAGTTGAGAAATACAGGAATAGTAGTGGATATGGTGATGCAAGAGAGTGTTGAGATAGATATGACAGAATCAGAGTTAATAATGACAACCTATTCACCTACAGTACTGGAGATGATAACTATGACTAACCAAAAGAGTATCAATATGTTTGCAGAGGCGATATCATTAGCCGTTGCAGCTGGGAAGGATGGCAATTCGTCATCATGGGGAGAAGCGACGAGGAGTCTGCGAGCTTTTGGAAAGAGGACTATGGGCATCGAACCAGAGTTGTATGATGGTTCAGGTCTGTCACCATTTAATAGCCTTTCGTCAAGGGAGCTTGTTGATTTGTTGCTTTATATATCACGTCAGCCTTATAGCAAAAGCTTTAGGGAATCGTTAGCAAAAGCAGGAGAGACAGGCACGCTGTCGTCATGGGGACGAGGGAGCAAGTTGCAAGGACGTACGATAGGAAAGAGTGGCACTATGACAGGAGTGATAGGATATGCGGGCTATGTTAATGGAAACAATGGGAAGGAGTATGCTTTCAGCATATTAGTAAACCATGCTATTGAAAAGCGACAGGATGTGAGAGCCAAAGTTGCGAAATGGCTGTCACACACGATATTTGACAGCAAATAGTTATATTGAAATATGACAACTAAGCAATCGAGTATTGTCAGTCCGCGCATATTTATTATTTTCGCATAATATAAATGGGAGTAGAACATTATATGGATAAGTATATTAATAACCAAATAAAATGAAAAGAGAAAAGATAGAGACATCTAAAGCCCCTGCTGCGATAGGTCCTTATAGTCAGGCTATAAAGACCACGTTGGCCGATGGAGTGACGACGTTATATGCGTCAGGTCAGATTGCCATAGAGCCCTCTACGGGGAAGTTAGTAGAGGGAGGAATAGAGAGTCAGACGCACAGGGTGATGCAGAATATAGGAGCAATCCTTGAAAAAGCAGGAATGGGCTATTCAGATGTTGTCAAGACCACATGTCTGCTTGCAGATATTAATGATTTTGGAATATTCAATGATGTATATTCAACCTATTTTAAAGAAGATCCATCGCCAGCACGTAGCACATTTGCAGTGGCAGCGCTTCCGAAATCAGCATTGGTTGAGGTTGAAGTGGTAGCCATTAAGAGGCAATAAACTAATTTAATCAGCAAAGCATATGAATAAATACATAAACTTTATGACGATAAGTGTTTCCGCATTGTTTGCTTCATGTTCTGGAGGTTCACAGAGCATTGATAGTCAGATAGATGAACTGTATAATAAGATGACACAGAAAGAGCGCATAGCACAGCTTCATGGTCTATATATGACACAGTTTTTCGATGAAAACGACAAACTTATTGAAGAACTATGCAAGGAGAAGCTATCAAATGGGGTAGGACACTTCTCGCAGTTTGCCTTGAATACGCGAAAGGCACCAGACCAATTACGCGATATGGTGGCGCAAATACAGGATTGGCTTATGAGGAATACACCATCAGGCATACCAGCATTATTGCATGAAGAGGTGTTGAGTGGTGTCAATGGCTACGAGGCGACAGTCTACCCACAACAGATAGGACTTGCGTGTTCGTTTAACCCAGAACTTGCAGAGAAGAAGACATTTGAGACAGCGGCGGCACTCCGGAAGGTTGGCGGTTTTCAAGCATTATCCCCTATGGTAGATGTGGTTAGAGACCCATCGTTCAACAGACTCGAAGAGTCGTACGGAGAGGATAGTTATCTCTCGGCAGTGATGGGAACAGCCTTTGTGAAGGGATTGCAACATGGCAACCTACGTGAAGGCGTTGCTGCCTGTACGAAGCATTTTTTGGGATATGGAGGTGGTGGAAACGCCGACAAGAAGGAGCTAATGGAGGAGATTCTGATGCCACATGAGACCATAATACGAACTGCAGGTAGCAAGGTTGTAATGACTGGATATCATGCAGTTGACGGAACAAAATGTGTGGCAAACAGGAATCTGCAACAAGAGATTCTCAGAGATTATCTGCATTTTGATGGTATGATGGTCAGTGACTATGGATCGATAGAGCAGATTAACGACAGTCTGTCGGATGTTGAGAGAGCAGCAGCAGCCTTGAATGCTGGAAATGATGTTGATTTCCCAGAAGGAAACAGCTATAAACATCTTCAGGAGGCCATTGACAAAGGATTGACAACACAAGAGTCATTAGAGAAAGCCGTTAAGAGAGTTCTTAGCATAAAGGCACAGGTAGGCTTGCTGGATAAGAACCCAAAACTATATGAGAATGGACATATAGAATTTGATACAAAGGCTGAAAGAGAGACAGCGTACAGACTTGCAACTCAATCTGTTGTACTGCTTAAGAACGATGGCGTTCTTCCATTGTTAGGCAATAAGAAGATAGCCCTTACGGGTCCGAATGCAGGTAGCATGTGGGCAATGTTGGGAGACTACACATATCAGTCAATGCGTTACTTCTGGAAAGAATCGATAGAGGACGATATGCATCCCCGCATAGTTAATTTGCGTGATGGAATGACTAATCGTCTGCCTGAGGGCTCTTCATTGGAGTATAGTCGTGGCTGTGACTGGACCGAAGAGGTGGAGACGATGGTAGACCAAAGTGGCGACCCACGAGTTGCATACCTTGTCAACATACAGAACCGCATGATTGATAGTGGAGAGAAGGCAGACGAAGCAGAAGCGTTGAAGATTGCAGTACAATCGGACGTCATAGTTGCAGCCGTCGGAGAGAACGCCATACTATGCGGAGAGAATCGCGACAGAAAGACAATGCGCCTGCCTGGAAAACAAGAGGCATTTGTAGAGAAGCTTATAGCGACAGGAAAGCCAGTTGTCCTTGTTGTTTTCGGAGGCCGTGCGCAGGTTATAAGCGGAATTGCAGAGAAGTGTGCTGCAGTTATTCAAGCATGGTATCCAGGAGAAGAGGGAGGAAATGCTGTAGCTGATATCATATATGGAAATGTATCGCCATCAGGAAAACTTAGTGTCAGCTATCCAGCAGAGGAGTTACATGAGCCTATTTGTTACAATTATGGTCTTCAGAATGATACACGAATTGCCTACCCATTTGGGTACGGACTCAGTTATACTACATTTGAATACACCAATATGTCGATGCCAGACTCGGCAGATATAAAAGACGAGCGTTTCAATGTAAGCATAGACATAAAGAACGTAGGTATGGTCGATGCAGATGAGATAGTGCAACTATATCTGTCACCAATTGATCGTTCAGCCAAGCTAAAACCAATACAATTGCAAGGCTTTAAGAGAATCTCGCTTAAGGCAGGAGAGACCAAAAGCGTCACATTTGCAGTGTCGCCCCAACAACTCGGCTACTATATGAATAATCAATGGAATATTGATGGTGGCCGTTATATGATAAAGATTGGAGCATCATCTGCAGATATACGTGCCGAGAAGGAACTACGACTGACCGGAGAGAGTGTCGTGATGCCCCTCCGCACATCATATTTCGCAGAATAAAGAGTACTCCTGACAATATCTATCCTCCTCTGATTAGTTGCATATTTAAGCCAACAGAGGAGGATTTTTATTGGCATTGATTTAATGACAAAATGACACAACTTGTTGTTAAATCTCTGCGTTTTATGCCAAAATGGCATATTGTTAAGATTGGCAGGCCATTTGAAAGGAAAAGAGAAAGAACAATAACAAAACCTTAAAACAATGGATTTCAACAATTTTACAGTAAAGGCCCAAGAGGTGGTTTCGCATGCCGTTAGTTTGGCGGTACGAGGAGGGCAGCAGGCCATAGAGCCATCCCACCTACTTAAAGCGCTGATTGAAAAGGCGTCAGATGTAGTTCAGTACATCTTTCAGAAGTCGGCAGTAGCAGATATCAGCAAGCCATTAGATGCGATTCTTTCCACCTTACCACGAGTGAATGGAGACACGTCGCAGCCGTTTTTAAGTAACAGGACAAACAGGATACTACAAGATGCTCAAGAACAATCAGTTAAAGCTGGAGATCAGTTTGTGACAGTTGAGTATATATTACTTGCCTTACTCAATAGTGATGATTCTTCTGCGAGGATGTTAAAGGATGCAGGAGCAACATCCGAGTCATTTCAGAAAGCAATTGCAGATTTGCGAAAGGGGAGTAAGGCGACATCACAAAGTGCTGATGAGCAATACAATGCGCTTGAGAAGTACGCTGTTAATCTGAACAGAAAAGCGCTTAACGGCAAGCTCGATCCCGTTATTGGGCGAGATGATGAGATACGTCGTGTCTTACAAATTCTCAGTCGCAGGACAAAGAACAACCCCATACTCATAGGCGAGCCAGGCGTTGGAAAGACAGCGATAGCAGAGGGACTTGCTCATCGTATTGTGAATGGGGATGTGCCTGAGAACCTCAGAGACAAAGAGATATACTCACTTGATATGGGAGCGCTGATAGCTGGAGCCAAGTACAAGGGAGAGTTTGAAGAACGTCTCAAGAGCGTTGTTCAGGAAGTCATTTCAGCAGAAGGCCGTCTTGTTCTCTTCATAGATGAGATACATACCCTTGTTGGTGCAGGGAAAGGAGATGGTGCTATGGATGCTGCAAACATACTGAAACCCGCATTAGCAAGGGGAGAGCTCAGAGCAATAGGAGCGACTACACTTGATGAGTATCAGAAATATTTTGAGAAAGACAAAGCACTTGAGCGACGTTTCCAGACCGTCATGGTAGAAGAGCCTACAAGAGAAGACGCCGTCAGTATTCTGAGGGGGCTAAAAGAGCGTTACGAGACACACCATCATGTCCGCATTAAGGATGAGGCCATAGTGGCTGCAGTTGACCTCTCATCGCGTTATATATCCTCACGTTTTCTGCCCGACAAAGCGATAGACCTTGTCGATGAAGCAGCAGCCCACCTGCGTATGGAGATGAATTCTGTTCCGGAAGAGATTGATGACATAGAGCGAACTGTCAAGCAGAAGGAGATAGAGAGAGAGGCAATAAAGCGAGAAGGAGACAAAGAGAAGATAGCGCAGCTCGACAAAGAGATTAGCGAACTCAAGAGTGAATGTACTTCAAGGCGTGCACAATGGAAGGCACAGAAGGATGTAGTAGATAGCATACAGAAGCTCAAAAGCGACATAGAGCAGATGAAATTTGAAGCTGATAAGGCAGAACGAGAGGGACTATATGACAAGGTCGCCGAGATTCGTTATGGCAGGATACTATCGGCGGAGAAGAGCATTGAGGAGAAGAAAAAACAACTTGCCGAGATGCAGTCGATGCAAGCCCTCATTAAAGAGGAGGTCGACTCCGACGACATTGCAGAGGTGGTTAGTCGCTGGACAGGAATTCCTGTGTCAAAGATGCAACAGAGTGAACGACACAAGCTGCTTACCCTTGAAGAGCAACTGCATAAGAGAGTTGTAGGCCAAGACGAGGCAGTCAGAGCTGTGAGTGATGCTGTGCGTCGTTCTCGGGCAGGACTTCAAGATAGCCGCAGGCCTATTGGCTCATTCATATTCATTGGTACGACTGGCGTTGGCAAGACCGAATTAGCGAAGGCATTAGCTGAGTTTATGTTTGACGATGAGAATCAGATAACGCGTATTGATATGTCGGAGTATCAAGAGAGGCATTCCGTATCGCGACTTATTGGAGCGCCTCCTGGATATGTTGGCTATGATGAAGGAGGTCAACTCACAGAGGCTGTGCGTCGTAAGCCATACTCCGTTGTTCTACTTGATGAGATAGAGAAGGCACATCCTGACGTCTTTAACATACTTCTTCAAGTGCTGGATGATGGTCGTCTAACCGACAATAAAGGGCGAACAGTAGATTTCAAGAACACTATCATCATCATGACATCCAATTTAGGATCAGAACTCATTCAACAAGAGTTTGACAAATCGGGAGGCAAAGTGACCGCATCGCTCATTGACAACTCAAACCGACTGGTCATGCAAGAGTTGCGACAGCGTCTACGTCCAGAGTTTCTCAACCGTATCGACGAAGTTGTCACCTTCACTCCATTAGGAGACGATGCGATTCGTGAAATTGTCATGTTGCAGTTTGAGAATGTTAAGCGTATGTTGAGTAACAATGGTATTAGAATTGAAATGATGGAGGCTGCTGCTAACTGGCTTGGAGAGAAGAGTTTTGATGCTCAATATGGTGCTCGACCTGTCAAGAGAGCACTTCAGACGTATCTGCTCAACAATCTATCTAAAGAGATTCTTGCGGGCAATGTGAGTCGCGACAAGATGCTGATTGTCGACGAGAGAGATGGAGAGCTGGTTTTTACAAATTAATTAAACCTAACGAATTCACAAAAAATAGTTAAACAATAGATAACCTGCATAATACAAAGGTGTGCTTGATAATCAAGCACACCTTAATTTTTGAATAGAGATTGAGATTCCTATTGTTTTATCTGGAAATTGCATCGGTTGCATCGCGAAGCCAAACCAGCTCATCGCCATCAAAAAGAGGTGATAGAGTATTGAAAACAATTTTATGATAGTCGTTTAACCACTGAATCTCCTCGTCAGTCAACATATCGATTAAGATAGGGTTTTTATCAATTGGGCAGATAGTCAATATCCTATGTTTAAGGAAGTTGCCGAAAGAGCTTCTACCTGCCTCTTCGCATACCATAAGATTTTCAATTCGCACACCCCAACGACCTTCACGATATATACCTGGTTCGTTAGAGGTAATCATTCCCGCTTTCATCACACTCCCGTTATCTCTTTTGCCAATACGTTGAGGGCCCTCATGGACATTTAGAAAGAAGCCAACACCATGACCTGTTCCGTGTCCGTAATCGATGCAATGGTTCCACATAGCCATACGGGCAAGCGTATCGAGTTGAGAGGCGTGAGTCTCTTCTGGGAAGATGGCTTTTGCAAGGGCGATATGACCCTTCAGGACCAGCGTATAGTCGATAGCAGACTGCAATTCGACATCGCCGAGAGCAATCGTTCTTGTGATATCGGTTGTTCCATCAGCATATTGAGCACCTGTATCGAGAAGAAGGAAACCATTCCCATTAATGGGAGCATTTGAAGAATCTGTTGGTTCGTAATGTATTATAGCACCATTCTTTCCAAATGCAGAGATAGAGCCAAACGATTCAGAGATAAAGAGTTGCTCCCTGCTACGTATTTCATGAAGTTTCTCAGCTACACCGAGCTCTGTCAGCTGAGCCCCAGACTCATACTCTTTGGACAGCCAATATAATAATTTGACCATAGCATGACCATCGCGGATATGAGCCGACTCAATGTGGCTTATTTCATTAACGGTCTTAACAGCCTTGATTTGTTCAATTATACACTGCTGTTCGATTTTATAGACAGATGCAGGCAGACTCAGAACATTACGGGCATTAGTTTTGTCGGGGTCGAACATTACACGAGAGCCCGAAGGCAAGTTGCTGATATTCTTTTCGAAATGAGAATATAGAGAGACCTTGATACCCTCCTCATCGAGGCGACGACTGATTACGCTTGTCAGTTTATGAGGATCAATATAGAGATGCTCCTCAGTTGCTGTTACAATCATATAGGCGTAGAAGACAGGGTTGAATTCGACATCAGTCCCTCGCATATTCATCAGCCATGCTATACTATCAAGAGAAGAGACGAGATAATGAGTGGCATTGATACGAAGCATCTCCTTTCTGACTAAAGCGACCTTTTCAGCACGTGTCAGCTGGTTCAACGAATAATCCATCTCAAGGATGTCGTTCAAAGGCAAATCCTCTCGTTCGAGGAATAGTTCATCCATGATATTGACTTTATATTCGATATGAATACCGAACAGAGAAAGCTTATTCCGAAGAATCTTATATTCAGCATAAGGGATTGTAAAACCATCAACACCGCAAGTAGCCTCAGATGGTAGGGTATATGTAATCCAATCAGCGTATGATGGGACGCCAGCGAGACCATCTTTAAACACATCAATACTTACATCCTTAGTCTGTTGTTCTGCCTGAATATAGTAGCGTGAATCAACCCACAATCCTGCATGCTGAAGAGTGATTACAAGTATTCCTTGCGAGCCATCGAAACCCGACAGATATTCTCTAAATTTCCAATGGTTAGCTGGGTATTCGCTACAATGAGGATCTTCTGTCCTAACGATAAGCGCGTCAAGACCTAATCGTTGCATCTCAATGCGAACACTTTGCAGACGTTCATTAATCATATTCATATGTTTATGAAGTTATTAGGTTGATTACTGGCTGAACTATAGTAAGCAGCCAATAACGAAAAGTAGAACAAGCAACATAGTTCCTAAGGAGACAACGGGTAGTTGGCTATCCAATTCCTTATGGCTATGGCTCATTACAAAAAAGGCATTGTATGCAAATATTGGAATCGTCAAGAGAGACAAATATTGCATTACTCTACCGAATAAAGCAATATACGCTATCAAAGCCGAAAATGATACAATTATTAACACTATCTGATAAACAGAGGCCCGAGTGAGACCAATTTTCACAACCATGCTGATTTTTCCGCTTGACTTATCGCTCTCGTAGTCCCTCATATTATTCATATTAAGGACGGCAACAGAGAGCAAACCAACGGAAGATGCTGGTAGAAGTGATGGAATCCATAGTCCGCCCTCGTATAGAGCCTCGCACCCGGAAACGCCAACCAATCCAAAGAAGATAAAGCATGACAAATCGCCCAAACCGACATATCCATAGGGATGTTTCCCCATGGTATAAGTTATAGCAGCGATGATAGACAGAATCCCAATTGTCAGAAGTATGATAAGACCGCACGTTCCAATACGAGGATATGCAACGAACAAAAGGAGCAGACCCGATATGAGAGATAGAGAGCTGAATATTACAATAGCTTTATTCATTTGATGTTTCGTGATGGCTCCGCTTTGAACAGCTCGTTGAGGCCCTATACGTTTCCCATTTGTATCGGCACCAGAGACAGCATCACCATAGTCATTTGCGAGATTACTCAGAATCTGGAGAAGCAGGGTAGTGGAGAGAGCCAGAGTAAAGATTGACCACGAAAAGAGAGCGCGTTGATAGGCCAATGCTGACCCCATCAATATCAGAGAGACTGATAGAGGGAGAGTCCGTAACCTGAAAGCCGAGACCCATGATTTTATGGAACCCATACTTTTATCTTTTTATTTTTCGATAATGTCGCGTATTTGATGCTGATGATATAGACAGAAGATGGGAGCGTAGATGTTGGAATAGAGAACGAGTTGACATCTGGAGGAAGAGAATATGACCTTACGATCTGACCAGCCAGAGAGTAAATATCTACTTGAGATATATTGTCTGCCAGAATCTCAATTTTAGCATCAGATTGTACATAACGCAGTTCATCGCTGTATGAAGGCTTCGGGATATCACTCTCTTTAGAGTTGAGATTGCGACCAGTCATATATGTTATACCGCTATTAGAGGGGTCTAATATAGCACCTATTGATGTGTATGCATTAGGAATATCCTCTTTATCATTGTGCGACACGCAGTCCCAGGCGTGGAAGAGAGTCCAGAAGTAATCGTCGTTAGGTTTTTTGCAATCTGAGAAACCACCTGTCAAGCATCCAACGAGCTTATAATCCTTATTCCAAAGACCTGCACCTGACGAACCACCTTCAGTCGCTCCATTAATCCACGTGTCGAGATGATAATGCACATCAACCTTGAATCTTTCATTTGTAGTTGTCATGGCTTTGCATTTGTTATAGTCATCAACATATATATGTTGACCGATAGATATTTTTTTTGCATCGCCACTTGGATGGTGAACACAATAGTATGTATCGGTATCATCAGGATTCTGCAAAGAGGCATCCCAACCAGTCCAATAAGGGTTGACATTAGGCGAGGGGGTGTCAGATAATTTGATGATAGCAGCATCATTATACATGGCAAACGCAACCAATGTACCACCATTGATGATTTCCAGATTGGTTGGATTAGTATCTGATATACAGTCTGTTGTTTCGTAATTGAAGTAAGCGATACAAGATTTTAGAACGTAGTTGTATTTAGATGTTTCTGAAGAGCCCTCAATTGTATGAGCTGAAGTAATGACGTAGGGAGTCAGATCCTCCTCTGTTGTGTTTATCAGCGAGCCTGTTCCAAGCATATTGCCATTAATGACGAGACGACAGACAGAGCGTTTTATTTTGTCAGCTTCCACATTACATACAACGTTTACCTCGCAGTTCTGACTTTTATTGAAGAGCTTATAAGGGTCAACATCCTTATTAGCAGACCGAATGAGCATATTATTGAGAGGCAAGAAACCGCAATTGACAGTTTCAACAACCACATCCGTCTGCTTTCCGAAATAGGTCAGAGTTAAAGTGCCACCTGCAGATGGTATTGTTTGAAGGAAACCAGAATCAGAGACATCCGCTGGCATGTAGCAATAATGGTCACCGAACTCATTATTGCACACCAAACTATCGAGAAGAGAGGCATTGACATTGCGAAGCAAAGCATTCATATTCAGAGCCCCCTCAGAGATATAAGTCATTGTATTGCCATCACGATTGCATAAGAGGTTTTGCACATTATTAGCCTCAGCAAAACGCAGAGAAGAGTGTTTTTGAGTTGTACTACTAATCTCATTGCATTGAGCAGGCATCGGAGAAGGCAAGTGCATTACATTGGAGTTAAGCAATGGAATGACCGACAATATGACTTTAGGTATCAGCATAATATTTATCTTGCGATATTGCCCGAAGCGTCACCATTCATAAGAGATTCCACTTCGAGGGCAGATATCAGGTTATAATCACCCGTAATAGTATTTTTAAGAGTTGCTGCAGCGACGGCAAAATCTAAAGCCTTCTGAGGCTCAGAAGAGTACTTTGAGAGACCGTAAATCATACCAGCTGCGAAAGCATCACCAACTCCGACGCAATCAACGACATGCTGAATGAAGTAGATAGGGGAGTGGTATAATTTTCCCTCTTTGGTATATAGAATACCAGTCAATACATGACGTTTAGCATCGAGGACATTTCTGAGAGCTATGAACATATACTGACAATCAGATGCTTGTTCCATAACTTGCTCACAAAGAGGACGATATATTTCAAAATTGACCTTATCTTCCTGAGTACGCACTTTAAAACCCATAGGAGTCACACCGAAAGCCTTTTGGTATTCACCTTCGGTCCCAAAGAGCACATTACATTTACGGGCCATTTCAGGCATCACTTCCTCAGCTGATTTACCATATTTCCAAAGGTTTTTACGATAATTGAGGTCAGCAGAGACAATTAAGTTTTTGGAACGCGCGATATTAATAGCTTCCATCGTAACGTCAGCAGCGCTTTGAGACAGAGAAGGACCGATTCCAGACCAATGAAACCATGATGCGCCATCGAACGATTTATCCCAATCGACCATTCCTTTTTGAATTGTGCAGAAAGAGGAGTTCGAACGGTCATACACAACCTTAGCAGCTCTCATTGAGGCAGTATTTTCCATGTAGTATAGACCGAGACGTTCGCCACCATAGATAATATTCTCTGTATCGACATTATGAGAGCGTAAGTTAGAGATACAAAAATCGGCGATATCGTTTTGGGGCAATCTTGTGATGAGAGCCGATTTAATTCCGAAATGAGCCAATGATACGGCCACATTAGTCTCGCTGCCACCGAAAGATGCTGATAGCATCTGGCTCTGTTGAAATTTCAGATATCCTGGAGGAGTCAGACGCAGAAGGACTTCGCCGAAAGTAACTATTTTTTTCATCAGTAATGTTGTTGTTATTGTATTGTTGTTGCTTATGTGAAATAATTATATAGCAAAATTACTCATATATTTCAAATTACAATATTGTGAATGTGATAAAAATGGTTGAACAAAGATTGAACAATGGTTGATTATTTTTTATGTATTCAATTGAGAGCTTTTCAAGACCTCTTGTTGGAAATTGAGCTCTCTCCCCCAACACTATTTAACATAATACAAATTCTAAGACTAAAAAAATGACCTGTAATTTAGAGTAAATAAGCAATACAAGCTATGAGAGATTTAATAGCAATATTGAATTTTGAGGAAAGATTATGTGATATGATTTGAGAAAATTTTAAGAGATAGATGAAAAAAGTGTGTGTGTCAAAAATGACACACACACTTTATATTTACACATACGAGAAAACCACTTAATCATTATGAGAGTTTTCGTTAGTGATTTTAAACTCAGCTACGCCCATTGATGCTGAGGCGTGAAAATGGAGTTTTCTTGTATATTTGAGTTTCCATCGCAGGATTCTGCTCGGGAAACCCTTTTTGAGATATGCGTATATATAGGGATTACAGAATACATCGATATGTTCACCTTTGTTATTGCTGTATTTCTCTTCAATCGCAGTCTCCATCATTTCTGGGACATTAACAGAAGAATCGATTCTCCCCTTACCTAAACACATTGGACAAACCTCAGTAGTATCGATTGCCATTACAGGTCTTACACGTTGACGAGTAATCTGCATAAGTCCGAATTTACTTAGGGGCAGTATATTGTGTTTTGTTCGGTCAGACGACATTGCCTCTTTCATTCGCTCGTAGAGTTTCAGTCTGTTTTCGGAAAGTTGCATATCTATAAAATCGACCACTACGATTCCACCCATATCACGGAGGCGGAGTTGTCGTGCTATTTCATCGGCGGCAGCGAGATTTACTTCAAGGGCGTTATTCTCCTGATTTGGAGCGCTTTTAGACTTATTTCCACTATTGACATCGATAACATTGAGTGCTTCAGTGGTCTCTATGATTAAGTAAGCGCCGCTTTTGAATGAGACTGTTTTTCCACATGACTGACGAATCTGACGTTCGATATTGAAAGCGTCGAACATTGGAACCTTATTATTGTACAATTTGACGATTGACACTCGTTCTGGTGCTATTTGGCGCACATACGCCAACACCTCTTGATAAACAGTTTCATCGTCAACATTAATTGTGTTGAAATCAGGGCTTAAGAGGTCGCGCAACATAGTATTAGCTCTTTCCATTTCGCTGAGAGCCAAAGCTGGAGGTCTGACCTCACTGGCTTTATTGACACATGTTAACCAGCGTCTATAGAGCAATTCATATTCTGCGACTATGTCTTCCTCGGGGCAATTTTCTGCTACTGTACGTATTATAACGCCAACATCCTTAGCTTTTTTCTTTTGGAGTGCAGCCCGAAGACGGTTACGTTCTTCTCCCGATTTAATTTTTTTACTTACAGAAATCTTTTCATTGAAGGGCATAAGCACAAGATTTCTGCCGGCTAATGAAATTTCGCATGTCAAACGAGGTCCCTTTGTTGAAATAGGTTCCTTCGCTACTTGGACAAGGACTTCTTCGCCTTGTTGTAGTACATCTGTAATGGTTCCGTTCTTTTCGATATCGCTTTCACGTCTTACGTGAGGTATTTCATTCTGTTTATTCCCATGTCTTTCGATAACTTGCTTAAGGAATTTCTGTTGTGTTCTAAACTGCTGACCTAAGTCGAGATAATGTAGGAAAGCATCTTTTTCGTAACCTACGTTAACGAATGCGGCATTGAGGCCTGGCATAAGCTTTCTGACCTTTCCAACATATATATCGCCTACTTCAAACTGAACATTTCTTTTTTCCTTCCGCAGTTCGACCAGTTTTTTATCCTCGACAAGAGCAATAGTCATCTCATCGGGACTTACATGAATAAATAGTTCTGCGTTCACGATATTCTCTCTATTTTCAATAAATCAAAGAACTTGGAAGATGTTGGACATCTGTAAAACTCAATCAGCTAAGGTCATTGGGGATAAAACGCTTATATCCTTCTGCTGCTGACGGATTTTACAATTTTAATAAAGGGTTTGTTTCTTGAAAAATTTGAAGGGAAGCTCGAAAATGCCTCCCTTCAAAGGATCCTGTTTTATCAGCCTGATTGGGTAGTACTCCCCTATCATGCTGAAGATGCCTAACGTAAGGTTGAAATTAATGCTTGTGGCGATTTAATCTCAATCTTTTCTTACGCTTGTGAGTAGCCATCTTATGTCTTTTATGCTTCTTCCCGTTTGGCATATTGGCAATATTAAAGGGTTAAACAATCAGTAAATATTCTCTGTTACCTTAATCATTTTGCTTTCACACCTGTCTTTACGCCAGCAGCAAATGTTTTAGCTGCCTTGAAAGTAGGTACGTAGTGAGCAGGGATGATGATGGTCGTGTTCTTTGAAATGTTACGGGCTGTCTTCTCAGCACGTTTTGTCACAACGAAGCTACCGAAACCGCGAAGGTATACGTTCTCTCCTTTTTCCATAGAAGCCTTTATAGAATCCATAAAAGCCTCAATTATACACTGAACATCAACCTTCTGAAGATTTGTGCTCTTCGCAATTCCGTTTACGATATCTGCTTTTGTCATCTCTATAATTGAATATTTAAATTATGTACTATGTAATATTAGTTGCTCTAAATGAGCGCACAAAAATACAAACCTTTATTCAATTTGGAAACATTTTTGCCTTTTTTTTCTCTCAATTACAGCGATAATAGTATTTATATGTCAACAAATTATCTTTCCAAAACAATGCGACATTTAAATAAATACATTAACTTTAACACATCGTAACAGTACAATCTAATATAATAAAACCATGATATCCGATAACGATAAAAAATTACTTGAAGAGAAAGGTATTTCTGAAGAGCAGGTTGAACGTCAGTTGGCTCAATTTAGGTCTGGTTTTCCTTTTGCTGATTTGCAACGCCCTGCAACTATTGGTGATGGTATTGCCAAGATAGATGATAATCAGTCGAATACACTGATTTCTATTTATGACAAAAGCATCAATAATGAGGGAAAAAAGGTGGTCAAATTTATTCCTGCATCAGGGGCGGCTACACGAATGTTCAAGCAGATGTTTGAATTCAGAAATGCTGATTCATCGAAGCAGGAGGCTATGAAAAGTGAGAAACCATACGCTCAGTTTTTGGCCAGTCTTGATAGATTTGCCTTTGGCGAGAAGTTAAAATCTATGAATCCGAGTGGGCCTGCCGACAACATTCGACTGATGCTCGATGCCGATGGTTTGGGGTATGGACAGAAGCCTAAAGGTGTTCTTCTTTTCCATCATTACAATCCTTCTACCAACCTTACGGCTGCTGAAGAGCACGTCGTGGAGGGTGTCAATTATGCCATGTCGGGTAATGAGGTTAACCTGCATTTTACAGTTTCTCCTCAACATCTCGAATTGTTCAAGGAGGCGCTGAAGCCTACTCAGGATTCTGTCAAGAGTAAGATGGGCATAAATGTCAATACTACATTTTCATTCCAGAAGTCATCGACAGATACTTTAGCTGCTACGATGGATAATGAACCATTCAGGGATGAAAAGGGCAATTTGGTCTTTCGCCCAGGTGGTCATGGAGCATTGATAGAGAACTTGGGTGATATAGATGCTGATTACGTCTTCATCAAGAACATTGACAATGTTGCACAACAACATCTGCTGCCTATAACGACTAAATACAAGAAGATAATAGCAGGATATGCAATAGAGCGAAAGAATCAGATTGATGCTCTGTTATCGCGCATGGACAGAGGGGATAAGACGGCTGTTGCTGAGGCTGCTGACTTCATAAAGAGTGAGCTGAAGATTGTCGTTTCAGGAAGTGACGAGACTAAGGTTCGATCTATACTTGACCGACCATTGCGTGTCTGTGGCATGGTTAAGAATGAAGGAGAGCCAGGTGGTGGTCCTTTTTGGACAAAGAGTTTAGATGGGACAATCTCACTTCAAGTTGTAGAGAGTGCTCAAGTGGATCCTAACAATGAAGCGCAAATGGATATAATGAAGAAGAGCACGCACTTCAATCCTGTTGATTTATTCTGCTGTATAAAAGATCGTAAAGGAAAACTTTATAATCTGCCCGACTTTGTAGATCAGAATGCTGGCTTTATATCGTACAAGAGCTTGAATGGCCGGGATTTAAAGGCTATGGAGTTGCCAGGTTTGTGGAATGGTGCTATGGCAAATTGGCTGACATTCTTTGTGGAGGTACCTGTTGAGACCTTTAATCCTGTCAAGACAGTGATGGACTTGCTTCGTCCTCAGCATCAGCCAGCATAATAGATATTGCTTTCATTTAGATAATAAAAGAGCGTTAGACCACAAGATCCAACGCTCTTTTTTAGTGGATAATATCACTTAGTTGATATATGAATCAATCTTCTTGAGCAGGTTCTCCACCGTAAGAATCTCAACGAAAGTTGTATTACCGCCAATGCCATTACTACCACCGATATATGATATCAAATCGTTGGTATTGAGTTCATTTTGAGCGATAAGAGTCTCTACTGTATTACGGAGGACTGCGCTCTTGTTCTTACCCTCTTCAACGATTTCGGCAAAAACACCGAAAGAGAGAGCTAATTCGCGTGCTACGTGAGGCTCATAAGCCAAAGCGAAAACAGGAACTGGAGAACGGAATGCAGCGAGATAACGAGCAGTCTGACCAGTGAATGAGTCGGTTATTATAGCCTTGATTGGAAGTGAGCGAGAAGCGCCAACTGCTGTTTCAGCGAGATATGTTGTAATCTCATTCTTAGTTGAAGGTACGGGAATATCGTTACGTGAGTCCTTATAACCCTCAGACTCGCGAGCGATGTTATTCATAACTGTTACGGCTTCAACAGGATAGTTACCATAAGCGGTCTCACCAGAGAGCATGATGGCGTCAGTACGTGAATATATAGCGTTTGCTATATCAGAAATCTCGGCACGTGTAGGACGTGGATTCTTAATCATTGTATGAAGCATCTGAGTAGCCACAATTACAGGCTTCTTAGCCTCAATACACTTACGTATTATCATACGCTGGATAAAAGGAACCTTCTGATAAGGAATCTCAATACCCATATCTCCACGAGCTACCATAATACCATATGAAGCCTCAATGATTTCATCAATATTGTCGACGCCTTCCTGATTCTCAATCTTTGAGATGATTTTTATAGGAGAGTTATGCTCGTCGAGAATATCCTGAATCTCCTTAACATCCTTAGCGCTACGTACGAAAGAGTGTGCTATAAAGTCGAGTTTAACCTTGATAGCCCATAGAACAAACTTACGGTCTTTCTCAGTCAATGAAGGAAGTTTGATTGATACACCTGGAACATTAACGCTCTTGCGACCATTGATACTGCCAGTATTCTCAATAGTACAGTAGAGACAATTGTCCTTCTTCTCGTCTACCATAAGAGATACGTCACCATCATCAATAAGAATACGGTTACCTACTGAAAGATCATTAACAAAACCCTCATAAGAGACACAGAGGCATTCGTTTGTAGACTTGGTGTTAGGATCACCTTTTACAATGATAGAGTTACCAGCTACGAATTCGATAGGGCCATCACCTGCAACTGTTCTGACTTCGGGGCCCTTTGTATCGACAAGTATGGCGATTTTTTTAGAAACTTTACGAACATTGTTAACAATCTCTTCGCTTGTCTCTGGCATCTGATGAGCTGTGTTCATACGAACAACATTCATACCTGCTTCGTGAAGAGTCTTGATAAACTCATAATCACATTTGTTGTCTGCAATCGTTGTGACGATTTTTGTTAGCTTTCTTGTCATTGTATATTATTTTTCTTACTTTTTGTTCTTTACATACTCCTTAATAGACTCTAATCCAAGTCGATACGAATCAAGTCCAAATCCAGCAATAACCCCAATACATACTGGAGATATGAATGAGTGACGTCTAAATTGTTCTCGACTATGAACATTGCTAATATGAACCTCAATCACGGGAGTCGAGATGGCTGAGATAGCATCAGCTATAGCAATTGAGGTATGAGTATAGGCTCCTGCATTAAGAATGATACCATCAACTTTTCCAAAACCATACTCATGAAGCTTATCTATTATTCCACCTTCATGATTACTCTGATAGTAGTCGATACTGAAATTTAGGTAGAGCGACTTCAACTCTTTGAGATATTCATCAAAACTTTTGGAACCATAAATTCCAGGCTCTCTAACACCTAACAAGTTCAGATTAGGCCCATTGATAATCAAAACATTCATGCCGTGATTTTTTAGACGGCACAAAAGTACTATTTAATAAAAACTCTTCAAAACAGCCTTTTGTTATTTTTCCTTAAAAGGAAGCTTATTCTGTCTTAAAAAGATATATAGAATATGATTCACTCTTATAGCGAGAGATGCTGCCGACAAGTAAGCTATGTTAGAGAAAAACTCTACACCAAATACGCTTAACATAATAAACAAAACGAGAGATGCATCAATTGCATAGATATAAAAGCGTGTAAATTTTGTAAACTTTTTCCTGAAGACGTCTCTTAACAGAAAAATGTATAGAGGCGAAGCCCACAGTACGTTCCAGTTCCAGCTGCATACTTCGTGAAGCGTACAAAACCATAGGTAATGAAAAAGTAGGGAGAGAAGAATTGTTACGCTAAACAAAAAGATATCAATTATGCGTAAACATTGAATATTTCGTATAAACAATGTTGAAAAAAATGTAAACAATAAAAGTATACTGAAAATTACATTTGGAGTAAACGAATTATCATGTAAACTATCAGTAGAATTATTAGAAACAACAATGGGGAGAGCATCAGAATTACCAATTGAAGCAGAAGATACAAGATTATCGAGATGTTCTGGAAGGAAGGCCGCCTGATATTCAGAGGCCATATTATCGCATGTTGCACCTAAGAGAAGGTCGATTCCCTGAGATGACCAGCTATTGTAGGGATTTTTTTCGTGCAGAAGCTCTCGGAATGTATAACCACACTCTTTTTCGAAAAAAGGCTTGGCATCAGTCGCTGTAACATCGAAGAGCAAATCCCTTATTCGTGTAGCACAGTTATCGAAAAAGAAATCGTATCGATATGCCCTATTGATAGGTTCCATATTGATACATAGCTTATTCCATAACTTAATCCTCTGCTCTGCTGTCAATTTTATAGGGCGTTCGACTACGAAACGGTTCTCTTCCTTATAATTCCTGATAAAATTGGAAGCATAGCTGACAGATAGTAGGTAGTCGAGGTTCCCATTCATAAATTTCAGGTAGAAAAAGTCGGTATTGAAGTCAAACGTACCATAATTGAATGTGACATCAATTTTCAGGGAGTCATCTTTTACCCGAAGTGCAGTGTGCCCATATATACTGTATAACTCGTCACCAGGCCCACATGTCAGAAGAGATATCTGGGCACCCTCTGAGAGCTGTATATATTCATTTTCAGAAGCTGAAATTAAATTAGTATACAAGAGTATACTAAATAAGAATGATATTACTCGGTACATTGTATACTACCTTTGTGTCAAAGTTTTGTTTACTACATACAAATAACACGTGTATACTTTGTATTGATTATACAATTAAGTATACACGTATACACTAAATAATTAAACTACCTCGAAGTTCCTCTAATGTCAAATTGTGACGAGAGAGGTAGTTCTCAATACCATCCACGACCTCATTTCCAACGTTAGGATTTATGAAATTAGCTGTACCGATTTGAATAGCCGAAGCTCCTGCTATGATAAACTCGATAGCATCGGTAGCATTAGAGATACCTCCGAGACCCACTACAGGAATCTTAACGGCATTAGCAACCTGCCAAACCATTCTTAGAGCAATAGGTTTTACGCAAGCACCCGACAAGCCGCCAGTAATGGTCGAAAGTAGAGGTCGTCGCGTCTCTGCATTAATAGCCATTGAGAGAAGAGTATTTATAAGAGAGACGCTATCCGCCCCTGCATCACTAACAGCCTTCGCTATATCGACAATACTTGTGACATTAGGAGTCAGTTTAACCATCAGATGCTTAGGGTATGCCCGTCTAACCTCAGAAACAACCTTCGCAGCCATTTCAGGGATGGTGCCAAACGACATGCCGCCGTGTTTAACATTTGGGCATGAAATATTTAGTTCTATGGCATTGATACCCGACAATTCCGCGATTCTTTTTGCAGCCTCCACGTAATCCTCAATACAAGAACCAGAGACATTAACAATTGGCTGAGAATGAGTATACTTAGATAGCTTAGGGTATATATTCTTACAGAAATAGTCGACACCCTTATTCTGTAACCCGACGGCATTAATCATTCCCTGACGCACTTCCGCGAGACGTGGGTAGGCATTACCCTCACGAGGATTTAAAGTAGTCCCCTTGACAATAAAAGCTCCGAGCTTATCGACATCAGTAAAGTCGTCATATTCATAACCATATCCAAAAGTACCAGATGCAGTCATAACGGGATTGGCCAGACGCAGACCATTTCCCAGATTTATATTCATATTTACCATTTCAACTCTTTTGAATCAAATACAGGGCCTTCAGTGCAGACACACTTGTTATGTCCGTCTTTATCTTCAGTCACACAGCATAGACATGCTCCAATACCGCATGCCATTTTGTTTTCGAGAGAAACCTGGCATGGTATACCAGCCTTCTCAGCAATAGAGGCTACAGCTCTCATCATAGGCATTGGACCGCAGACTACAAGAGATGTAAACATCGATAGCATATCATTCATGTATACATGGTTAGTAACCATTCCTTTTGTACCTAACGAACCATCTTCAGTTGTAACCTCGGTCTTTACGGTTGTCTTTTCAAATTTATCGAGACAGAGAAGGTCTTTCGAAGACCTTGCTCCGAGCAACGCATATACCTCCTTCTGCTGGGATTGAGCCTCTTTTGCAAGGGCGTATAGAGGGGCGACACCAACACCACCCCCGATGAGCAGGGGTCTGTTTCCCATACCCTGAATATCAAAACCATTACCCAAAGGATAGAGGATGTTTACGCTCTCACCAACAGCAATAGTTGATAGCAGCTTTGTTCCATGCCCTGCTTTTCTAATCAGCAAGTGCATCAAGCCTGCAGAATAGTCGAAATCATGTATAGATATTGGGCGGCGCAGATATGTATTTGCGCTGTCAGGAATCTGAACCTGCACAAACTGCCCAGGTAGCATTACTGGTAGTTTCTCAGGATGTTTAAGGGATAGCATATAATAATAATCCCCTATATTTTCAACGGCTACCACCTTGAAATCTGTTTGAAAACGCTTAAGCATTAAGTATATTGTTATATTATTTTATCTCTTTGATAGAGTGCGAAGATAGTGATAAAAAGCTTAAGCGGTTATAATAGGCTTAATTTTTGACAGTATCATCAGGCCGATAATCCGTAAAAGTACCGTCAGAGAAGAAAAGGATAACTCTGCTGATATGCTTTTCAGTCTTAGATATTGTTTCAATCACATCCTGTTTGTTGTTTTGTTCATTATGAACCTGCGACGATAACTCTTGATATTGCTTATGCTCATTTGTTTCCACAGGAATGCTATTATTGACTTGATTATTAGACAGAGTCTGATGCGTACCTGCAGGCTGATCCTGTTGTTGTTTTGATGTGGATAAGAGACTATTCCCAGAAGATACACTTTTTCGAACAGAACTATTAATCTGATTTGAGATATAAGAATTATTGAAGAGATCAGCTGTTGGAGCTACGCCATTGCCCGTCTCCAGCCAATTCATATCAATACCAGGAAACGATTCAGCGAATCGTCGGTATGTTTCAGCCTTGAAGTTACCTCCGCGACCATTTTCGGAGACTATATGACTGATTGTCATCTTTCCGACCCCGATTCTGCGAGCTAATTCAGCCTGATTAATTCCGTATACTTGCATCAGATGCAAGAGTCTCTCTCTCATATCCATGGTAAACTTTTAAATTAGGAACAAAGATAGACATTGTAAACAGATATACCAAAAATATACATCACAATTTTGTATACAATGTATTTTAATATATTTATGTATACTTGTCAATAGTAAACAGTTTGGCAATTTCTGTATACACAATTTTTATATACAAGTGTATACAAATCATTTTAACGAAGAACTGAGAAAAAAGGAGATATTCTATAGTACAGATTTCATTACTATCTGACATTATGGTTATTAAGGCAATCTATTAATTACCTTCTTCACATCGTAATTACCTGTAAGATATGTGAAGGTATAGCTGAATATTGGTTATATCTATGTTATTGACATTTTTACTGACTAAAAAGGAATGTAGGTCTTTAAATTCGCTATGTATTACAAAATATTCAGGTTATTGACAAATGTTGATATCTTAACAAACTATCTCAAGTATTAATCATATATCACTGATAATCAGAGAAAAGAAGGGTATATCTATGAATACGGTTTAGTTATTTATTTGTAAATCACTGAAAATTAAATAGTTACATCATTTGAGATACTATTTGTCTCTACAAAGTATATCAATATACAATATATGTTGTTATATATACTTCAAATACAATTCTCTAAAATACTGATAATCTACACTTTATATCAATGTATATCTATATAATTTTATTTACAGAGGTGTAAAAATATTAGCGTATACAGAAATTAATTTGTATACAATGGGGTTTGCTTCTAATCAATTGTTTACAGAATGTTTCATTTATTTTGTATACTTCTCCCCTATTATTAATATGTGCGTAAATTTTGGTTTCATGGTAGTTTTTAAACTCCTCAGCATGGTAGTTCCTTTTAACAAGCTCTTTTCTTTGAGATGTACTGAAACCCATTTTTTACTTAACAATATTTTCACACTGATATTTCGATAGAATTATTAGGTCGACTCTAAATAAATCAGATTAAAAAAGGGAAAAAGCAGGAAGAAGAAATAAAAAAGAAGAGACAGCCTCATCACGACGCCACCTCTACTTTAAAACAACTATAATTATATCCTCTTAAACTAAAACAATTCTCAAACGATTACAATGCAAATGTACTATGTAATGAAATTCTAACCAATACGTAATTTTACGTATTTTGAAAAAATTTTGTCTTTATTTAATTATTTGCTCAACGAGAGGGATTACGACGGCGGTCCAAACTCCCATAAGACCTATTGCCATACCTGCAACAGCGCCTTCGAGTTGTCCTATCTGCAATGCTCTTGAAGTACCGACACCATGCGAAGCTGAACCCATTGCCAGGCCAACTGCTAATGGTGACTTGATTCCGATTTTTCGCAGGAACCAAGGACCAATGATACTTCCGAAAATTCCACATATAAAGACAGATATGGCTGTCAATGGAAGCAACCCTCCTGTACGTGAGGTTATACCTAATGCAATTGGCATTGTAACCGATTTAGGCTCCATCGAGACCATAAGCAAATGAGGCGTATTCAGTGCCAGACATATTGCAACGACACTTAGAACACCCACTATGGAGCCAGCTGTTATTGCAAGCAATATGCGTGTCACATTGCCCTTAATGTATTTAATCTGACAGTGCAGAGTATAACCAAGGGCGACTACTGTAGGACTTAAAAGAAGGCTGATTGCATGTGATCCTTTCTCGTAATGCTCGTAGTCAATACCAAGAGAAGTCAATACTGGAATAAGCAGACATATAGCTATCAGCAAAGGGTTTGTAAAGGGCTTTCTAACTTTTCTATTGATTACTACACCGACATAATAGGCTCCGATAGTCAACAGAAGTAAAAATGCTTCAGATTCGGCAAACGAGAAACTATTTACCATTATCACTTCCCTTTTTGTCTGCAATAAATCCTACAGTTGCCATGACCAGAAGGGTTGTCATGGTGATATTCAACAGGATGCTAATCCAGTTTTCGGCTATTATCTCATAAGCAACCATTAGTCCCACCCCTGCAGGGAGAAACATTATTGCCATATTCTTAGTCAGAAATTTTGACACTGAAGACACGCTCTCCTCCTTAACGATTCCCATTTGAAGAGATAGGAACATTATCACCATTCCAAAGATATTACCAGGGATAAATCCTCCTGTCAGATACGATATCAACTCACCTATCGAAAGGAACAGCAATATTATGACTACACCCTTCATTTATTCTTCTTATCATTTTTTTTTACTGAGAAGCCAAATTTTCCGAGTTCTTTACCCACTGAATAGTAGTGTCCGTGGGAGTAACATATAGGTTTAGCAAGTTGTAGGTCGAACGCTCCCGTGTCTGGATCTAAATATTTATCTTCAGCCTGAACGTTAACAACTTCAGCGATAAACATATCGTGCGAACCCAATGGGATTATCTGCTTAACCTTGCATTCGATGTTTATAGGCGACTCTTTAATGGCTGGAGCCTTTACAATGCTGCTTGCTATTGGTGTCAGATTCATCTCCTTGAATTTATCTACATCTTTTCCCGACTTGACACCACACCAATCTGTTGCCCTTACAAGTTCCTCTGTTGTAAGGTTGACAACAAACTCTCCGCTCTGCTTAATCATCTCGTATGAATGGCGTTCCTTCCGGATACTGACAGAGATCATTGCTGGATCAGAACAGATTGTACCCGTCCATGCGATAGTAATGATATTATGTTCTCCCTCGAGAGAACCACATGACACCATGACGACAGGCAGTGGGTAGAGTTGATTGCCTGGTCTCCAATTTTGTTTTGCCATAAGTTACTATTAAAAGTGAATCAAATAATCTTGAACTTCAAGGAATGCCTTTTCCATTCGCATCATATTATCTAACAGGAAATATATCATATCGTGCCACTGTTCAGGGTTATATATATCACCGTCTCTCTTGACATAGATACGTACCACCTTATCACCTGCCTCTTTTTCGTAATCATGTTCCCACGTTAGTTCACCGCCAAAGCAGCTTTCAAAAAGAGTCTTGCACTGCAGCATTTTCTGCCACAAACTCTCCTTCTTCTCTTCGCCTGATGGATTAATCTCCATTGCAACCATTGCGAACTCCCTGTTTACATCGAATCGGAGATCCAGTCCTTTGACACCTGTTCTGTCGCCAATCCATTTTTTTGGCCGCCCATTTTGGCCGGGCAAGCGACGGGATTTACTCTCCATCTTATGCCAGAATTCATGGCGCATATTCTGAAGTTCTTCTTTACTATACATAAGCTAAAACACGAGTTTATAACCATCGTAAACGGCCGTACTATTTGGAAATATGTTCTGAGCCTCTGCCTCAAAGATATCAGTCTCCTTGTATCTGCTTGAGTAATGACCGAGAAGAAGCTTTCCAACATTTGCCCTTTGCGCAATGGTTGCTGCTTGCTGTGCAGTTGAATGATATGTAATTTTTGCCATATCCTCTTTGTCGGAAGCGAATGTAGATTCGTGATACAAGAGAGAGACTCCTTCTATATATGGCACAATATCTGGCTTATAGGCAGTATCTGAAATATATGCATAGCTCTTTGGTTTAGGAGGATCTATGACCAGTTCTTTTCTGTTTACACATTCACCTGTGACTGGATCTGTCCATGCTTTTCCATTTTTAATATTTACAATATCAGCTATCGTCAAGCCGTATTTGTATATTGCATTCTTTCGAATATTAGGCTCTTTAGGTTGTTCGCGTACAACAAAACCGCACGTTGGGACACGATGTCGAAGTGGAACACTTTGAACAGATACACCTTTAATATTGAGGACTATCTGTGGCAACTCAAAGTGGATATGAATAAAATTAATTTCGAATGATATGTTTTCGCAAAAGAAATTTATTTGACTGCGTACGATTGTCTCCAACTGAGGGTCAGCAATTATCGTCAGAGGTGTTGACCTATGGAGAAGTGACATTGTCGACAGAAGACCCACCAGGCCAAGCACATGATCACCATGAAGATGCGATATCAGAATATAATCGATACGCATAAAATTCACATGCATCTGATGAAGCTGAAACTGAGTTCCCTCAGCGCAATCAATCAGAAACATATGATTGGCGACCGATAAAACTTGAGCTGACGGATGTCTATTTGATGTTGGTTTGGCCGAATTACAGCCCAACACTGTAAGTTCCATTCCGGACCTATTACTATTTTTCCATACGGCTTTCGGCCTCTACCAAATCTGCTACAATGATTAACGGCGGATCAAAACGCTGAATAGAAATCATACGTTCAACACCTGGTGTCAACCCACAAAGAATGAGCTTTCCCTCTTTACATAAGCGGTGTGCAATCATCAAAGCACTTAACCCTGCTGCATCACAGTAGTCGCACTCCGTCAAATCAAGAATCATATTCTTTGTTTGCTGCCCAGACAAAATGACAAGCTCAGAATTCAACTGCGGTACAGTATGAGCATCCAAGTTGCTCTCATTTGTCCGGATAATAGCATATCCATCTTTTTTACTTACTTCAAAACCCATTATATTCAGTAGTGACTTATCTTCGTTAGTATTTACATTGTATGCTTTCGGCACACTTCTTTTTCAAACGTAAAGATAGTGAAAATGATTTTAGATATGAAACTTTTATGTTTAATTTTTCCGTCATCAATCACAAACAATTCACTAATTTTGCATGTTATGAACGGAGATGATACTCATCTTTTATGTCATACTAATGTTTTGACACTTAAGTATCTCTCTTATAATTTGTTTTTTACATGAGACTTGAATTTCTCGGCACAGGGACATCTACAGGAGTTCCCGTCATAGGTTGTCAGTGCGAAACATGTCAATCGACTGACAGGAGAGACAATCGTCTACGTGCCTCTGTCATTTGGAGCGTTAACGGATATAATATATTAGTCGACCCCGGTCCGGATCTTCGCATCCAGCTTCTTCGTGCCAGAGCTACCAGAATTGACTGTATTTTGGTAACTCATCAGCATTATGATCATGTTGGGGGCCTTGACGATGTACGGGGACTCAACTTCTCTATGGGTCAAAGTATTAATGTCTATGCCGAACCAATTGTTGCTTCCGCTTTCCGTCATAATCTGTCGTACATTTTTGCTGAAAACAAGTACCCTGGTGTGCCTGAGATAACTTTATCTGAGATTGATGCCACGTCATCATTTTTCCCTTGTGAAGGGTTAGAGATTATACCGATACGTGTTTTTCATGGCAAATTGCCAATTGTGGGCTTTCGTATTGGTAACTGGGCTTACATTACTGACGCCTCATCAATCCCTGAAGAGTCGATGAAAGCTCTTCAGAATCTGGATGTTTTGGTTTTAAATGCCCTGCGTATTGAGCCTCATCCTTCGCATTTTTCTCTCTCTGAGTCGCTTTCTATTGTCAATGAACTGTCTCCTAAGAGAACCTACTTCACGCATGCCAGTCACCATATGCCCCTTCAAGCCGTTGTAGAAAGAACGCTTCCAGATGGTGTTCGCATTGCTTACGACTGTTTAGTTATTGAAGAGTGATTTACTAAAGATGGAACCATTAGCCGAAAGAATGCGTCCGCAGACGTTAGAGACCTATGTTGGTCAGCAGCATCTCATAGGTGAAGGAGCCATCCTTCGTCGTATGGTTGATAGTGGCAATCTTGCTTCTATCATTTTATGGGGACCTCCGGGCGTTGGCAAGACAACATTAGCACGTATTATAGCAAAACGTCTTGAACGCTCTTTCTTCACTCTCTCGGCCATTAATTCGGGTGTTAAAGATGTTCGCGACGTAATCGATAAAGCCTCGAAAAGTGCCTTCTTCTCCCCAAAATCACCTATATTATTTATAGATGAGATTCATAGGTTTAGCAAGTCGCAACAAGACTCATTGCTCGCAGCTGTCGAGGAGGGCATTGTCATTCTTATTGGGGCAACAACAGAGAATCCATCCTTTGAGGTCATCTCTCCCCTTCTGTCACGTTGCCAGGTATATGTTCTGAAAGCTCTTGAACACGACGACTTAATCAGATTGGCCCGAATGGCTATCGAAAACGATGTTGTTCTCAAGGAGAAACAGATTGAAATCCGTGAAGAGGCGGCGTTAGTCCGTTACTCGGGTGGTGATGCCAGAAAATTGTTAAACATAATCGATTTAGTTTATAGCGCCCATTCTGACGATGATATAATTGTCATTGACGACAAGAGCATCTCGGAGAATCTGCAACAGAGTCCTGCCTTCTACGACAAGAATGGTGAGATGCACTACGACATCATATCGGCCTTCATTAAGTCTATACGAGGGAGCGATCCTGACGCTGCTGTCTACTGGCTTGCACGTATGATTGAAGGTGGGGAAGATCCCAAATTTATAGCTCGTCGGGTTCTCATCTCCGCAGCCGAAGATATCGGACTTGCCAACCCGAACGCTCTTCTTATCGCCAACCAGGCCTTTGACGCTGTCAACAAAGTCGGATGGCCCGAAGGACGTATTATACTGAGCGAGGCTGTTATATATTTAGCCACATCTCCTAAGAGTAATTCAGCATATAAGGCTATTAACGACGCTCTCTCATTCGTACGTCAGTCTGGCAACTTGCCTGTTCCGCTCCATTTGAGAAATGCCCCGACCAAATTGATGGAACAACTTAACTACGGGCAGAATTACCTATATCCTCACGATTACGAGGGACATTTCGTGCCTCAACAGTACCTCCCCGACCAGATATCTTATCAACGTTTTTGGTTTCCACAGCCTAATCCTTCAGAGGATAAACTTGCTGAGCGGGTCAGAAATCTATGGCGTAATATTAAAAATTACTGAGCAACACTACTCAATTGCTCACATGATACATACTGTACGCTGAATCATCTGTTGCGTGTCAGACAAACTTCTCGTCTGTCTTCGCTATCCCACAGAATCAATGTGTCAGCATCGATACGCCTGATTGTATATGTCGAAATATTCTGATTATTACTCTTCTCCGACCCGTCATTGACGCACATCATTAACGTATCGCATTCAATTGTCCACTTATAATTATGACAATCATCACTTCCATCATGCAACATAAGCTGATTCTCATCAAACCTATATATACAATCTTTCCCAGCTACCTTCCAATCGCCTATTAACATCGCCTCAACATTATTTATGGGAAGATTATGGTCAAGAACGATTACTTTTCTAACATATTTATTGCCTTCATCTTCTTTATAACAAATTGCCACTGAATCCTGGACGATAGGTATTTCACTATTTGCACTATCTATTAGCTGACAATTCATTCGCAATGTGTCGACACCGACTGTCACAATCATTATTGAATCACCCTGAATCATGTGAACTTTGCCTATGACAGAGACCGACTCGGCTTGTTGCTCTTTTACGGAGCAGCCCAAAAGTGAAATGGATATAACCAGAGTTGTTATTATGCTTGATACATTAAAAATAGTTGGCTTCATTGTTATTGCTATCGTTATTGTTATCGTTATAGTTATCGTCTCCTACGACGCCGCAAAATTGAATACAAAATAATGATTATCAAACAGCGTTATAAAATATTAACATGAATTCATTGAAAAGGTGTGTTATTCAGTATTTTTTAATAGAAATAGACTAAAAAAAGTCACCAAAAGCAACAAAACTATCCCCTTTTGCCAGCACAAACTCTGTTTCGTAATGTTCAAGAGAGTCATATTCTTTCCTTCCTGCTATCCTCCATCGGCCTCTCTTTCCATTTGTCTGCATGGCAAAGCCCTTATTCACATTGCCCATTGTCAACCTAAGATTTGCCTCCATACAGAGTCGCATATGTGGCTTATCATCATCAAACAGTGAATGGTGAAGCATGGCATCAACTCCCACAAAACCAATATAACCATTATCTGCCACCTCGTGTTGAAGAGCCTCTGCAAGCCATTTTGAAGATCTCTCTTCCCAATTTTTCGGCAAATATTGTTCATACTCGTCCATCGGATTGATTCCTATCAGTTCATACCCAAACTTTCCACTTTTATCACTTGAAAAATAGTTAATTCCAAGATATAATATCATATCGACGCCACCTATCCAAAATAGAAATGTCATCTCAACAAGTCGTTTCATAAATGGCTCTATTATAATCCTGCCGTCAGACGTTAACTGAGCTCTTACAAACTTTTCAAGATTCGAATTGTCTGCGTTTGCAATAACCACACCCCGTCCCGATGAACTCCACAGACTCTTTGCAACTATCCTATGGGAAAGTTTATTTTCATATTCACTCGCTACCACTGGAATGCTCTCTGGCCTTGCCCAATCTGGCAGCTCCATCTTCGTCAGGTACGACTCAATTGCTACTGATGTCAATCGCGAATGCAACAACCTACGCTCTTCTGTCCATTTTCCCAAGCCCTCCCTCTGGTGGGAGATTGTAGGACTATCTCCCCATGCGAAGTAATCATGTATAGAATAATACCTTTCCACTTCGCGCACAGAACAACTATGTTTGTATGCATAAAATATAAGAGGAGATATATCGTTTTCAAATGCCTTAAGAAGTTTCGGTGGCTGATAATTAACATTATTCTGCCCTATCGCTATCTCGCATGTCGGATTGAAGAAAAACTTCATCTTGATTGCAGTTTGATATTATCAACACAACAGAATGGTGGAAAATCTTCATTGTTCGACGTTATTTCAAAATATAAACCAGCGACTCTCCCGAGTTGTTTCAATGAGAGCGTCACCCACTCTGTCTGCCGGAAATACTTCGCTGGATTATCATAAGCGCAGTCAACAAGACTATGCTCTACAAATGATGGCGTTAGTTCTCCGTTTTTATCAATACCATAAATTCTCAATAGCAAGTAATCGTTTTGCGTAAATGGGGCAATGACAAGTGTCGAATCGGAATATCCAAATTTACTTATCAGAAAAGCAAAATTATCATTTGCGACGTCTATGCTCTTGACAACATATTCATCATTGAAAAGGACTATTGGCTCACTATAACCGCTAACAGCCACATACTGATTGTTATTGGCTTCTTGTGAAGTAATATATGCACAACCGAAAGCCTCATTTGTCAGCATTGTCTGGATGCTGGTCCGGCAACTCCATGCAAAACCTCCCCACATTGTTGAATCGGCATTGAGCGTATTACTGAAGAGATGGTCTCTGATGCTGAAATAGTCAAGACTATCGGGGAAAGTTTTTAGGCTTCTGACTGACGATGGCGCCTTTGAATTGTCAAACGATGAAAAATCTATGCAGTCACGCACACAGACATATATTTCAGCTGTATCTGAGCCATAGCTATTTGTGACTACAAACTGAAAATTATAATCTGTCATCTCTTTGGGGGTGAATGTATAATTCAACTCATCTCCAACTAAAAGATTATTGACGAACCATTCATATCGGGAACCCTGATCGTAAGTAATTCGTGGTTGTAGAAATAGCGTATCTCCCATTACAATTTCATATTTCGCATCTGATGCAAAATATATTGTAGGAGGTGGTGTATTGACATCTTCATCAACACACGACATAATCAGCAATACTTCTACAAAGCACAATGACAATATATACCTCTTCATATCAACTAACTACGCTTATTGCTGTGATGTAATCTATCGTATGCAACTCCTTACACATCCCTTGCTGATTGGCCGACTGGCCCTTCAACGTCACTTTGAATGTTATTGTTGATTCATTATTGGTGTAATTTACCGAGAATGTGTAGCTGCTTACCGTGATTCTGCAGCTCTCGACAACGGCCTTGATGCGTTCTATCTCGGGGTCTGACTTTGAGCAATGGATTGTCAGTATTCTGTTGGCTCCATCAATGAATAACCTCTGTTCAAATTTCTCTATTGCTATGAGTACGAAGAGTGTGAAGAACGTTGCTAAGAAAGCGCCCCAGTAGAGACCCGCTCCCACTGCCATTCCTATTACTGCTGCTTGCCATATACTTGCTGCTGTGGTAAGGCCCTGAACACTCCCCTTTCCTCGCACTATAGCTCCTGCTCCAAGAAAACCAATACCTGTGATCACCTGTGCTGCTATTCGGCCTGGGTCGCCATTGAGAAAATTCGGATATATCTGTGGTATCCATATCGAGAGAAGCATCGCTCCCGTCGACCCCATACATATCAGCGTAAATGTCCTCAATCCCGCATCACGCCGTCGCATCTGACGCTCTGCTCCAATCGTCAGACCCAGAATAAGGCTGATAGTAAGCTTCAGTACCACCGTGGATGGATTGATTGTTGTATCTGCTATCAGACTGTTAATGTACTCTACCATTGTCAATATTCATTTTTATGCGCCACTCTTTAGGATAACAATTATTCAGACGCACTGAACTGTTTGCACCTACCCTATTTACCATTCCAAGCGGTATATTAGCATATGTTACTACTATGCGCCCATTGGAGAGCGCTGATGTATCTATCTCTGGCGTATTACCATGCAGGAATTCCAAGGCTTGCCGTTCATCCAGTTCGACCTGCTGAATCCCATTTGGCGTGTAGCTCTCCGACAATGGTAATTCTGGTGCCCATACCATATCTTTCTTTACGAGCTGTCCGACTGCAACTCCGCACCATAAGGCATCTGTTCGTTTTGCAACAGCATACATCTGAGGGGCTACTCCTTCTGGCATAGCTACTATTTGGTCGTCATCAGTGATTACATATCCAATCATGTCTCCCTTCAAAACACCGAGATATCTTTGGTCTGCTTTCTTGACAGCAATCTTACCCTTCGGACTCTTGGCCTCACGTCCGTCGTTCTTGCGCATGACGCAGATGAAGAAACCCTCACCAGCTACCTTATGGGGTAAGAAAGAATAGCCATGTGCCACAACGCCCTCTGCCGATTTTGATTCAACTATGGTTACGCCCCACGAATCAGGAAGTTTCAGTTCTATTGGTGTCACATCATAGTTATCCATTATCCAAGCTATATTCTCTTGGTTTTCAGCTGGATTAAATGTACAAGTACTATATATCAGGAAACCTCCTTTTTTCAACATTGGCCATACCTCGGCAACTATATCCCTCTGACGTTCTGCGCATTCCGAAGCTCGTTGTGATGTCCATTCTGTTATGGCTTTCTCATCCTTGCGAAACATTCCCTCGCCCGAACAGGGTGCATCTATAAGCATCACATCGGCATTTATTACACCTCGCTCTCGGAGCTCTTTAGGCATTAGATTTGTCACAATAGCGTTTGGAGCTCCCCATTTTGCAATATTCTCACGAAGTATCCAGGCTCTGTTCCTGACAACCTCGTTTGCAACAAGAAAGCCTCTTCCATTAAGCCATGATAGCATTAAGGTTGATTTGCCTCCTGGTGCTGCACACAAATCAAGAACAATGGGACTCTGAGGGACTTCCTCTTCGATGCTTCGAAGCACATGGTGAAGGAACATACTTGACGACTCCTGCGGATAGAAACATCCAGCGTGAAAGAGTGGGTTCAGTGTATAATTGGGTCTTTGTTCCAAATAATATGCTTCCTGACACCACTCAACACCCTTGCCAATCGCAGGCAAAAATCGCCTCAGAACCGACGGAATGTTGTCTACCTTATGTGTATTGATTCGCACGCTACTATTGGGCTCTTTGCTAATGGCAGAGAGAAAATCAGTATGGTCGGTATATTGTCGTTTTATTCGCTCTATGAAATATTCTGAAAGTTCCATCAATTGTAAAGATCGCGATAATCTACATTCCTGACACTTCGGAAGAACATTTTTAGTTTTTTGATTATGACGTCTGTTCCTCCAACTACATCTGCCTCTATATTTATAGGCGTCACTGGCTCATGAAGCGACAGTCGGTAGAGAAACCACCCTTGCTCCGACTCGTTATTACACATGACGCGCAATCCTTCGTGGTTCTGACTCACCTCTTCCCAGCCCTCAATTTGTGATACGAACTGTCGCAATCCATTCATCGTGTCTGTTGCAATACGTGAGAAGTCATCTCCCACTATTGGCAATCGGAAGACACGCTGTTCAACAGCCACTGGCAATTGTTCAATCAGTGACGAGAGCGTCTTCCCCTCGCGCTTTAACTGCGCAAGTTTGATTACTATGCGTGTAGCGAAATGTGCCCCATCATCATAGAAATTATTATCCCTGAACGCAGCGTGACCGGATGTCTCAATGGCCAACCACGACTCTTCGCCAATCTCGTTGAGGCGTCTTGCCTCTTGTATGACATTCCGGTAGCCTCGCTGATAGCGTTGATGCTTTCCTCCTAAAATATTCACGATGAACTTATTCAACCCAGTACTTGTGATGCTATCCGTAACAATTGTCGTTCCTGGATGCTCCTCAAGAACTATGGCACTTGCTATGCCGACAAGTTCGTTACGATTTATCACTCTGCCGTTGGAGTCGACGATTGCGGCTCTATCTACATCCGAATCAAAGAGTATACCGAGATCTGCTTTATGGTACTTGACGGCTGTAACAATGCTCTGCATCGCCTCATAGTCTTCTGGATTCGGCGAGTGATTCGGGAAGCGACCATCTGGCTCCAAAAATTGACTACCAGTGATGTCTGCTCCAAGAAATTCAAGTACCCTGCGGGCGTAGAATCCTCCTGCTCCATTTCCGGCATCAACGACAATTTTCAGTCCTTCAAGTGGTCGGTCAGGATTAGGAGAATTCTTCAGAGCTGCACATATCTTTGTTCGTAGCTTACGACAATAGAGAGCTGCAAGATTATAAATATGAACCTGACCCTTTGGCAAATCTTCCGTATTCTGCACTCCAGCCTCAGCCATATCTACTATCATCGACATCTCCTCTTTCTGAATGTCATCACCATGATAGAAGAATTTTAAGCCATTTCGGTTGAAGGGCATGTGACTTGCCGTCACCATAATAGCGCCGTCTGCATTTACTTCAGGCATTTTGGTTGTCAGCATCATGGCAGGTGTGGAGTTAACACCGCAGTTCAGTATATCTGCTCCACAGTCTGTTATACTCTCCTCCAACGCCTCTAAAAAGGCAGGTCCTGTGAGTCGGCAATCCATACCAATTGATATTAGTATAGGTCGCTTTGCAGTCTGTGTTGCAATCCATTGTACAAAAGCAGCTCCTAAAGCCCGAACCTTCTCAACGGTCAGGTTTATCTCCTCTCCTATTATACCTTCTGCAGCTATTCCACGTATATCAGAGCCATTCTGTAGGGCGCTCCATTCTAAACTTGCCATCTTTCATTATTCTGTTATGACTACAAATTTAGTCATTTTTACGATATAAATATCATTTCGAATCTCTCCATGTATAACCCGATAGAAAACTTAAAAGGGTGGTTCAGCCAATAGATTTTGTTGATAAAAAAAATGCAATTGTATTTGCAATATCAAAAAATGCTCATAATTTTGCATTGTCATTCAAGGAGAGATGGCAGAGTGGTCGATTGCACCGGTCTTGAAAACCGGCGTACG
>JABUTU010000007.1 GCA_021443545.1 Marinilabiliaceae bacterium | reverse complement strand
GTAGAGACACCCGACTACATCTACGTCATGGAGTTCAAGGTTGGACAGGGCACCGCCGAAGAGGCCTTGAAGCAGATTGAGGATAGTCACTACACCGATGCCTTCCTCGCGTCAGGCAAGCAGCTGATGAAGGTCGGAGTGGGCTTCGACAACGCAACGCGTAATATCGATACGTGGATAGTTGAGAGGGTGTGATTAGGGGAGAGTTAGAGGGTGTACTACCTGAAAGATATACGTTCTCCTAATTTCTTTGCAAGGTTCTGTTTTACCTCCATCCATAGTTGCATGTTCCTCATCATCTCTACAACCGATTCCGAATCGGCATTGGTTATCTCATTTGTAAGTTCCTCAATCTTTTTCTCTACAATTCTGAATCGTATCTGATTGACCGCGAAGGGAACATATTCGTTGAGATGTTTTTCTTCTTCATTTTCAGGTTCATTGTCAGTTGTCTTTTCTGCAACGTTATCTTTCTCCCGTAAAGAACTGTTTTCACCATTCTTTTTCTGAAAGAGTCGTGAAAGTGTTGTTGTTGGTGTTGTCATATTAACAGCGAGCTGAGCTATTTCTGGGTCGGGGCAGGATAGATAAGTGTTTTGTGTTATGTTACCCTTATCGGAATTGCGATATATCTCAAATATGGTATTGAAAAGAGGGTTTAAACTTTGGTATTGGTCGTTATACAGCGCTTCAGTAATGTAATCTCCAACAGAGACACTCTCTTCTTTTTCATCTGTGATTATTTGCTTTTCCATATAGCACATGAAAAACCTCATTAATTCATGCTCTTCAGCCCAAAAAGGATTGTTATGCTTACGCATATCCACTTCAGCCTGTTGGCTGGACTTCTGGGAAGTGGCTGGTTGTCCGAATTGTTGGGTGTTACTTGCAGGTATAGTTTGATACTGTGGTTGATATGAATATCTCATCTTATTATCGCGTTCTATGATGGAGACAGCCTCCCTGGCATTTTGTCCCATCATATCTCTCAATGTGGAATAGAGAGTATTCTCGCTGACATTCAGAAGTTTTGAGCTCTCTTTGATGTATAATTCACGTAATACCCGGTCTTGAACGTATGAGATAGACTTGACAATATTTGTTGCGGCAGCGGTTAGTTTAAGTGGGTCGTTTTGAGCCTCTTGTAGTAGGACACGAGCCTTAAAAGCGGGTATTGAGAGTTCATTTTTTGAGAAAAAGTCCTTTATTTCGTCAAGATTATGAGACTGGGCAAATTCATCAGGGTCTTTTGTAGGGAGTATGATGACCTTAACATTCATCCCATTCTTAAGGAACAAATCGATATCTTTCATGCTTCCGCTGATACCGGCTTTATCGCTATCGTTGATGAGGGTGACGTTATTTGTAAAGCGTTTTATGAGTGAAATCTGACCTTCAGTCAAGGCGGTACCACATGGAGCAACGATATTGGTTATACCTGCCTGATGCATCGATATTATATCCATATATCCCTCTGCAAGAAAGCAGTTATTCTCTTTCGAGATAGACTCTTTGGCGATATTAAGGCCGAAGAGAACATCGCTCTTATGGTATAGTTCTGTCTCGGGGCTATTAATATACTTGCCAGTATTCTCTTTGTTGACTACGATGCGACCTGCGAAACCAATAATCTTACCTGAGACATTCATTATAGGGAATGTGACACGGTCGCGATATCTGTCGGAAGTGTAGTTATTCTCTCCGCATATTGTTACGCCTGCATCGACCAGATTCTCAAGTTTATATCCCTCATTCTGGCATCGAGTGGTTATGTACGTTCTCTGTTGTGGTGAGTAGCCAAGGTGGAACTTACGAATAGTCTCATCCGTCAGACCCCTATGCCTGAAATATCCCAGACCGAGAGTCTGACCCTCTTGACTCTCCCACAGAGCCTTTTCAAACTCCTTTCCGACGTAGTCGCAAATCAACATCAGACTCTCTTTGTGGGTGCGTCGTTCCTTCTCCTCCTGACTCTCTGCTTTCTCTTCTATCTCGATACCAAAGCGATTGGCAAGAGAGCGCAGAGCCTCTGGGAATGATAGGTGGTCATGTTCCATAACGAATGTTATGGCATTGCCAGCTTTGCCACAACCGAAACACTTGTATATGCTTTTAGTTGCGGAGACATAGAAAGAACCTGTTTTTTCGTTGTGGAAAGGACAACAGCCTACGTAGTTGGCGCCTCTTTTCTGTAGCTTTACATAATCAGAGATAATGTCAACAATCTTTGCTTCAGCCTCGCTCTTAATACGCTCTGTAGTCTTTTCACTAATCATTATTGTCAGAATTGGAAGTATATAAATTTCTGCAAGTCAGCAGTTACAAACTGGTATAGGATTATGACAATTACAACGGATGCAATGAGTTGTAGCCAAATCGGACACATGGCAAACCATAAGCGGTATCTTCGCTTGGTTTTTTCAGATATCCAATGTATAATCATACCAATCGTTATCAGCACAAATATATCCCAAAACTCAAATGTAATCTGAGGTATTATATCTGTTTGCCATTTGCTGCCGATGCGATTTATCATATCGGTTGCTGTGCTCCATGCTTGTGCATTTGCCTCTGCTGGGTCGAGGTTAGAGCCAGCTCTGAAAAAGAGTCGTGTAAACGTGATAAAGACGAATGTCTGAGTTATCTTCCATGCTCTTGATACCCACGCAAACTGGTAGGGTAATCGTGTGATGTGGTATAACATCTGTATCGTTGTACCTACAGCTATTGCGGCAATCCAAAAGAGCCCGATGTTCCATAGTGGGTTGGGTTGTCTATCCGACAGAAGCCACATAAACAGTGTGAGTGATGAGATTGTCAGCACTCGGAAATATATGTTCAAGGGATGCCAAAGTTTGTATATAATCATTCCGATACCATTCAATCCGCCCCATATCATAAAGTTCCAGCTGGCGCCATGCCACAGACCCCCGAGAAGCATCGTGTTCATGGCGTTTATATTTGTTGTAATCAGTTTCTTCTTCTCGGGTCTCAGCAAAGCAGTTATGATGCAGATAGCTGTGATTGCAAGTATGACGATTGCAACCCATATATTAGCTGACAGGAAGGTAGCAATCACTGCTATAGTCACTATGACAGCATATGTTCCAAATGTTGCATTACGATTGCCCCCCATTGGAATGTAGAGATAATCCTGCAACCAACGGGACAGGGATATATGCCATCGTTTCCAGAAAGCGGGAGCATTAAGAGCTTTGTATGGAGAGTTGAAATTCTTGGGGAGATAGAATCCCATCAAAAGGGCAACACCGATTGCAATATCTGTATAGCCTGAAAAATCGGCGTATACCTGAAGTGAATACCCAAATAAGGCCGTCAGATTCTCGTATCCCGAGTACATAGTAGGATTTGAGAAGACACGATCGATGAAGTTAACAGCTATATAATCTGACAGAATTATCTTTTTTGCTAATCCATTCAAAATCCAAAACAGAGCGATGCCGAACCATCGGCGCGACAGAAAGAATGGTTTGTGGAGTTGGAAAACAAAGTCGGAGGCCCTCACGATAGGACCAGCTACAAGTTGTGGAAAGAAAGAGACATAGAACCCGAAGTCAAGTACATTTCTGACAGGTTCGATGCGTTCACGATATATATCCATCAAGTAGCTGATACATTGGAAGGTGTAGAACGAGATTCCAACGGGTAACATAATGACATCGACTCGGAATGTCTCGCTTCCCATGAGGGCGTTCCCTAATATTGCAAAGTAGTCAATGACTATTATGTTCAATCCAAAGAGGTCGTTCAGCATATCCGTTATCAGATACGCATATTTGAAATAGCATAAGACGGAGAGGCAAACGATAACGCCAAAAACGAGCCAAATATTCTTCGTTCTCCTCTTCGCAGTCTTGCCTATTGCAAGTCCGATGACATAAGATGATAAAGTGGAGAACAATAGAATGAGAGTGAAGATACCACTTGTCTTATAATAGAAGAATACACTGACAAGGAATAGAAATGTGTTGCGTAGTAGTATCTTGCTGTGTATCAATGAAAAGATGAGCATGACAACAGCGAGGAAGACCCAGAAGTAGAACTGAGTGAAGAGGAGAGGTGCTGCATCGTCATATGCAAATATCTGCCAGATCGATTCCATGTCAGTAGTTTAGATAAAAATCACTAAAAGCCTGCCAGAACAGTCGTCCCACAATATCGTAGCCCGCAAAAGTGAAGTGAACCTTATCTTTGCTTGCGAGTCCCTCTTGTTGCCATTTTTTCATAGATTCAAGTCCTCCCATAATCTGAAACAGATCCCAGACACCACTATTCCATTCGTTGCCAAGTTCGTAAAAGGCGGAACGGGCAATGAGTCCATTCTTATTCACGAAATATTTTCGTTGGCGACGGTTGTAGGAGTCGTTGTTGGTGATGAATAGGAGTGCACACTCTGGTGCTGCACGACGGATTTCAGCGATGAGAGTGTTGTAGTTGGCAACAAGAAGGGAGTCGGAGAAGTCGCTGGCCGTGGCATCGTTGATTCCAATGCCGAATATGGCAAGGTCGGGATTAACCACCTTGATGTCTCTTTCAAAATCATTGCATCCCAAATATGATGGGACACTTGCCCCATTTACACCGACAGAGTTGTAGACTATCCCTGGTTCGTCATTATCGGTATATATCCCTGTGATAGTGATTGTATCGTGGCGGACAATGGAGGAGTCTGAGAAATCAAAACAGACTGAGAATTGTTCGGAGTATGGAATGTTGAAACTATAGACGGAGCTGATGGCAGATGTGTCAATCCTGGTCACTTGATATGCGTGGTGTTGGGTTGAGTCTTCTGCAATGATAATAGGGCTTATCCCATTGTCGCGTGAGTAGGCAAATAGCTTGATATGCGTTGTGTAGTACCTGTGTAGCGAATCTCTGTTGAGTTTGATATTGAATGATGCTGTTGTGTCGGCGGTTTGGACGTTAATGCCACTTAGGCCTTGTGTCGGGGTGAATTTCTTAGCGGCGTTTCGAGCAGATGACCACTCTCCGCCGTAACTGACGGAGAAGTTTAGGGGGTTATTTGTTTTAGCAATCTTATATGGGAATAAGAAGCCACGAGGAGGACGGAGACCTGCATTAAGAGAGTCAAAGCATTGACGAATGACGTGGGTGTACATATCTGCCTGGACATGGCTACCTCCAATATGCAGTATATTGACTCGTCCTTGCCCCATGAGAAGTACGGAATCGAGTTTTGCAATGAAACAGCGTGTTTGCCATGCTTCATTGACAGGTTGCCAGATGCGGTTGCTGTCGAGAAGAACGCAATTTGGCATATTGAGTGGTAGCGTTTTATTCTGCGATACAATCACTTGTGAGTACAAGAGTAGCGATATCAGGACAGAAAGCATTTTCATTTGTGGTCCTCCTTTCGCATAAAACAAGCATAATCATAATAGACCATTAGCGATTTCCATAGGAGTTCGGCTATGCGGTCTGCCCCCTTAGGTGTAAAATGGATATAGTCGGTCGCTGCCCACTGAGGTTTGTGTTCTACCCATGACAACATTGAGTTGTAGCCACCCATAGCATCGTACATATCCCAATAGGCGGCACCTGTCTCTACTGTTGTTTCTCGCAATCTGCTGACCAATCTTGGGAGCATGCTATGAGTCTGTAGACGACCGTTAATCTTTGTCGACATATCAGCAGGTCCAATGACTATTATGCGAGCCTCAGGACAGACATCGTTGATGTATCGAATTTGCTTTGCGAATCCTTTGCAAAACTTCTCGACGCCAACAGAATCCCTTATGCAAGGCAAGGCATTGCCACCGAACTCGAGCAGTACAAGCCGAGTGTTAAGGTCGTCGAGCATATATTTTACAGCAGATTTGCTGATGCGGGTGAAGAATGTACCATCTGAACCACGCATAGGAATGTTGCTTGCCGTAACGCCTGTTTCGCCATCAACGGCAAGTCCGAGAATATTTGCCTTACCTGCCATAGCAACAGAGACTTTTTTAAGGTCCTTTCTGAGAATCCATGAAAGAGAACAAGTCTTATCTCGATTAGCAATACTCTTTTTAGTGCCACCTATTTCGGCATTCAGCGAGTCAACGTCTGAGGCATAAAGAATAATTCTTCTGAATGGTGAAGAGCGTCGTGTTGTGATTGTCAGTGTGATTCCGCTATCTAATGGCGTTTCAAGTCGGGCGAACTGGGCCATAGCTCCATAATCATTATGAGAGGCTCTATCTCCCATCATTCCTCCTGCATAATATGATGGGATAGTGTCGGAGAGGCGTTGAGCTACTGATGTTGCGCCTATAGGCTGAACCAAGGGGAGCAAGCCAGGACCAGCACCGCCAAATCTCTCCTGAAGCCGCAAACGTAGATATCCCGTTATGCGGTCGCCCTCTATCTGAGAATCACCATAATGCATAATGTGCACATGTTGGGTCATGGCATTATCTAAAGATTCAAAGAGAGGGAATAGATATTCGACACTGTCATTAGGGAGATGAAAGCGAGCTATGTTGTTTTCAAAGAAATCCTTGTAGAAACGCAACGAGTCTTCACGAGCAAGAGATGCTGAATCGACGGGAGCTATCTCCATAGTCTGCTCAACCTGAAGAACGAGAGAGTCGGCAGATACGTGATGCTCATTCCCCCTCATCATATCATCCACAGAAGGGAAGCGAAGGGTGTATATACCAATATTGACTCCCTGTCCGTCTAAAACCAGACAAACAACGGAGAGCAAGCCAATGACGCCTGCAATAAACAGAAATATGCTGTGCGCTTTCACTAAAGACAAAACTAATAGAATAAAGTGATGTAAACAAGTGCGAAGAAGCAAAAAGAGATGAGGAGGTATTCTTTTTGAAATGGCTATTTGTACATATTGTTGAATAATTTTTTTCTTGCTAAATTCGCACTCGTATGGTAAAACGCATATACGTAATAATACTTCTGCTTATAAGCGTGCAGACTTTCGATTTGTCTGCACAGCGACCTATGGATTTTAAGGTTTCTGTGAAATCTTCGGTTCAGGTTGGCACAAACTCTTTGCAGCCACTTTGGTCTTATTCGAACCAGTGGGGTACTGAGAATATGTTTGATCAGGCAAACTTTCGTCTCTATGCCAAGGCTACTGGAGGTTGGAAGACCGAGCGTATGGTGACTTTAAAATATAGCGGATTGCATACTCCCCACTCAACGGATAGTGTAGTTCCACTATTCAGTGTTAATCTGGGCTTAGCAGCGCAGTTGTCAACAGCCGATAATCATACATTTATTCATGAGGGATATGTCACAGGAAATCTCTGGATTTTTGATTATACACTTGGGCTTCACGCTTTTACCCCTATTGTCACTAATAATGAACTCTCTTCTGGTTCATATCTGATGAGTAGTAACTCTCGTCCTTTGCCACGAGTCGGAGTCGGGCTGTTCAAGTATTGGTCTTTGCCATTTACGTGGAATTTGATTCAACTTAGAGGAGGCCTATTCTTTAGTTACATGGACAACGAAGGAAATCGTAGCTATACCGACGATATTTTGTTTCACGAGAAATATGCCTACGGGCGATTGGGAACACCTTTTGTAAAACCATATGTCGGAATAGTTCATTCTGTTATGATGGGTGGAAAGCTACCGACGGGAGTCTCAACACCTATTGACTTCTGGAACTCCTTTTTTGGCAGGTCAGGAAGCAAGAGTAAGTTTGAGAACCCATCAATGCGTGGAGAGATAACAAATGCTGCTGGTGGCCATCAGGGAATGTGGGACATTGGCCTTGATGTAGATGTGATGAATGTGAGTGTTACGGTATACTATCAGCGACCATTTTCGGATAGTAAGGCTCAGCCACTTTTTTTCCATCATGAGGATGGAAACAGTGCCAAAGATAAGACGGTCGGTGTTGATGTGCGGCTGCCTTTCTCGTGGCTTAAGCATATCAATCTGGAGTATGTCAAGACTGACTGGCAGGGAAGCATAGGTACGCCTGATCCAGTTGTGATAGATAAACATGGGAAAATCATCTATTTCTTCCCAGGTGATTATGCGGCAAACGTGAGAGGTAACTGGGAGGAGTGGATGAACGAGCATATACCAGCTGAGTATATAGAGTCGTTCAATACTGAGGTTCGACCTATCATCAATGCCAATGACCTATATTGCCTTATTGTAAGGTGTTATAATCGTGATAGCTTTGAGTATGGCGGAAGAACAAATTATATGAGTAATAGTTATTTCAGGCAGGGATGGAGCCGTGAGGGGCTTTGTATGGGGTCTGCATTTTTTCATACAAATGCAATATCAAGCCATTACGCACCAACGGGAACTATTGAGAGTCATACAAACATGACAAACGTGCGTCTGTTGGCAGTTAATTTCGGCATTTCTGGTAGTTTTAATGATAGAATTAACTATAGGTTCAAATACGCCTATTCACATAATTATGGAAGTTATATCGATCGTTTTAAAGGAGCTTATAGTTGGGAAGAAACGGAGAATTACTTCTATGGGGATGATGGTCTGACTGAACATTATCTTTTACTGGAGGCAACTTACAACCTAAAAGAGAATCTGTCCTTCTCAGCCCAGATTACTTCTGATTTCGGAGATATGTACGATTCGTCGGCGCTGAAGATTTCTGCAACATATAATTTTTAAAAAGGAACTAAATGCTTAAGCAGTTTTTTGCACTTCTGTCACGTTATATAAGACCATACCGCAAACACCTGGTATGGGCTGTGGTGCTCAATTTCGTATCGCAGTGGCTTAATGTATTCTCTTTCGCCACGCTCGTACCTATCTTGAATCTGCTTTTCAAGATTGATACAACGAACTACTCATATATCGATTTTGAGTGGAGCGATGTGGATAAGGATATTCTTATCAATAACGCCTACTATTATGTTCAGCAAGTGGTGTTTCACTATGGTGAATTCCTGACGTTGCTGATTATGGGAGGTGTTCTTATTGTGATGACTGCGTTGAAGACTGCCGGCTATTTCGGTTCGGCTGCTGTTATGGTGCCTCTGCGAACTGGAATAGTGAAAGATATACGAGTTGAGGTATATGATAAGGTACTTCATCTGCCATTAAGTTTCTTCTCGGAGGAACGAAAGGGAGATATAATGGCGCGAATGAGTGCTGATGTCCAAGCGGTGGAGAACTCTCTGACGAGTAGTCTGGATATGCTTATCCGCAACCCTATCGCTATCATAGTCTGTTTCATAACGCTCTTTAGTGTAAGCTGGCAGCTGACTCTCTTCGTGCTTATAGTAATCCCTATCGTAGGATGGGGTATGGGAAGCGTGTCACGTAAACTGAAACGTTCAAGTGCCCATGTTCAGGGCGCTTGGGGCGATATTGTAGCGCAACTGGATGAGACCCTGGGAGGTCTGCGAATCATAAAGGCTTTTCTCGCAGAAAAACGTATGCTTAAGAGATTTGCTGACACAAATGATGGCTTCAGAATAGCAACAAATAGTATGGTGATACGCCAGTCATCAGCGCATCCGATGAGTGAGTTCATGGGAACATGTATGATAGTGATGGTCCTTTGGTTTGGTGGATATTTGATTCTCCAGGATAAGTCGCCAATTGATGCTTCGATGTTCATCTTCTATATGGTGATTCTCTATAGTATCATCAATCCATTCAAGGATCTCTCTAAGGCATTCTATAATATACCGATAGGTATGGCTTCAATGGAGCGTATAGATTTTATCTTAAAGGCAGAGAACCCGATTAAAGACCCAGAGAATCCGAAAGCGCTCCAGCAATTTGATGCGGAACTTGAATTTAGAGATGTTTCGTTTGCATATACGCAAGGACGTGATGTCCTCAAGCATATCAACATAAAAGTTCCTAAGGGAAAGACGATAGCCCTCGTTGGTCAGTCGGGGTCGGGTAAGAGTACTCTTGTTGATCTTATACCTCGTTTCCATGATGTTAATGAGGGGGCGATTCTGCTCGATGGTAAGAATATCAAGGATGTGACACTGACCGATTTGCGTCAACTCATCGGTAACGTGAACCAAGAGGCTATCTTGTTTAACGATACATTCTACAACAATATAACATTCGGATGTCCTGGTGCGACTATGGAGCAGGTGGTTGAGGCTGCCAAGATTGCGAATGCCCATGACTTCATCATGGAGTCGGAGCGAGGGTATGATACGATGATAGGAGACCGTGGTGGTCGTCTGTCGGGAGGTCAGCGTCAGCGAATCAGTATTGCACGTGCCATCCTAAAGAATCCACCGATATTGATTCTTGATGAGGCTACGAGTGCTCTTGACACTGAGAGTGAGCGACTCGTGCAAGAGGCGTTGGAACGCTTGATGAAGAGTCGCACCACAATCGCTATTGCACATCGCCTATCGACAATCAAGCATGCTGATGAGATATGCGTGATGCTTGAGGGTGAGATAGTGGAACGAGGTACTCACGATGAGCTCATAGAGCGTAATGGCTATTACAAGAAACTCACAGAGATGCAGAGTGTTAACTGATAGAGAGTTTAAGAAGCAGTTGCAGTAATTTTTAATAAAATGAAGATACTCGATATTCTTCCGTATATTCCATATCCCTTAGACTCTGGAGGAAATCAAGCGGTGTTTAACATGCTTGTAGCGATGACGCAAAAACATGAGGTTCACCTTTTGCTGAGAGTCAATTCTAATTATGGTCAAAAATGTATAAATAGTCTGAAGGAGGCACTCCCTTCGTTAACCATTCATACTTGCGATGAGCGAGTTAATGTGGTAGCGGTTGATTCAGAACAGAATAAAAGCGGAGTGAAATACACACTTTCTATGCGATTCTTTGACTATATCCGTAGGTCAATGGAGCGTAAGATTGATAGGCGGAAGAGAAAGTTAGAGAGTCGAATGATAATTTCTAACATCGAGAGACCACAATCTGGGAGTCGAAAAGAAGAGGAGAAAAAAAATAATATTTTAGGGGATTTGGTAAGGTCAAATACAACTCTATATAACTTTTTGCCATATATATCTCCCAAATATATCCAACGAGTTTATGAAGTAACTCGTATGGGCTTTGATGTGATTCAATGTGAATTTTACGATACCTTAGAGTTGTGTAATTTGTTGCCAAAGGAGTCAAAGCGCATATTTATACATCATGAGTTGAGATATGTAAGGAATGCAATTGAGATGGAGTTGTTTCCTGAGGTAACACCTTTGGATACCTATACTTATAATCGCTATAAATATGACGAAATGGCATCCCTCAGTGAGTTTGACGTGGTCGTGACACTGACTGAGACAGATAAGGAGTTGTTGCTAAAGGAGAATCCCAAACTCAATGTATATGTCTCTCCAGCAATAGTCAAATACGAAGAAAATCCATTGACATTTACTCCACTGAAGAGAGAGATGGTATTTGTTGGAAGTTCAGAACACTTCCCTAACTGCGATGGTTTGTTGTGGTATTGTAATGAGGTTGCTCCTATCCTAAGAGAAAGAGGAGAAGAGCCTCATCTATATGTGACAGGGTATTGGAGAAAGGAGAAACAGGATATTGTCAAGTCGACAGGAGCAAATGTCGAGTTTGTTGGGTTTGTTGAAGATCTTCACTCATTCATCAATGGTAAGTTGTCAATAGTGCCTATACGTATAGGTAGCGGAATGAGAATGAAGATTTTGGATGCTGTAGATAGTGCCTCTCCTGTATTGTCAACATCTAAAGGTTGTGAGGGGTTGAATTATATTCACGGTGAAGATATTTTGATTTCTGATAATGCTGAAGGATTCGCTAATTGTATAGATGATATTTTCTCTGATGAGGCTTTGCAGCGGAGATTGTCAGAGAATAGCAAAAAGAAATTAGGGCAGCTTTTCGACTCAAAGAGACAGTCTGAGATACGAATGAAGCTATATTCATAATTTAATAACAGAAGACATGAGTATGCCATCTACACCATTGGTAACAGTTGCTATTCCCGCATACAAGGATAAGTATCTGTACGATACTATACAATGTGTCGTTAATCAAACATATAAGAATATTGAGATTATTATTGTGGACGATGCATCTCCTAACGATATTGAGTCGGTTGTCAACAAGTTCAATGACGAGCGAATCAGCTATCACAGAAATGCTCAAAATCTTGGCAAGGAGAATCCAGCTCACAACTGGAATAAATGTTTGAGCTATGCAAATGGTGAATTTTTTTGTCTTTTATGTGATGATGATATATATTCTCCAACGTTCGTAGAGAGTATGTTAAACCTCGCAGATAAGTTCTCTGATTGTTCAGTGTTTAGGGCGAGAGCATGCTTTATCGATAGGAATGGGAACGAGACAGACCGCTATCCAGCACCACCTGAGTGGGAGAGTATGGAGGATTATATGTGGCATACCTTTAAGGGTTACAGAACGCAGACGATATCAGAGTTTTTCTATAGAACAAATCGACTTAGAGAATGTGGCGGTTATGCTTTGCTACCCTTGGCGTGGTATGCTGATTACCTGTCGATTTTCTCTTTTGCCTCGGATGGGGGCATAGCTTCAACATATATGAAACTGGTATCATTCAGACAAAGTGGGGATAACATTTCATCTCAGGACGATAAGAATATAATAACCAAGATTGAGGCAACAAATGATTATGTTGATGCTGTTACTCAGTTGATTAGAAAAATTGATACAACGGATTCTGAAAGGGATTATCTTGTCAATTTGCTTTATTACAGAACGGGGATACACACCAAGTGGAGTATACGACATGCTGGAGTGGCGGAGTTGTGGAAGATATGGAGACGGAGAAAGAACCTGCGCATAAGACCCTCATTGGTGTTATATGCTCTGTTCCACCCTTTGAAATGATAGAGAGTTATCGACGATAGGTACGTAGAGTTGGGAAGAAAGAAAAAATGTTTGATAGTGTCTTGTTGATCCTTTCAAGAATCCAATCTGTTTTGCTGCATTCTGAAATATCAAGCAACTCTTTGCGTTGAACATCAGTCAGTCGATTGGCGCGGATTATAATCTTATATAGTGTGCCCCTAAGTACGCCTCTTAGCCATAATGACATATTTAGACTTTCATCTGAAAAAACGAGCCTTCTGACCAATATATCCTCCTTCAAGAATTTTACTTTATTCTCTCCAGACAACTCTATTTCGTTTGATACTTTTGTCCTATGATGGCGCCAATAATTGAGCTTTTCCTGAATCACGCATATATCACCATGATGGGCCATCTCTATCCAAAAAAGCCAGTCGCCGGCGTAGCGGAACTGGGAGAATTCGCTTGATATCTTTTGGCAGGCAGTACGTCGGAAGACTACCATACTGGCATTATAGCAATAGTTGGAAAACGACAGGTTGTGTTTGATGTAGTCCAAGCCTTTGAATGTCCGTGTTATACCCTCTTTCTTCCATGCCTCGTGACATGTCGAGAAGAGGTTCGAAGCATCCTCGCCATTCTCATCAATTACGTACGAGCCCGTCAGACAATAGGCTAGTTCAGGGTTTGCTTCAAGTTCCTTAACGCACCTCTCAAGAAATTCAGGGACGCAATAGTCGTCGGATTCAGCTATCCAGATATAATCACTATTTGTCAAGGCAATGCCCTTTCTCCATTGTTTGAAAGTGCTACCAGAATTCTTCTCGTTGTATATAATATGTGTCACATGAGCTGCACCCCGATATGATTCAATGATTTCACGACTATCATCTGACGAGCAGTCGTCAAGAATCACAAGTTCAAAATCTTTATAGGTCTGATTTAGAATTGAATCGATTCTCTCTTTAAGAAAAGCGGCATGGTTGTAGTTTGGCAATATGACGCTGACCTTGCTTCCCATTTTAGATGCTGTTTATGAGGGCCTCTAACTTGGAAGTTCTTGACTTGATGTCGTAACGAGAGATAGCCTCTTTAGCCTTTGTCTTGATGCATTCGCGGAAGGAAGCATCTGAGTCAATGCGAATCAGGGCCTCCTTCATGCTGATAATGTCAGACTCCTTAACTAAGAGTCCAGCCTCTCCATTGATGAGAGTCTCTCTTGGTCCGCATGAGCAATCTGTTGATATGCATGGTGTTCCTATAGCCTGAGCCTCAATAATAATCACGGGAGAGCCCTCAAAATGGGTGCTTAGAACTAAGGCCTTTGCTTTCTTGATATATGGCATAGGGTTCTTTTTAAAACCAAGGAAATGGATTTTTTCGCCAAAGCCAGTTGACTCACTAAGCCGTTCAAGACTCTCACGATCAATGCCATCACCTATTATGACAAGGTCTGCTATATTGTCGTTCTCGCAACAAGCCAGAGTGTAACCTTTGATGAGTGTCGTGGTATCTTTCTGAATCTCCTCAAGACGGCTGACAGAGAGGATGTATTCCGATGGTAGTTTATCGGATTCATCTGGCTCTATGGCCGCTTTGCGCAATACCTCCTCCGTGTTAATCGGATTGTATATACAAGAAATCTTATCTTTCAGTTTTGGATAACCGAGTTGCATCTCTTCAACCATTTGCTGGCAGATGCACACTACCCGATCGTAGTCAGCCAGATGTCGTGCAGTTCTGTCCATTCTCTTCTTAATGCCCCAATGGTAGTGAAAGGGGGAAAAATGGAAAAAAGCAATTGTCTTCTTTTTGCCGAAATATGGATATAAGAGATTGTGATTGCACGAGTCGAAGTCGATGACAACATCGCTTTTAGCCATAATAGGTTTAATGGCCTTCGCAGCTCTTCGTCGTCTTAGATGATTCAAAAAGAGCTCGTCCCAAAGCTTCTCTTTAAGTGAGAGATGCTTAATCATCTTTTTGCGTCGCAACTTAGTCAGTGGTCCATTCTCAACAAGATATACGACCTCTGCCTCATGAGGAATGTCGTTGGTAAACATCTCCATATCGCCGTAGCCATACGCTATGCATAGAGTGCAGTGATGCCCCTGTGCAATTAGTCCCTCGATATAACGCAAGACGACAGTGTCAATGCCGCCATTGAGGAATCTGCTGAGTATGAATGTAATATTCATGGCAATATAGAATAAAAAACGCAAAAAGTAGTTCAATATTTACTTTTTGCGTTTGTGGGCCCAACAGGGCTTGAACCTGTGACCCCCTGATTATGAGTCAGGTGCTACTAACCAACTGAGCTATAGGCCCTACTTATCAAAATAAGTATTAATTTTGCACCGTCAGATAAGATAGCATCGGCATATCAATCTTCCGTTTTGCGGTTGCAAATGTACTGCTTTTTTTATTACAAGCAAAATATGGGTGATATTTTTTCAATAGAGGGCGAAAAACGTTTGGTTATATTCGACTTAGGTGGTGTCATAATGCCTATACGAATGGAGCTTACTGCTGAGGCTTTCAGAAAGCTGGGAGTTGTTGATATTAAGGCACATGTCACATCATCCCATGCCCATGATGGTATTTTTCATGAATATCAGGAGGGGACGTTGTCAACATCTGATTTTGTTGAACTATTCAAGAGACAGACCGCTATTGAAGCATCAGATGACGAGATACACCTTGCTTGGAATGCTATGTTATATCCTCCCAATAGTGCGAGGTTATCTATAATCGAGGAGATGCGAAAAAAACATAGAGTCGTCATTCTCTCGAACACCAACGAAATGCATATAGCTGAGGCCCGGAGGATGATGGCAGTTTATGGTGGGTTTGAGAGATATTTTGATAATGTCTATTGCTCAAATGAGATACATATGTCCAAGCCCGACAGGGATATTTTTGAATATGTCTTGAGAGAAGAGGGTGTCGGGGCTGCAGATTCAGTATTTTTTGATGACTCACCCTTGAATGTAGAGGCGGCAAAGGCGATTGGTATCGATGCGCGCTTGGTGGAGGCACTTTGAAAATGTATTATGTAGATGCTCATACTCATCGTTTAGTCACAGATGATGAGGTCGTCTCTTTAGTTAATATAGAGAACAGGAGCGACTTGCCGCTCAGGGATGAACGGCATGTGTTGTCGTATGGTATTCACCCATGGTATGCCGACAAGGAGCCTGATGAAGAGGTGTTAGACACGGTTTCGGTGATAGGCGAAATAGGTCTTGACAAGGTTAAAGGACCCTCTATGGAACGACAAAAACAAGTATTTAAGCGTCAGCTCTATGTCGCTAAGCGTCGTCAAGTTCCTGTTGTTATCCACTGCGTCCGCTCGTGGCAAGAAGTGTGCAGCATCTTGTCCGAGATAGGGCTGACCATGCCACTTCTTTTTCATGGTTACTCCTCATCTCCCCAGATGGCGGATGATTTGTTGGCACATTACAACGCCTATTTCTCGTTTTCTACGCGCGAGATGACAAGGAAGAAGAGTGTCGAGGTTATGAAGCACATACCAATTACGCGACTACTCATAGAGACCGATGATAGTGAAGAGAGTTCTGTAAGACAACTATATGCGAAAGTGGCTGAGATACTAAATATCCAAGAAGAGGAGTTGAAACGAGTCTGTTGGGAAAATTTTGAGACTTTTCTAATAAAAAGCACCCAACCCTTTGATAAATAAAAAAATAGCTCTAACTTTGCGCCCGATTATTATCCGTTCCTGCGGGCAATAGGGTCAAAGTCAGGTCTTTGGGTGGAAATGGTCCATACGGTCATAAGGCACAAACCGCTCGAGAGATGCAAACTGGCAGAGATGTGAGTCCGCGCAATTTGTGAAGGGTTGAGTGAGCTGGCAGAGACATGCTTTCCACTTTGGTTGAAGTTGGCGAAATGAGATCCGAAATAATTATTAATTAGTTGGTCTAACAAAAAAGGACGTGAACACTTTAAGTTACAAAACAGTATCGGCTAACAAGAATACCGTTAATAAGGAATGGGTTCTTGTAGATGCTCAGGACGTTGTTTTGGGTCGTTTGGCATCCGTTGTAGCGAAGATGCTTCGTGGCAAGAACAAGCCAAACTACACACCTCATGTAGATTGTGGTGACAACGTTATCATCATTAATGCGGACAAGGTCAAGGTTACAGGCGACAAGCTCAATAGCCGTGTACTCTTCTCTTACTCAGGTTACCCAGGAGGTCGTCATGACCGTACAGTTGGTGAGCTCATTGAGAAGAATTCAGCACGACTTGTAGAGCGTACCGTAAAGGGCATGCTCCCAAAGAATCGTCTCAGCGACAAGATTATTCGTAATCTTTATGTATTTGCTGGCGCAGAGCACGATAAGGAGGCACAGCAGCCAAAGAAGTTGGACATAAACGCTATAATGTAATCTAACCATGGAAGTAACAAACGCAATCGGACGTCGCAAGGCAGCAGTTGCCCGCGTATACGTCAGCGCCGGAAAAGGTCAGATTGTGATCAACAAGCGTGATCTCAACGTTTATTTCCCGGACGCAATACTCCAATTCATAGTTAAGCAGCCTCTTGCTACATTGGGCGTTGCTGAGAACTATGACATCAAGGTCAATCTGACAGGTGGTGGTATCAAGGGGCAGGCTGAGGCTCTTCGTCTCGCTATCGCTCGCGCTCTCGTTAAGATTGATGCTGAGAACAAACCTGCTTTGAAGGCACAGGGCTTCATGACACGCGATTCACGTGTTGTTGAACGTAAGAAGCCAGGTCGTCCAAAGGCACGCAGAAGATTCCAGTTCAGCAAACGTTAATCTTTTGCATTACAATTTAAACAACAGTTTAGTATCTAAACCCGTGAGATGTCAGATGACCTACTCGCAGGTTGCTTAAAAAGAAAGTAAACAAAATGTCAAGAACTAATTTCGAACAACTCTTGGAGGCAGGTTGCCATTTCGGCCACCTTACACGTAAGTGGAACCCAGCTATGAAGCCTTATATCTTCATGGAGAAGAATGGTATCCACATCATTGACCTCCACAAGACAGTGGCCAAGATAGACGAGGCTGCAGAAGCACTTAAGCAAATTGCTAAATCAGGACGGAAAGTGCTTTTCGTAGCAACAAAGAAGCAGGCACGTGACATCATCAGCGAGAAGGTTGGTGCAGTTAACATGCCATTCGTTGTAGAGCGTTGGCCTGGTGGTATGTTGACCAACTTCCCAACCATCCGTAAGGCTGTCAAGAAGATGGGTTCTCTCGATAAGCTCATCAATGATCCTGTCTATATGAGCCTCTCAAAGCGCGAGCGTCTTCAGATTACTCGTCAGCGTGAGAAACTCAACAAGACTCTCGGTTCAATTGCTGACCTTACTCGTCTCCCAGCTGCAATGTTCGTTTTTGATACACTCAAGGAGCACATCGCTGTGAAAGAGGCTCAGCGCCTCAACATCCCTGTGTTCGGTGTTGTCGATACAAACTCTAATCCTAACGAGGTTGACTATGTTATCCCAGCTAACGATGACGCTTCTAAGTCAATCGAGATTATCACAGACATTATGGCTCAGGCTATCCGTGAGGGTCTTGAGGAGCGTAAGGTTGAGAAACTCGATGAGACAGAGGTTAAGGAGGCTAAGGAGGCAAAGAAGACAGCTCCAAGGGTAAAGAACGCAAAGGCTGAAGAAGAGGCTACAACTGAAGAGTAATCCTTAGGAATTTATTCCTTCTGACTTATAATACGGGGTACGATTACTCGACTGAGAGTCGTTCCTCGTATTTTTATAAAGTAACAATTTAAAATATAATATTATGGCTATTACAGCACAAGACGTCAATAAACTGCGCAAAATGACTGGTGCAGGTATGATGGACTGCAAAAAGGCTCTCACAGAGGCTGAGGGTGATTTCGATAAGGCTATTGACCTCATCCGTAAGCGTGGTCAGCAGATTGCAAGCAAACGTGCCGACCGCGAGGCAACAGAAGGTGTCGCTCTCGCTCGTACTAATGAGGCTCGCAACTTCGGTGCTGCTATCATCATCAACTGTGAGACTGACTTCGTAGCAAAGAACGAAAGCTTCGTTGCATTTGCTAATCAGGTTCTTGATATCGCTATCGCTAAGCAGCCTGCTGATATCGAGGCTCTCAAGGCTCTTCCTATGGAGGAAGCAACAGTAGCTGATCTTGTCACACGTCAGAGCGGTGTCATCGGCGAAAAGATTGATCTCGCAGCATACGAAATAATCAAGGCTGAGACTGTTGCTTCATATATCCACTTCGGTAATAAACTCGCAACACTCGTTGGTTTCAACCAGGCTGGCGTTGATGCTCAAGTTGGTAAAGATGCAGCAATGCAGATTGCTGCTATGTCGCCTATCGCTGTCGACAGAGAGAGCGTTCCTCAAGCAACAATTGACCACGAGCTCGAGGTCGCTATTGAGAAGACTAAGGAGGAGCAGGTTAAGGGCGCTGTTGAGCAGGCTCTTAAGAAGGCTGGATTCAACCTCTACATCGCTGAAAACGAGGAGCATATCAATGAGGGTATCATGAAGGGCAATATCACTGAGGCTCAAGCTCAGGAGATTCGTGATCTCAAGGCTAAAGTTGCAGCAGAGAAGGCTGCAAACCTCCCAGAGGCAATGGTTCAGAACATCGCTAAGGGTCGTCTGAACAAGTTCTTCAAGGAGAGCACCTTGATGGAGCAGGAGTCAGTAAAAGACAATAAGAAGACTATGGCTCAGGTATTCGAAGAGGCAAGTAAGGGCCTCAAGGCAACTGACCTCCGTCGTCTCAGCCTCGGTAATTAATAGATTATTACCCCTTTAAAATAAACCTTCTTGCCAATTGCGGCAGGAAGGTTTTTTTGTACTATCTATTAGTTGTGTGTAATTTTGTTAAAAAATGCATTAAAAGTATCACATTAAGTCAAAATAGTATTAGACATACAATCTCTTCACACCTAACTTTGCACTTGTCAGAATAGACAACGGTCTGTTTTGATAAAATTCAATCTATACATACAGTAAAATAGTATTTATGAAAAGTAATTCACGAATCGTGTCTTTACTTTTGTGTTTGTTCCTTGGATTTCAAACTCTATGGGCTCAAAACGAGGTAAAGGTAACAGGTCGGGTGATTGATGAGAACAGTGCGCCTATTCCAGGTGTTAATGTTGTTGTTGCAGGCACGACCTCGGGAACCATCACTGATTTCGATGGTAACTATTCAATCAATGCTCCAGTAGGGGCAAATCTTCAATTCTCTTTCATTGGTTACATCTCACAAGAACAACTTGTCAAAGGAGCTGGAGCTATCAATGTTCAATTGGACCCTGAGATGACAGAACTCGATGCCGTAGTCGTTGTCGGTTATGGTACCATGAAGAAGAAACTTGTGACAGGTGCTACTGTTCAGGTTAAGGGCGAGGAGATTTCTAAGATGAACACAACAAACGCATTGACCGCTATGCAGTCGAAGTCGCCTGGTGTTCAGATTACTCAGTCCTCTTCACAGCCAGGAAAAGGATTTAAGGTAAGTATCCGCGGTGTCGGTACAATCGGAAACTCATCTCCGCTTCTCATTATTGATGGCGTTAATAGTGGTACAGCTGATGATGGTTTAAATGGCCTTAATCCTAATGATATCGAGTCTATTGACATACTGAAAGATGCTGCTTCTGCTGCTATTTACGGTGCGCGTGCAGCAAATGGTGTGATTCTTGTCACCACAAAACAGGGTAAGGCAGGAAAACTATCCATTCAGTATGATGGCTATGTAGGTTGGTCAAATGCCTATAAAGTTCCAGGAACCCTGACAGCTCAGCAGTATATGCAAGTTATCAATGAGACAAACTTCAATACATATGGAACGGCTACTGACTGGGCATCTCTTGTTCCTAAGGCTGTCCTTGATAAGGTTGAAGCGGGCTGGACTGGGACTGACTGGTTTAAGGAGTATGAGAATAAGAATGCATTTCAGACGAGCCACGATGTGACGCTGACAGGTGGTAACGATGTGAGCAAGTTCTCAATGAGTATCAACTATAGCTCAAACGAGGGTATCATGGGAGGTGACAATGCTTCTGACTACAAGCGATACGGTGGACGTATCAACTCAGAGCACATCTTCCTGAAGGGTGCTGACCATGATATTATCACAGTTGGTGAGAACATATCATATTGGTATCATTCAAGTCATGACCTCCCAGAGGGTAATGGCTACTGGAATATTATGCAGGGTGTCTATAGTGCATCTCCTCTTGTTCCTGCATATAAAGAGGATGGAAAGGTTGCCAGCTATAATGAAGATGGTGCTGGCTTCAGTACGATGATATACAGCAACCCTCTCAATGGCTTCCTTAATGGTCAGTTCAGTTCTCTTAACCGTAATCGCGACTTTGGTTTTGGTGCAACTCTCTATTGGATTATTGAGCCAATCAAAGGGCTCAAGTATCGCGGTCAGTTGAATACTGGTTTTAGTGGTAGCAACAATCGCTCGCTGTCGATGCCGTTCTCTTCAAGTAGCACCAACGCAAGTGATAACTATGGACTCTCACAGAGCCAAAACCAGGGTTCAAGTCTTACGCTCGAGAATACTCTGACCTATACCTTGCCACTTCTTGGTAAGAATGCTTTCGACGTTATGTTTGGCCAATCGTACGAGAAATCAAAGTGGAGTACGGGTCTTTCTATGACTGCTTCAGACGGAGCTGACGTCGTAAACTCATTGGTTCTTAATGGCTGGAACTATTCCGTAATGAGTAACTTCAGTAATGTGACGGGATATAGTGGTTATGACTCGCCTGAGCAGGGTAGTATAGCCTCGTTCTTCGGTCGTCTTAACTGGAACTTCGATGAGAAGTATATGGCGACAGTGACTGTTCGTGCTGATGGATCTTCCAATTTCTCAAGAGGAAACCGCTGGGGTATCTTCCCATCTGCAAGTGCAGGCTGGGTTCTTACATCAGAGAGTTTTATGGAGGGTATCTCGGACGTGATGAGTTACTTCAAGATTCGAGGTAGCTGGGGTCAGAATGGTAACTGCAACATTGGCAATTTCTACTATCTCTCTAACATTGCATTCTCTCCAACAGAGTATGCCGATTATGGCTATAAGTTCAGCAGTGATATGGCTAATACTATCAATGGCGTTTATCAGACAGGTGCGTATGCTAAAAATGTACCTAATGAAGATGTAACATGGGAGACATCAGAGCAGCTGAACATCGGTTTTGATGCACGTATTATCGGAGATCACTTAGGAATTAACTTCGATTGGTATAAGAAGACCACAAAGGACTGGCTTGTGCAGGCTCCGCTTAACGATATTCTTGGCTATGAGGAACCAGCATATATCAATGGCGGTGATGTAGAGAACACTGGTATTGAACTTGCATTGTCATGGAATAATTACATCGGCGATGACCTCCAGTATAATGTGAATGTCAATGGCGCATATAACAAGAACGAGGTTACACGTCTTGCGACTGCTTCTGGTAAGATAGGCGATGGTATCTCAAGTTCTCTATTCCAGAACTCGTCATATGTATCACTCGTTGAGGTAGGTCATCCTATCGGATACTTCAGTGGTATGTCATATAGTGGTATCTGGCAGAATCAGGCACAGATTGACGCTGCACGCGCTGCGGGTAAAGCTGTTTTAGCTAATGCACAGCCTGGCGATATGATATGGGATGATTTCAATAATGATGGCTCTATAACACTTGATGGCGACCGTCATGAGATAGGTGATCCTAATCCTGACCTGACTCTTGGTGTAAGTTTGGGCATTTCATACAAGGGTCTGGATTTCAGTGTTGCTGGTTCTGGAGCTTTTGGTCATCAGATTATGCAGTGTTATCGTACTGCTCTCTTAGCAAACCAATATCTCCACTATACAACAAGTGTTCTTGACCGTTGGCATGGTGAGGGTACGAGCAATACAGCACCACGACTTGTCGTAGGTTCGGAGAATAATCAGTGGGTTTCATCATACTATATGCAAGATGCCGACTACTTCAAGATTCAGAATGTAACTCTCGGTTATGATTTATGTAAGGCTTTCAAGAGTCCATTCCAGCAGTTACGACTCTATGTACAGGGGCAGAATCTGTTTACATTTACCAGTTATGATGGTGTCGACCCAGAGTGTGGTTCTAATGCGGGTACAGCCAATTCATGGGCACGCGGTCTTGATGTAGGTCTCTATCCTTCAGCACGTACGTTCATTATTGGTGCAAGCATCAAGTTCTAATCTCATTATAAGATGAATTATATGAAAAAGATATTTTGGATGGCAGCCGCGGTAGTATTTACACTTACATCGTGTGAGGACTTCCTCGACTCTTATAACTATACTGAGGCGAACACAAGCAACTATCCAGCTGCTCCTGCAGACCTCAATAAAGAGCTGGCAGCGCTATATGGCGTGATGAACCAGTATTGTAACGACCCATTACAGACTCCTTGGTTTGTTTGGAATATCATGTCGGACGATTCTAATGGCGCTGGTGGAACAGGCGATGTGGAGAGTCATGCTATAGGCCACCTGATGAGTAATAAGGATGCTCTCTTTGAGACCGCATGGCATAGTACATATGTTGGTATAGCTCGTGCAAATGCCATAATCTATGCTGTCGATGCCTTCGACTGGACTGGTCAGGAGGCAACACGTAATCAGTTGCTTGGTGAGGCATATTTTATGCGTGGTCTCTACTATCTGTGGGGCGTTCAGTTCTGGGGCGATATCCCCGCATACTGGTCGGCAGCAGCCCCAGACCCATGCCCTCAGGTTAGTGCTGAAGAGGTGACATTCCCTCATATCCTTGCCGACTTTGTCTCTGCTATGAATCTGATGCAGCATGGTGCAACCCAACAGGGTGATGGTCATGCAACGAAAGGAGCTGCAGAGGGTTATCTGGCACGTGCATATATGTTCTATCAGGGATTCTACAAGAAAGCTGGGGAGCTTAAATCAGCAAATCTTGCAGAGGTAGTTCTTCCTCAGCAGGAGGGTGTTACAGGAAACCTCTCGAAGAGCGATGTTGAGAAGGCTCTTAGAGATTGTATCGATAATGGCGGTTACAAGCTCTTGTCAGATTTCCGTCTCTTGTGGCAGTATACCAACGAACTCACATCTCCAGACTATCCATTTGTTAGAGACCTCGCGTCAACATGGGCTGGTAATGGAAATGAAGAGCAGATCTTCCAGGTTCAGTTTGGAAATATGGCATCATGGAATGGTACAATCGGTATGGGTTTCACCAATATGACTTCACTCTATTGTTCTCTGCGTTGTGACGAAGATGCTTCTGGAAATGTGAATGGTGGGCAGGCTACATTCCCATTTGGACAAGGATGGGGACAGGCTACATTCAACTACAACTCAGTTGGCGAATGGTCTAATAGCGACCCCAGAAAGAGAGCCACAGTCCTGGTATGTGATGAAGAACTTGAGAAATTTGCATATACTACATCATGTTCTGAGGAGACAGGTTTCTACAATAAGAAGTGGATGTCGGTGACATGTAATGAATCGACATGGTCTGACAACACGAAGGCATACACTTGGTGGGGTGTTTATCGTTCAAAGAACTCAACAGTAGCCAACAACAATGGCAATTCATTTCAGGGCGACCACTTTGCTGATATCATCCTTCTTCGTCTTTCGGATGTTATGTTAATGTATACAGAGCTTACAGGCGATGCTTCTGAGATGAATAAAGTACGTGCGAGAGCGGGTCTTCCTGAGATTGCATACTCATGGGATAATATTCAGAGCGAGCGCCGCTGGGAGTTATATGGAGAGGGCATTCGTTTCAATGACATCCGTCGTTGGTCGGGCAAAGACACGGGTGAAGGCTCGTTTGCTGCTACAGCTCTTCAGAAACAAGATGGTTCGACTGTGAACTATATGGGAACATGGACAACAATGCACCATGCAAGCTCAAGTTGGGCAAAGCGTTATTCCCAGACAAATGGTTTCTTGCCTATTCCGCCTGCTCAGATCAGAAATATAGATGACGCTTCAGTCCTCAAACAGAATGCGGGCTGGGGAGATGACCTCATGAGCGATTGGAATATGTCGGGCACTCCTGTTTATTAATTTCTAAAAGAACAACGAAACAATGAATAGAATATTTTTAATATCAGCCTTAGCTCTGGGATTATTAGCTTCGTGCGACCCAATCAAGGAAGATGGATCATTCTCAGTTGATGTCGTTTCTTCTGAGGAGTTGCTTTCGGGAGCTATATTCTCACAATACAATGATGAGCAGTGTACCCAGCCAGCAGCAGATGGTAACTTTATCAAGTTTGACATTCCTAACGCTTCGAGTGTTGTGATATATTATATCAAGCCTGATGGTTCAGAATTCAGACTCTCTTCGGCACGTAGTGCTGGTGTCTTCAATTATGTCCCGCTTCGAGGCTCTGACCCGAATCAGACAATATATTTCCGTTACATTAACCCTAATGGAATAGAGACTGTCGCATCTCATCAGTTTACTCTTCAGGTTGCTGCGGAACTATCTGCAGGCGATAAACTGTTATGTTCTAATAATGGTTCAAAGAAGTGGAAGTGGTCTGCTACATCAGCTAATGGCGGTGCTGTTTGGGGTAATGCTGGTTATCAGGCAGGTGCACAGGCAGGTGGTGCCGACATCAATGGCGCCTGGTGGGGCTGTGGTCTTGAAGACGGAGAGTGCGCCGATAAGTTCAGTAAGCAGCTTCAGCACTCAGCAGCAGGAGCTATCACTGGTGAGGAGTATTCAACAGCCTATATGGTGTTCAATGAAGATGGTTCACTGACGAAATATGACAAAGATGGAAACAAGTTAAACTCAGGAACCTTCCAACTGACGGATTATAAAAATGGTGAGGCAATTGATGCTAATGGCAACATGGCTTATCTGAAAACATCTGCTGGTGCTATCCTATGGCCATATGCTATCAACAAGGGTGGTTTCACCCCTGAGAGTTTCGAGGTAGCTTATCTCTCTGTCGACCGTATGGTTCTCATCTACGCTGATGAGGGTACAGGCGGCTGGTCAGAGTGTACCTGGTGGTCATTTGCAAGTGACGACGATGCAGAGGGATTCCTGACATCATCTGATTGGACTTGGAAGCCTACATCTGTAAACGGTGGAGCTGTTTGGGGTAATGGTGGCTATTTGGCAGGTGAACAATCGGCTGGCGATGGTATTAATGGTGCTTGGTGGGGCTGTGGTCTCGAAGATGGTGCGTGCGCTGATAAGTTCTCTACGCAACTTCAGCATTCGGCAGCTGGTGCCATAACAGGCGAGGAGTATTCGACTGCATATATGTCATTTAACGAGGATGGTTCAATTGTCAAATACGACAAGGACGGTGCGGTGTTAAATGAGGGTACTTGGTCGCTTGATATGACTCCTAATGCTGACCATTTCAGCAAGGGAACACTCAGCACATCAGAGGGTGCTATCCTTTGGCCTTATGCAATCAATAAGGGAGGATTCACTCCTCAGTCGTTTGAGATAGGTCATGTCTCAGGAAGTCAACTTATCCTCATCTATGCTGATGAAGGGACAGGTGGCTGGTCAGAGTGCACATGGTGGTCTTTCGGTAAGAAATAATCATTCATAATACTTTGTAATTAAGGAGGGAACCAAGCGAAAGCTTGGGCCCCTCTTTGATATATTATATTTGTGGATTCATACTCTTAGTTGCTTTGTTGTCATTTTTTGACTAACTCTGCATAGAATTTTAATAGCTATAAAAGGAGATGAACAGAATTATTATTGGCGTTACTCTTCTATTGATATTTGTTTTCCAATCGTGTTGTACCAAAAACTCTCATGAGTTTATTATCAATGGAGAGGTGAAACAAGCACGTCTTGAGGGACAATGGGTATTCCTCGTGCCTGTGGATGATAGTGTCAAGGCGGTTGTGGGTGTTGATTCTTTTCTGATACGCGACATGAAGTTTCGTTTTGTAGGCTCTGAGGAGTATGTGGCTGACATTCGAATTGATTGGCACATGCGTTATGGGACGCAAAATCTTTTGGTCGTTACAGAACCCGGAACAATTAATGTCGTGATAGACTCAACGAGTGTTGGCGGTGGTACACCTCAGAATGAACTCTTGCAACAATGGAAAGATTTTGCAATATATGCTAACAGAGTCATCGTTGAGAAGAACCAAGTGATTGCAAGGTTTAAGTCAGAAGGTGATACAATCTCAGCCAACTGCCTCCGAGATTCTGTCAAAGCATATCGCCAGTTCTATGAGGAGCAGTGCCGAAGCATAGCGGAGAAATCGCCAAAGGGTACTATTGGGCGCGACTTCATATTGAGCATGTATCCAAAGAAATAAGAGCTATGAATCGTATACGTTCATTATATCCAACTCTTATTCTCGCTCTCTTTGGAATCGTTGTAGCCCTGTATATGCTACAATTACCAGGTTTACTGGCATTTCATGAAACGTATCAGTTTTTTCTTTTCTCTCAAAACTATTTTAAAGAAAGCATATCCGTTGCAGGGGGAGTGTCAGATTATATAGCTGAGTTCATAGTTCAGTTTTTTTATTATCCAGCAGTGGGCGCTGTTATTGTGGCCATTATTATAATTCTATTAACTGCTACTCTCTATTATACATTGAAGAGAGAAAGTGACGAGTGGCCTTTTTCTCTTTCCATTTTATCGCTATCTATCTCCATATCAGTATTCTTACTGGCCTTTATGTGCGATGAAAATGCTATGTTTACATTCCCAGTAGCGCTTACACTTTCAATACTTATAGTCAGGCCTCTAAGATACCTGATGTGCGGCCTTGCCACCTCGATAGTTACAATCGTAATAGCTACCCCATTATTATATTGGATTATAGGACCCGTTTCTGTCGTTGCCATTGTGATATCTATTATTACTGAAGAGCGACTCCGACGCCGTTATTTAATCTCTTTAGTATCGCTACTCTATATAGCCCTCACTATATTAGTATTAGGCCGTCTATTTCTTGAACAATACCCTAACGAAAGCCTCTTTTGGGGAGTCCATTACTACAGACAGCCTACACAATTCCCGACCTCTCTCTTCGGTTTGCCATTATACATCGTTATTGGTGCTATTGCGATTAATGTCGTACGTTCAATACGGTTGGCAAATAGTATCCTATTCACATCTGCTTTTTCTGGAGGAGTGCTGCTCCTTGCTGTTTTATCAGTATTAAAATCATTTGATGGCGAGAAGTTCACGACTCTGCAGTATATAAACTTAACAAGGCAAGGAGCCTGGCAAAGAATCATTGAAAATTCTAAAGATGAGCAACCCGATAGCGAATTATCCCGGCAGTGTGTCATGTTGGCTCTTGCTAAAACGGGCCAAATGGGCGAGCAAATGTTTAATTACAATCTACGAGGTGTTCAAGACCTCTTTGACCGGTTTAAATTGAATTGTGTCAGTGCAACACCGAGTGCAGAAGTTGCTTATCATTTAGCCCTTGTGAATACCTGTTTTCGTTACTATTTCGATTCCCAAGAGGCGATACCAAACGGTAAGAAGAGTGCTCATATGACAAAACGTATGGCTGAATGTCTTATAGTAAATGGTAAGTATAATGCTGCGAGGAAATACCTTGAAAGGTTGAAGAGAACCATATTCTACTCCGACTGGGCAAAGAAGACAGAGATAATACTTGATGATGAGAAATCAATCAATGAGCACCCTGTTTTTGGTGAGATGCGTAGATTGCGATTCAAGACAGAGAACTTCTTCTTTTACGACCAAATAGAGACAGAATTTGGGTTGTTGGCATTGGAGGATGGTGCGGGAAGCAATAGACTGGCGTGGGACTATTTCTGTGCTGTGTCGTTATTAAAAGGCAATCTGGAGAGATTCGTAGGAATGTATCATTATGCTTCAGAGGTCTTCCAACAAGAGTATATACCTCTTCATCATCAAGAGGCTATATTGCTTTTTTGGAGTTTTGGACATCCAAATACGGAGGGGCTCCCCTTCCCAATATCCCAAGCAGTGGTTAAGAACCTGCAGAATTTTATTAGCAACACGCAAAAGAATCAAAACTATTGGAAGGTAGCAGATCCATCGTACTGGACTTATTATTTGATGCTTCAGAATAAGAAGTCGCAACGCGAAAATCGTATCCCAATCCACAATGAGCGGGAAGGATGAATTAAAAAACAGCATATAAATGAAATATTTAGTGTGCATAATAGCATTTATAGCTTTCACATCATGCGTTGAACATCCAACGAATGTTGTTGTTATTGATGCTATGCCAGTCATATATCCTGATTATGTTGGAGTTACAATACCAGCAAGTATAGCCCCAATGAATTTCAGTGTTGAGGAGTCGGGTCTTGAATTGGTTGATGTAAGGGTAGTAGGTTCCGAAGGAGGAGAGATTCATGTACGTGGAGAGTGGGCTGATTTTGAAATCTGTGAGTGGCATACCCTTCTCAGTCAGAATATTGGAGGCACACTAACATTTAATGTTATGGCAAAGGTTAACGGTGAGTGGCAACGGTATAAACCATTTGAAATGATAGTTAGTGACTGCGATATGACTGATTATGGTGTTGTATATCGTCGTATAGCACCAGGATTTGAGACATTTAGCACGTTGGGGATGTATCAGCGATGTTTGGCAACTTTTGAGGAGAGTGCTATTATAGAGTCAAGAGCCGTCGATGGCAGTTGTATGAATTGTCATTATAGTAATAGAGGAAATCCAGAACAGTTTTCGCTACATATACGTGGTAAGCATGGATGTACAATAATACATAATGGTGATGAAGATAGGTATCTGAATACAAAAACCAGTGAGACAGCAGGTGCTTGTACATATGGTTATTGGCATCCTGAAGGTAGGTATTGTGCCTATTCGCTCAATAGGATATACCAAAACTTCTATGTCGGTCCGGATAAAATCATTGAACCATGGGATGCTGTCAGTGATATAGCTATATTAGATACTCACAGCGATGAGTTAATTGTTTCCCCACTGATGTCAACTCATGATTTCGAGACGACACCAGCTTTCTCAGCTGATGGTCGGACGTTGTTTTTCTGTAAGGCTCCCTATTGTGAGATGCCGGCCGGATACAACCAGTTGCACTATTCGTTATGTGCAGTAGCTTTTGATGAGAAGAGAGGGGCATTCGGAGATAGCATAACGACAATACTTGATGGCGATAATCTCGGTAAGAGCATTTCACTGCCACGACCAAGCTATGATGGCAGATGGTTGATGTTCTGCATGACAGACTATGGGACGACACCTCTCAATCGGATGGAGAGTGATTTGTATCTGCTTGATATGCAAACAGGAATAACGCGAGTCATGGATGAGGTGAATAGTAATGAGTCAGATGCATATCATAATTGGAGTAGTGATGCCAATGGCTGGTTTCTTTTTGGTAGCAAACGTGAGGACCATCTATATTCATTGCTATATTTCGCACTTGTTGATGAAACGGGACATGCAACTAAACCATTCCTGTTGCCTCAACGTAATCCTAAAGAGTATTATAGGGAGAATCTTCACTCGTTCAATGCTCCAGACTTCACGACAAGAAAGGTGGAATTGAATGTCCAGCAAACACGTTCAGAGGTGTTGTCGGGTAGAGTCTCGGCTGTTCGCATAAAACATTAAGTGATGGAACGGAAGCTAAAAGAGCGCGAATCTAAAAGGTCTTGTGTATTGCCAATTTTGACGTTGGTAATGGTAATAGCTATGTTTCTGTTTTGGTTTCTTCCCTATCGAAGTGTATTAAGCTACCATGAGCAGTTCCAACTATTCGTCACAACGTTTGATTATTTCAGAGAGGCAGTAATGTTGCCTGGTGGTTTGTCAAACTATCTTGCTGAGGCTCTTACTCAATTTTATATAATGCCAATTACCGGAGCATTGATAATCTCCTTGCTCTTGCTTCTATTGCAACTTATCATTCATGCTATAGCCAAACGTCTATATGGCACTATTCCAACGAATTCCTATTTGTTGAGTTATGTCCCTTTGCTTTTGTTGTGGTTATATCTGGGGGACGTGAATGTGATGCTTTCATATCCGATTGCCCTAATATCTCTTCTATGTGTAGCTTGGGCATATACATTCATCTGCAATAAAAATCATAGACTGATTGCTTCAGTACTTATTGCTATGACCTCATATTGGCTTTTGGGAACAGTCGCATATGCCTTTTGCCTCTTTGCGTTGTTATTTGAAATGAAAAGTAAGAGTGGCGCATCTCATTTAGTTGTGATGGTAGCGACTCAAAGTGTTGCAATTGTAGCTATGGTATTTTTCTCCTCCAATATTGTCAATTATCCTATTGATAGATTGTTGAATGGCTTGTTTTATTATCGCATTCCGACAGTTGTGCCTATTGTACAATACTTGTTAATGGTAGTGGTAGTAATAGTTCCATTTCTCTATTCTGTTAGCATTGTTAAATGGGTGGGATTTGCTCTGAAAGAGATAGTTGCTGTTGGCATATTTGTTTTTTGTTCAGCGACTCTTATAATCTTAGGTGTCAGGTTTTTCTATGATGGCCGGCAGTACGAACTGATCGATTATGATTGTCTTGTGAGGACCAATAACTGGAATGGGATCTTGCAGAAAGCAACAGCCCGACAACCAGAGTTGCCTATGAGTGTTTGTGCTACCAATTTGGCCTTGGGAATGACTGACCAATTATGTGAAAAGGCATTTCAATACTATCAGAATGGCGAAGAGGGTCTGCTGCCTCCATTTCGGAGAGAGCCAAACTCCTTGTTGATTACGGCTGAGGCATATTATCAACTTGGTTTGGTAAATACAGCTCAACGGTTCTATTTCGAGGCCATGGAAGCGATTCCAAATTGTTCGAAGAGTGGTCGTTGCATACGACGTATTGCTGAGACCAATATTATCAACGGACAGTATGATGTCGCTTTGAAGTACCTGCGCATTTTGGAGAAAACATTGTTTTACAAAAGGTGGGCACAGCAGACAATGCAACTCATGGATGATGAGACTAGTATTGATAATCATCCATTTTATGGAAGGATACGCAGAAGCCTGCTTACGAATGACCTTCTATTTAGTGAACAGGAGGTTGATAAGCTGTTAGGACAGCTTATCATACAGAACCCTGATAATAAACTGGCTATGCAGTATATGCTTATCCACCCATTATTGAGTCGTGATATAGATAAATTTATGCAGTATTTTGCAGTTCTACAAAAGCGCAAGAGCTTTATCCCGCCAATATGTCAACAAGGAATATTGTTTGCCTGTATGCAGAGGAGTATTCCAATTCCTCAGAATTTAGTTGATAATAAGGAGACCGAGAAGTTACGAAGATTTGCAACCATTATGTCGACAGAGGGAAAAGAGTCTCCCAAATTAAATGAATATAAGAATACATTGTGGTACTATCTGTTGGTAGGTAATATAAAATAAAGGGATGAAGAGAAGTTGTATATATCTGGTAGTTGTAGTGTTGTTTTTGCTGACAGCTTGTGTTGGTAAACCATATAATGTTGTGAAGGAAAGTGCTATGCCACCGATATACCCTGACTATATAGGAGTAACTATTCCAGTTGGTATAGCGCCATTGAATTTCAATATAATAGCCGATGGCTTCGATGGTATGGTAGTGCACGTCAGGGGAAAAAATGGAGTTGAGATAAGTGCAGAAGGTGAATACGCTCAATTTGGTATCGATGAGTGGCATAATCTTCTTGCTCAGAATAAAGGGGAGGATATTACAGTTACAGTCACGGCACGTGTCGATGGCAGATGGGTGCAGTATTCTGATTTTACAATACACGTTAGTCAGTATCCTCTCGATGCCTGGGGTGTGACTTATCGACGTATAGCACCTGGTTATGAAGTGTATAGTAAAATGGGTATTTACCAGCGGGATTTAAGTAATTTTGATGAGTCGCCTATATTCGAGAACACCTCCGTGACTGGGTCATGCGTTAACTGTCATACCTCCAATAGAACGAATCCTGATCAGTTTGTATTTCATGTGAGGGGCGAGCATGGCGCAACAGCTATTCAGAACGATGGACGATGTGAGTTGTTGAAAGCAAAAAACGACTCCATAAACGGAGCAATGGTATATCCTTATTGGCATCCTATGGGACGTTACTGTGCCTTTTCGACAAATCAGACACGACAGGGGTTTCATGTAGTGAGGGATGAGCGAGTCGAAGTGTTCGATCTGTCATCGGATATATTAGTATATGATGCAGAGAGCAATGAAATCATATTATCACCAATAGTCTCAAAAAGAGAAACATCTGAGAATCTACCAGTCTTTTCTCCTGACGGAGAGTGGATTTACTTCATCACATCTCCCCAGCATGATTACCCATTGCATTTCAGGGATGAGAAGTACGATTTGTGTCGGATAGCATTCTCTTCCGAGACAGGAGAGTTCGGCATAGTGGTCGACACGCTCTTTAAAGCATCGTCAAGAGGAAAAAGCGTGACGTGGCCACGACCATCCTATGATGGCAAGTATTTGGTGTTTACACTGATTGACTATGGATATTTCAGTATATGGCATAAGGAGGCAGATTTCTGGATTATGAATCTGGAAACTGGCGAGTCTCGTTGTTTGTCTGAGATTAACTCCATTCAGTCGGAGAGCTCTCTGAATTGGAGTAATAATAGTCGTTGGATAGTATTTACCAGCCGTAGAGAGAATGGTTTATATACGCAGTTGTATTTATCATCTATTGGAGACGACGGACTATTCACGAAGCCGTTCCTCTTGCCTCAAGAGAAGCCGTGGGAATATTATGATGCAACTCTCTATTCATTTAATACGCCTGACTTTACGTGTAAACCAGTCGATTTCGATGTCAAGCGTGTCAGTCGGGAACTGGTCACGGACAGAAGAGTTAATACTGTTGTTAGAAAGTAGTATTGTTGTGCTAAGGAGGTGAACCATTGAGCAGGAAAACAGAACATATTATTGCAGGAGTTTTAGGGGCGATCATAATTATGATAACCTTATATCTGATGTTATCATATCCCTACCACTACTACTGGCAGGAGCAGAATGTCCTCTTCTCTGACGTATATAGATTGTTTGGTCACTTTTACTACTATCAGTATGCAGGACCAATATTGCAGTGCGTAGCATTTGTGGTCATCCTGTTAGTAATAGGTCATATCCCCTATCTGGTACTAAGAAGAATGCGTTTGAGGAGATGCGCTATTGTAGTTCTTATACTGGTTTTTATTTCTGATATCTATTATACGTATCTACATTCTCCATTCAATCATAACTATAAGCCCTATCAGTATGGCTTATCACATAGGGATTTTGAGAAGACCTTATCTGTCGAAATGGAGTATTATTTTGGGAATTACCATAATGTCTTGCAGAATGTGCATAATGTGGGTATCCAAAACGTAGTTATTAGTTTCTACTATTACCTTGCAAGTGCCCATTTAGGTCTTTTGCCTGACAATTTGCTGAAAATCAGTCCGAAAGAGTTGGGGACACTTCAAACTATTGGGGAAGATACAGCGTTGGCTATCATTAATATGATGAACGACCTCTACTATTCGGTTGGCGATATGACCTATGCCGAGAGGGCTGCTATGATGAGTTGTGTATTTTCTCCCAACAATATAAACATGAAGATGCTTAAGCGTCTGGCTGAGGTGAATCTTGTCAGTGGCGATACCCTCGCTGCAATGAAGTATATACGTTACCTATCGAAGTCGAGCATTTATAGAGAGTGGGCTGTAGAACACACCCCAGGACATACCATGAGCGAAAGGGTCAGAATGGATATTGAATCCAAAAGACGTTACTTGAATAATAGTGATACGTTGCGACTTGGAGATAACTGTCGGGTGATTCTCACTGAACTATTAAAGAGTAATCCGAGAAATGAGATAGCGCTTGATTATTTGCTTTGCACGGACTTATTATTGAAAGATATTGAGCTATTCAAGAGAGACTATGACAAATATTATCTTGAGCGAGGTTTGGAACGTCAGAAGGAGCTTTATCAGCAAGCGCTTGTCATATATCTTGCGGGAACGGATGCGACAGAAGAGCAGTGGAGTAAGTATATTACTATGCCGTATGTCAAAAAGAGATTCGCAGAGTATAATAAGTGTCGGGGTAGTCAGGATTTTAAAGAGACATACTGGTATTATTTTGATAAAGAGTAGGATTAGGTATGAGGCGAAATATCAATAAAGTGATATATGTAGTGTTTCAGTCGTTTGCAACTGTGGCGGTGGCTCTTATTCTCTCGTGTGCGAGAAAACCTGTCAATGTGACTCAGTTAGATGCTTTGCCCGACATATACCCCGACTATAAAGAGGTAACAGTACCAGTCAATATAGCTCCTCTTAATTTTCTTATTCGTGGTGACTCCTGTGATGCGCTGAATGTAGTGGCAGAGTGTAATGATGTTGTTGTATATGCTGATTGTGAGTCAGATGAGGTGACTTTTGATATGCGCGACTGGAAGCGACTCATGTCGGAGAGTGTTGGTTGCAGTATAAGAGTAACAGTCTCAAAGTCGTTGAATGGAGAGTGGGTTCAGTACAAACCATTTCATATCATGGTATCATCTGATAGTATCGATTCGTATCTGACATATCGTATGATAGAACCCGATTATGAAGTGTATAGCAGACTTCGGATAGTAGAGAGATGTGTTGAAAATTTCTGGGAGAGGTCGATATGTGATTACGAGAGTGTAGGAAACAGATGTATGAATTGTCATACATACAACAGTCATGATTCCAGGCAGTCGTTCTTATATGTAAGAGGAGAGGGTGGAGGTATGATTTTAAATCAGAATGGAAACCTGCGAAAACTTGCGTTGAAAACCGAGGAGATGGTTTCAGGGTCAGTTTACGCCCAATTCAGTCCAAATGGTCGTTGGCTTGTCTTCTCTACAAATAAGATTATACCAGCTTTTCATGCCCGTCCGTCAAAGCGATTGGAGGTATTCGATACTAAGTCGGATATATACATAGCCGATATGGCTTCCAACAAAGTCGTTAGAAACCCATTGCTTGCAGATTCAACGCATCTTGAGACATTTCCCACCTTCTCTTCTGACGGAAAGATTATATACTTCTGTTCAGCAGAGCGACTTCCCCACATCGGAAATATTGATAGCCTGCAATATGATCTCTGCAGGGTATCTTTTGATGAAAGGACAGGGGAAATAGGAGACACCATAGAAACGCTGATTAAATCGAAAAAGGGTGAAAAGCAGTCGGTTTGTCATCCACGTGTCTCACCTGACGGAGAGTTTCTTTTGTACACGGTAGCCGATTATGGAACATTCCCTATTTGGCACCCAGAGGCCGATTTGCAAATGATGAATCTGCGAAATAGCACGATATATAAACTGGAATCCGTTAATAGCTCAAAGAGTGATACGTACCACTCATGGTCGTCAAATAGTCGTTGGTTTGTCTTTGCAAGCAAGCGGGATGACGGATTGTATGGGAAACTCTATTTTTGTCATATTGACGATAATGGAACGACATCGAAGCCATTTGTACTTCCGCAAGAGTCGCCCTCGTTCTATGATTATTGTTTGAAATCATTCAATGTGCCTGAGATGGGTAAGTCGCGCCTTCCATTTACACCGGAAGATGTTGCATATGCCATTAAGAGCGATGCTGAATCTTTTTAGTAGGATAGAGCAAGAATCAAGCGGAGTCGTTAAAGTCGAAATATCATAAGTAATAGTCGAAATAGTACTTGTGTAGCGCATGGGAAGCATCTACATTTGCAAACGTTAAGAAGTCCGTTTCATAAGTTAGTTATAGTATGTATTCTCAGCGTAGGGGTTGGTGTCTGCGCTGAGTTTCTTTTTTAGGAGGAACCATGACAAGTAGTAAAAGTGATAACGTATGGTTTTTTATGCTAAATTTGCGCTTAACTATATAGAGTAGTGTTTTGGATACGATACAAAAAAGCATACTTCCCTCAGATGCACGTGTTGCTATGATAGGTAGCGGCTCGTGGGCTACGGCAATCAGTAAGATGTTGTTGTGTAATGTTCAGCAACTCAACTGGTATGTTCGCAGTCAGAAGAATATAGATACATTCCGATATTCTGGGCGCAATCCGAGTTATTTGACATCGGTGCAGTTTGATACTTCAAAAATTGACTTCTCAAGCGATATCAATTATATCGTCGATAATTCAGATGTCATTTTCCTCGCAATCCCCTCGGCATTTACCAAGTCAGCTTTGGAGGGACTGACAGTGTCGCTTAGAGATAAGTTTCTTGTTTCAGCGATAAAGGGCCTCATTCCCGATGAAAATCTGATAGTGGGTGCATGGCTTAACCAGCGAAAGGATGTGCCTGTAGAGCATATCGGAGTTATATCCGGTCCATGTCACGCCGAAGAGGTTGCTTTGGAACGACTCTCATATCTTACAATAGCATGTCAGGACGTGAGATTAGCCAGGGAGTATGCGAATCTTATATCGTGTGATTTTATCAAGACAACTGTTTCAGATGATATATATGGGACAGAGTATGCAGCGGTTTTGAAGAATATAATGGCCATTGCATCAGGTATATTTCATGGCTTAGGATATGGCGATAATTTCCAGGCTGTGCTCATCTCAAATGCTATTCAGGAGATGAAACGTTTTGTTGATACAGTGCATCCGATAGCGCGCGACATTAAGAGTTCAGCTTATTTGGGCGACTTGTTGGTGACATGTTATTCGCAGTTTTCGCGCAACAGAACATTCGGTGCCATGCTCGGAAAGGGATATTCGGTGAAGGCAGCACAGGCTGAGATGCTGATGGTGGCTGAGGGGTATTATGCTGTCAATAGCATACATGAGATAAATCAGCGCTATCAAGTCAGCATGCCAATAACCGAGATGGTTTATAATATCATTTATTGCAATGGAGTTCCGAAGTTAGAGGCTCAACTCCTGACGGAACAATTGAGGTAGTAAGATTACACAACAACACAGAATATGAATCTTAAACTTGACACATCACGCGTTGCACAGTTTGTTAGCGACGCAGACATTAAGGCTATTCAACCTGAGGTTGAGGCCGCAATCAAGACTCTTCATGCTGGCAACGGCGCAGGAAATGATTTTTTGGGCTGGCTTAACCTGCCATCGTCAATCACTGATGTCGACTTCAAGGAGATTGAGTCAGCTGCTGCTGATATGCGAAAGAGAGTTGACTATGTCGTAGTAGCAGGTATCGGAGGTAGCTATCTCGGAGCAAGAGCAGTTATCGATGGCTTGTCGAACTCATTTGACTACCTTCTGAAGGAGCGTAAGAATCCCGTTATGATATACGCTGGTCATAATATCGGTGAGGACTACCTCGCAGAGCTATTGGAGTTCCTGAGTGATAAGAAATTTGGTGTCGTTGTTATTTCAAAATCTGGAACAACAACAGAGACAGCCATTGCTTTCCGTTTGCTTAAAGAGCTCATCGAACGAAACGCAGGTAAGGAAGAGGCTAAGCATCGTATAATTGCAGTTACCGATAAGGCTAAAGGCGCCCTCAAGACTTTGTCAAACAACGAAGGCTACAAAACATTTGTCATTCCTGATAATGTCGGAGGTCGTTTCTCTGTTCTCACACCAGTAGGTCTTGTGCCAATCGCTATCGCGGGTTTCGATATTCGCGCGCTCGTTAAGGGTGCAGCTGATATGGAGGTGTCAACAGGGTTGTCGGTGCCTTTTGCTGAGAATCCGGCAATGATATATGCTGCAATGCGTAATGCTCTCTACCGTAAGAATAAAGGCATTGAGATTCTTGTCAATTACCAACCAAAACTGCATTATTTCACTGAGTGGTGGAAGCAGCTTTTTGGCGAGAGCGAGGGCAAGGATAATAAGGGAATCTTCCCAGCGGGTGTTGACTTCTCAACGGATCTCCACTCTATGGGTCAATGGATACAGGAGGGCGAACGTACCATTTTTGAAACAGTGGTATGCATTACAAACCCAAATAAGAAACAGGTCATACCTTCTGATAAGGATAATCTCGATGCATTGAACTTCCTCGCAGGTAAGAGAGTCGACCAAGTCAATAAGATGGCTGAGTTAGGTACAGCTTTAGCCCATACAGATGGTGGTGTGCCTAATATCCATGTTGAGGTTCCTACTCTCGATGAGTATAACCTTGGACAACTTATCTACTTCTTCGAGAAGTCTTGCGGAATAAGTGGATATACACTTGGTGTTAACCCATTTAATCAGCCTGGTGTTGAGGCATACAAGAAGAATATGTTTGCTCTTCTGGAAAAACCAGGTTATGAGGAGGCTACTAAGGCCATTCAGGCACGGCTGAGATAATTTTAATCTCATATATCAAAGCCCAGTCGTGACTCTCGACTGGGCTTTTTTGTATATGTAAAGATTTATTTGCATCTCCATAGTACAATGAAACATTTTTTTTCATATCTTGGCAGATGTTAACTTAAAATACAAAATACATATGTCAGATCTACTATTTTGGTTAGTGCCTCTCAGTTCGCTTGTCGCACTGGCATTTGCATGGATATTCTATCGGGGCATGATGAAGAGCAGTGAGGGGACACCTCGCATGGCTGAGATTGCCAGTTATGTTCGTCAAGGAGCAATGGCTTACCTGCGGAGGCAGTATAAGGTTGTTATAATGGTATTTATCGCGTTGGTTGTTCTCTTCGCCATATTAGCATATATGGGTGTTCAGAACCCTTTCGTTCCAGTAGCCTTTTTGACAGGTGGATTCTTCTCGGGATTGTGTGGATATCTTGGAATGAAGACAGCAACAAATGCATCGGCAAGAACAGCTAATGGTGCTACAAAGTCACTCAACCAGGGTCTTAAGATAGCTTTCCGTTCAGGAGCTGTGATGGGACTTGTTGTTGTAGGTTTCGGACTTCTTGATATAGCTGCATGGTTCTGGTTCTTGAATGACGTGGTGTTTACGCCTGACAATATGGCCAATGGTCTGGACTTTTGTGGACTGACACTTGTGAATCCAGGGACAACAGAGCATGTTAAACTCATTGAGATTACTGCAACGATGTTGACATTTGGTATGGGTGCATCCACGCAGGCTTTATTTGCGCGCGTAGGTGGTGGCATATTTACAAAGGCTGCAGATGTAGGTGCTGACCTTGTAGGAAAAGTTGAAGCTGGTATTCCAGAGGATGACCCACGTAATCCTGCTACAATTGCAGATAATGTAGGTGATAATGTTGGTGACGTCGCAGGAATGGGTGCCGACCTATACGAGTCATATTGTGGTTCTATCCTTGCAACAGCAGCACTCGGAGCAGCTATACCTAATATTTCAACCGAGTCGCAGTATGGATATGTCATAGCGCCAATGATAGTCGCTGCTATTGGTACTATCCTTTCAGTCATAGGTATATTTGCAGTTCGTACAAAGGAGGGAGCGTCGCAGAAGAATCTTCTCAATGCTCTTCTTTTGGGAACAGGTGGTTCGTCGGTATTAATCCTTGTTGCAGTTGCACTGATGGCATGGGCAGGATGGATTTCATGGGGAATATTCGGTTCTGTTATTGCTGGTTTGATAGCAGGTGTCTTGATTGGTCAGGGAACAGAATTCTTTACATCGGACGAGTATAAGCCAACAAAGGGAATTGCAGGTCAGACAGAACAGGGCGCTGCCACAACGATTATTGAGGGTATTGCTGTAGGTATGTATTCAACATGGATTCCTGTTGTTATGATTGTAATTGCAATCATTGCTGCATTTGGTTTCTCAGGTGGCTTCGGCAATTTCGCAATGGGTGTCTATGGTATTGGTTTTGCAGCCGTCGGAATGCTCTCGACTCTTGGTGTCACACTTGCAACAGATGCTTTTGGACCTATTGCAGATAACGCAGGAGGAAATGCTGAGATGTCGCATCTCCCTGAGGAGGTACGTAAGCGAACCGATGCTCTCGACTGTCTTGGAAACACTACAGCAGCCACAGGAAAGGGCTTTGCTATAGGTTCAGCAGCGTTGACAGCAATGGCTCTCTTGGCTGCATATATTGAAGAGATTCGCCTGTGGATAGCTAAGACTCCTGATAAATTGGCTGATTTCCAGTCAGTCACTGGTGTCCAGGATATAAATACGGCTGGAATTAAGGATTTTGTACACTATTTCGACCTCTCAATGTTTAATCCTTTGCTATTAGGCGGACTATTCATTGGCGCTATGATGGCATTCCTCTTCTGCGCTATGTCGATGAAGGCTGTCGGACGTGCAGCAAGTAAGATGGTAGATGAGGTTCGTCGTCAGTTCAGAGAGATTAAGGGTATTATGGATGGAACAGGTACGCCTGAGTACGCTCGGTGTGTTGAGATTTCTACAAAGGGCGCTCAGCACGAGATGATTGTACCATCGCTTCTGGCAATCATTGTTCCTGTCGTTGTTGGCCTTCTTTTTGGTGTCTCTGGAGTTATTGGTTTGCTTGGAGGAGGACTGACAGCGGGCTTCACTCTCGCAATTATGCTGAATAATGCTGGAGGTGCCTGGGATAATGCCAAGAAGTATATTGAAAAAGGTAACCATGGAGGAAAGGGTTCTGATTGCCATAAGGCAGCTGTTGTAGGTGATACAGTCGGTGATCCATTCAAGGACACCAGCGGACCTTCTCTGAATATTCTTATCAAGCTAATGTCGATGGTCAGCGTCGTGATGGCTGGTCTGACCTTAGCTTATTCTCTACTGGGATAATTGATTAACACTAATCATGTAAATGTCTTCGGAAGAATCTCTCTTTCGAAGACATTTTGTGTGTGGTTATACTTATAGTCAGTAGACTGTCACTATGGCTGTTATAATACTTAATTTTTTTTCTAAGTACAATAGATTTGTGTATTTATATCTATGAATGTCAGAACTATAACAGTCTTTCTTTTATTGTACTGAAATACCATTCGTTTAATTGAGGGAACTCTTTATGAGGAATAAATATATTTGATATTGTCATATCGTTATTGAGGATAAATAAGTATGGGACATTGAGCGAGTCGACACCAAAAGAAAAGTTGCTGGCATCGTACAAATCTATGTCGTGGTCAATGATTCGTTTCATTAACAGATAATTACTTAAAGAGGTGAACTTAGCCCAAACCTGAATTTTATCCCGCCCTATCCTCTTTCCAAATTGTTCGGTATAGTACAAGATACTATCAACACACGATTTGCAATTGAGTTCTGAATAGCGGACAATGAGTTTACGCCCATCGTTAACGATGTCTGAGATACAAACAACATCACCATCTGAATTGCGAATAGTCGTTCCAAAGTCAATAGTTCGTTCACTGTCGTATTTTACAAGAGATACGTTATCATTAGCCAAAGTCTTTAACAGTGTAGTATTAATCTCTGTTTCGCTGTTTCTTTGTGTGCATACTAAGTATATCATGCATAAATTGCAAATGACTAATATCACTAAAATTGTGTTCTTCATATTATCTCTTTTTAGGATGCAAAAGAACTATGACAGGGTTATCCTCAGGCTTAGTAGAGTCATATATGCGTCTTACCAAATTGTCTTTTGGAATCTCATCTATACAATCTTCCATAAACATGTGTGAGAATTCAGAGCTTTCAACGCCTACATAAAACTCGCCGTATACGTTGCATAGTCTTGGAATATTCCCAAGTTTTTTGGTTCCTGTATTGAACTGTGTAATCTCCGTTAAATCTTTAGTGTGAATGTTGTACAAAAATATTCTTACAAGTGGTGTAGCTATGCTGATTATAATATAATCGTCAGCAATGGCATAATCACCTATTTTGTAGAATTCACCATTATTCACCATGGCTTTATAGTCTTTCATATGGTCTGGATGTAACATCTCAAGATTATGCTTATTTTCGGGATATTTAAGATAGGCTATCATCTCCAAGTGGTCAGGATATACCCTGTATATCGAATCGGATGAAACATCCGTAAAGTACAAATTGCCATTGCAGTTCTTCAAGAGATTGTATGTATATATGTTTCCAGTCGAATTGTGATCAAAGTAGTACCCTTTATATTTAATATTCATAGATGAGTCGCAAGTCCATAGATAATAGTCTGGTAAGTCACCTAAATGGTAGTTCTGACTATTCTTCCCTCTGAATATATATTCTCCATTCTCAAGCATAGCAACTTGCATAGCAAAGAAGTTAATTCTGTGTGAATCTATGTATCTCCCGTCAAAAGAGTATCGTATGACCTTTAGTTGATTTCCATCGAGAACAACAATCGTACTATCACTCTCCACAGCTATGTCAGTAGGTATTGCGTACTCTCCTGGCGCATTACCCCTGCACCCGATATCATTCAGATACTTGCCATTCATATCGAAGCGATGTATGGAATGAGTTATAGAACCATCAAGTACAAATATGTTATCATTAACTATCTCAACCTTATCGACGTACCCAATCAAACTATTCTCGTTAGTTTCCAGATTAATTATCTTAATTGTATCAAAGTATTCCTCTAAGTTGATAGGAATTATATCGTCATCCTTCTCAATATTAGACAAGTCGATAATGTGTTCATTGCCTTTTATAGTGTTCATGACAAGGGTATTCTTGTATGAATTCTCGTTGTACATTCCCGAAAATCTACGTTTAGCAATGAAAGTATTACCCTTGTCAGTAATATAATTACACGATCCAATAGTCATTGAGAACGTGTATACGATGTATAATAGAATCTTATATTTCTCCACTTTAAGAAGTATAGTTGGTGACGTTTATTCTTTATGACTATGTGTAGTAGCTCCAGATCTAATAAACGTCACCATTTAAATGATTAATTGTTGCAAGCAGTTTTAAAAATATTCTCCGCATCGCTCGCATAATCTAAGCAATCTCCGATTCCAAAAACGCAAACATCAAAAGTCGCATATATTGTATTCCCAGTTCTCGTGATACAGGTTTTGTCTGCAATATACGTGAACCAATTGGTTCCCCACCAACCTTGCTTATCTTTTATCTTCTCCCATTCCCAGGCGTTGATGTCTTCAATGCTTAGGGCGACTGCTTCTATATTATCAAGAGTCAAATCTTTAAACCGGTTCTGTTTATTAGACGAGACGATAAATATATTTACCACCGCCAATAAAGCTACAAATGTAAGTGTAGCAATTCTTTTTGTTTTGTTGCTTATAGTCATACTTTTGTGATTTATGTATTTGTATTCGCTCTGCTTCTTATTAACTACCTTGTAATTAATAATTGATGTTAATCATAGTTTGAATTGTCGCTCTATACCTCCTTTCTTTGTTATTCAATGGTGTGTTGTTAACTCGGTCATTAATGTTCAGTAGTTGTCAAAGAAACACACCTTACCCTTTGATCTTACCTAATGAACTCAGTGCAAATTTATAAAATTTCTATAGAGATATGTTTACCCCCC
>JABUTU010000020.1 GCA_021443545.1 Marinilabiliaceae bacterium | reverse complement strand
AAGACCTTTGGATTCATAATGCTACGAATCATACGGCCATTGGAAACGCTTGGCACCTCACCTGTCTCATACAATCTCCATTGATTTGTGCCAATGCCGAGTATGGCAGACATCTTTGCTGCCGACACACCATAACGATTGCGTACGGCAATTATCTCGTCGGTAAACGGGATGCCATACTTGATGCGGTACTGGTTAGCTACCTGAAAATAGCCTGCATCGTCACTTTCACACGTAGTGAACTGTTCACCCGTCTCTTCGCATCGATATGCGGTGTGGATATAGTCGTACTCCTCACCGCGGAAGTTCCATGTGCGTGGCTCGTAAACGACTTTCATCTCCTTCCCTGTATATGGACTTAGCATAGTTACTGCTCTTTGAATGGATATACTAACGGATGTTCTGCAAAATGGAACGAGATGCAGATGGTTTGACTCGTTGTGACTGCAATCTGGACTTTTATGTAGATTTCACGACCTCGTACGTCTTTGCCAAAGACCCACATCTCACCAAGTCTGTTGAGTTCGTCAACGACTGGGCCCTGCACATAATCCTCTGTCTTCAGGTTCTCAATGACAACTCTTCGGAACGAAGGAACGATGTTTAACTGTTCCAGTGTTTCTCTATTTTTTGCACGGTCATCTCGGAAGATGATGCCAAATATCTTCATTTTGGTGTGAAGTTCGTTCAGAAACGACTCTACTTGTTCTTTTGTTACCATTGGTTTCTGATTATATTTGGAATTTCTTGCAAAGGTAGAAAATGTTTTTAAAAGTAGGCTATTGTACAACGATAAAGTTGATAAGCTGTATTGATTTTGGTGTAGTTTCTAAGGACTTAAGCAGAATGTGAATTTGTAAAGTCGTGTTTTAATGTAAAGCTTTACTAAGGATTTCTATTAATCGCTCTTATTTTAATGAGCTTATGAATATAATATATAAAACGTCTGAAATAATAAATAAATAAATACGAGTAATTACGTATTCTGATGTTGAGACAAATCTGTAAATTTGCTTTTTTGAGAGGAGATGATGAGATGACGAGGTAAATCGTATGACGCTTTTTTATTTTTGTTTTATATTACTTTTTGTAGCAGTAGCTGTCTGGATAATAAGGATATCGTACAGATTGTTTGAGCGGAAGATGCAATCTGTTGTATGGTCTTCGTTAGTGCTATTTGTCCTTTTTTGGATAGTAAACTTCTTTTCGTTGTTGTTTTATTTGTCGGGGGAGAGAAGTAGTGAGCCAGTCAAGGTCAGGTGTGAGATAGTTCGCATAGATGTAAATGAGTGTGGAAGGCGGCAGAATAATATCAGGGTGGATGAAATTAAGGATAATCAGTGCCTACTTTGTTTGCGCCCAGTGGAGAGTGTGCCCATCAAATGGTATTTTGCGGAGGTGCCACCAGTGGAGCGGTTTTGTATCAAGATGATGAATTTCTCATGTTTCGGGTTGTTTCTTGGCGAGGATGAAGAGCGTAAGCTGATGTCATATACACGTTATTGGGAGGGTAGAGGTAGTAATTGGACGATACCTATTTCGATGAAGGTGTATGAGCAATCGTTGAAAAGTAAAGATCTTGAGGAGGTTTTAGTTGTTGCGCAATGTGATGACAGGGGAAAGACTATAAGGTATAAAGCGTTAGAATTTGCCGATGAGAGCAGTATAGAGCTGTAAGTAGAGGAGTAATTTTTGATTTTTCTGCAAAATATTGTGTTTGAGAAAAAAATGATATACCTTTGCGCCCGCTAAGTGACTACATGTGAATGTTAGTTATGCGGCAGCAACAATTTCAATATAAACAAATTAAACAAAAAGTTTAACAATGCCTACCATTCAGCAGTTGGTGCGCAAGGGTCGCACCAAACTCGAGGACAAGAGCAAGTCACCAGCACTTGCGTCATGTCCGCAACGTCGTGGTGTGTGTGTACGTGTGTATACAACCACGCCTAAGAAACCTAATTCAGCTATGCGTAAAGTAGCCCGTGTACGTTTGACGAACGGCAAAGAGGTGAATGCATACATTCCAGGAGAGGGACACAACCTTCAGGAACACTCAATCGTTCTTGTTCGTGGTGGTCGTGTAAAGGACCTTCCAGGTGTACGTTATCACCTTGTACGAGGAACACTTGATGCAAGTGGTGTAGATGGTCGTATGCAGCGTCGTTCTAAGTACGGTGCTAAGCGTCCTAAGGCAGGTAAGGGCGGTGCAGCTCCTGCAAAGAAGAAGTAATTAAAGAATTAAAGAATCACATTTCGTGAGTTTTGTTTGACAGTTGTATAGTTCCAGTTGAGTAAACCACTTAGGTTGAAGACATGTGATAAAGACAGCTTGATAATTGAAACACTGAAATTTCAAACAAAGAAAGAAAATGAGAAAGGCTACGCCTAAAAAAAGAGTTTTGTTACCAGATCCAAAGTTTGGTGATACATTGGTAACACAGTTCGTGAACAACTTGATGGTTGACGGAAAGAAGTCAATTGCATTTACGATTCTCTATGATGCACTTGATCGTATCAATGACAAGGCAGAGAAGGAGGGTAAACCAGTTTTGGAGTACTTCAAGAAAGCATTGGAGAACATCACTCCTACGGTTGAGGTAAAGAGCCGCCGTGTAGGTGGTGCTACATTCCAGGTGCCTACAGAGATCCGTCCTGAGCGTAAGGCATCGCTCGCTATCAAGAATATGATTCTCTACTCACGCAAACGTTCAGGCCACTCAATGGCTGAGAAACTTTCTGCTGAAATTGTTGCAGCATACAACAACGAAGGTGCAGCATACAAGCGCAAAGAGGATATGCATAAGATGGCAGAGGCAAACCGCGCATTTGCACACTTCCGTTTCTAATTATTCATTTTTATACCGTAAGATATTATGGCAGATCTTAAATATACCCGTAACATCGGTATCATGGCGCATATCGATGCAGGCAAGACTACGACTACAGAGCGTATCTTGTTCTACACCGGTATCACTCACAAGATTGGTGAGGTGCATGATGGTGCAGCAACCATGGACTGGATGGAGCAGGAGCAGGAGCGTGGTATCACAATTACCTCAGCTGCTGTTACCGCAAACTGGAAGTATAAGGGTGAGACATACAAGTGTAACATCATTGATACTCCAGGACACGTTGACTTCACCGTTGAGGTAGAGCGTTCGCTACGTATCCTTGATGGTGCAGTGGCACTCTTCTGTGCAGTAGGTGGTGTTCAGCCACAGTCAGAGACTGTATGGCGTCAGGCCAACAAGTATAATGTTCCACGTATCGGTTTCGTCAACAAGATGGACCGTTCTGGTGCTAACTACTACGAGGTAGTGCGCCAGGTACGTGAGGTTCTCGGTGCAAACCCTGTCCCTGTAGTAATTCCTATTGGTGCAGAGGAGACATTCGAGGGTGTTGTTGACTTGGTTACAAACCAGGAGATTATCTGGGAGGAGCATCAGGACCTTGGCTCAACATTTGAGTTTCGTCCTATCCGCGAGAGCATGAAGGCAGAGGCTGAAGAGTGGCGTGCAAAACTCATCGAGGCTGTTGCTGAGCAGGATGAGTCGTTGATGGAGAAGTTCTTCGATGATCCTAACTCAATCACAGAGGATGAGATTCTTGCTGCTATTCGTAAGGCGACTATAGCACAGGAGGTTACTCCAATGCTTTGCGGTTCTTCATTCCGCAACAAGGGTGTTCAGCGTCTCCTTGATGCTGTCATGGCATTCCTTCCTTCTCCACTTGACATTCCAGCAGCTGTAGGTGTTAACCCACATACAGGTGAGGAAGAGGAGCGTCACAGCAGTGAGACAGAGCCTCTCGCAGCTCTTGCATTTAAGATTGCAACAGACCCATTCGTAGGTCGTCTTGCTTTCATCCGTGTTTACTCAGGTAAGCTCGATGCTGGTTCATACGTTCTCAATGCTCGCTCCGACAAGAAAGAGCGTATCGCTCGTCTCTATCAGATGAAGTCGAACAAGCAGATTCCACAGGAAGTTATCGGAACAGGTGACATCGGTGCTGCTGTAGGTTTCAAGGATATCAAGACAGGTGATACACTTTGTGATGAGAACCATCCTATATCACTTGAGTCTATGACCTTCGCAGAGCCAGTGATTGGTATCTCAGTAGAGCCACTGAGCCAGAAGGATATGGATAAGTTGACTAATGCTCTCATCAAGCTCTCTGAGGAGGACCCAACATTCCGCTTCAGAACAGACGAGGAGACTGGTCAAACTGTTATCGAGGGTATGGGTGAGCTTCACCTTGATATCATCATCGACCGTCTCAAGCGTGAGTTCAAGGTAGAGTGTAATCAGGGTCGTCCACAAGTTTCTTACCGTGAGTCTATCGGTGTTGAAGTTGACCATCGTGAGGTCTTCAAGAAGCAGACAGGTGGTCGTGGTAAGTTCGCTGATATCTGCGTTAAGGTTGGTCCTGTTGATGAGGGTAAGACTGGCCTTCAGTTCATCGATGAGGTTAAGGGCGGTAACGTTCCTAAGGAGTATATTCCTTCAGTACAGAAGGGCTTCCAGGAGGCTATGAAGAATGGTGTTCTTGCAGGCTATGAGGTTGAGAACCTCAAGGTTACTCTCTATGATGGTTCATTCCACCCAGTCGATTCCGACTCGCTCTCATTCGAAGTTGCTGCTCGTCAGGCCTTCAAGGAGGCTTGTGCAAAGGCACATCCAGTTCTTCTCGAGCCTATAATGAAGGTGGAGGTTGTTACTCCAGAGGAGTATATGGGTGATATCATCGGTGACCTCAACAAGCGTCGTGGCCAGGTTGAGGGCATGGAGGAGAAGAATGGTGCCCGTGTAATCAAGGCTAAGGTGCCACTCGCTGAGATGTTCGGTTATGTAACAATTCTCCGTACAATATCTCAGGGTCGTGCAACTCAGTCAATGGAGTTCCTCGAGTATGCTGAGGTTTCAAAGAACATCGCTCTTGAAGTTCTCAAGGAGGTTAAGGGTCATACAGAACTCCTTTAATTAATGTATTTATTTCAGTAACGGGTTAGCGAATGACTCTTAACCCGTTACTAATTCTGATAATTTTTAAACTATACAGAAATGAGTCAAAAAGTTAGAATTAAACTTAAGTCTTACGACCACAATTTGGTCGATAAGTCAGCAGAGAAGATTGTAAAGACAGTAAAGGCTACAGGCGCAGTTGTTAGCGGCCCAATTCCACTGCCAACACACAAGCGTGTTTTCACTGTTCTTCGTTCAACCTTCGTTAACAAGAAGTCACGTGAGCAGTTTGAGCTCTCAAGCTACAAGCGTCTCATCGACATCTATTCATCAACATCTAAGACTATCGAGGCTCTTATGAAGCTTGAGTTGCCTTCAGGTGTTGAGGTTGAGATCAAGGCTTAATTTGATTCAGAATCATCCTAAGAGGCGTGTCGTAATGTGAGTTATGACACGCTATTTTTTTGAGGTGTGATATCTCTGGAATGTCGTAAGAAAATTTCAGTGTATCGAAACAATTATGATATATACTCGTAAAACACAATTTCTCAATCAACTAATATATGAATAGGAACATAGCAATTTTGTTATTAGCCTGCGTAGGGACAACCATTTATGCGCAGGATCGTCTCTATCCGAATGAATTCCCGTTGTCGGATGTGACGCTGACAGATGGTCCGCTGAAAAAGGCGAGAGACCTGAACATAGAGACACTTTTGAAATATGACTGTGACCGTTTGATGGCACCTTATCGCAAAGAGGCAGGACTTGAGCCAAAGGCTAAGACATATCCAAACTGGGATGGGCTTGACGGACATGTCGGGGGACATTATCTGACAGCAATGGCTATAAATGCCGCGACGGGCAATGAAGAGTGTCGCAAGCGGATGGAGTATATCATCAGCGAAGTGGCTGAGTGTGCTGATGCAAATGATAAAAACCACCCTGAATGGGGTGCCGGCTATATGGGTGGCATGCCAAACAGCCAGAATATTTGGAGCAATTTCAAGAAGGGCGATTTCCGTGTTTATAATGGATCATGGGCTCCGTTCTACAATCTGCATAAGATGTATGCGGGCCTTAGGGACGCATGGCTCTATTGTGGTAATGAACAGGCGAAGAGTTTGTTTCTGCGCTATTGTGATTGGGTTGTCGAACTGACATCCAGTCTTTCTGATGCACAGATGGAGCAGATGCTTGGTAATGAGCATGGAGGAATGAATGAGGTTATAGCAGATGCCTATGCCATAACACACAACCTGAAGTATTTGGATTGTGCAAAGCGTTTCTCACATAAGCGACTCTTCCTTCCGATGTCGCAGCGTCAGGACTGTTTGGACAATATGCATGCCAATACGCAGGTTCCCAAGGTAATAGGCTTTGAGCGTATAGCCGAGTTATCGGGTGACGAAACCTATCATGTCGCCAGTGCATATTTCTGGGATGTAGTAACCAGCGAGCGTTCTCTTGCCTTCGGTGGTAATAGTCGCCGTGAGCACTTCCCCGCAAAAGATGCCTGCATGGATTTTATCAATGACATAGATGGTCCAGAGAGTTGTAATACCAACAATATGTTGAAATTAACAGAGGACCTGTATCGTAGGAATCCAGAGGCGCGTTATGCAGATTATTATGAGTTGGCAACATTCAACCATATATTATCATCGCAGCATCCAGAACATGGTGGCTATGTCTACTTCACGCCAGCGCGTCCGCGACACTATCGTAACTACTCAGCTCCTAACGAAGCAATGTGGTGTTGTGTGGGAACGGGAATGGAGAATCATGGCAAGTATGGTCAGTTTATATATACCCATAAAGGCAACTCACTTTTTGTGAACCTATATGTAGCATCAGAACTAAACTGGCGAGAGAAAGGAGTTAAAGTAAGACAAGAGACATCATTCCCTTATGGTGAGAGCAGCAAGATAACAATAGTAGAGGGGAAGGGCGACTTCTCGCTCTTAGTGCGTTATCCATCTTGGGTTAAGCCTGGAGAGTTCAGCGTCACAGTTAATGGAAAGCCTGTGGAAATCGTCACGGGTCCCTCATCGTATGTAGCCATAAACCGCACATGGAAAAAGGGAGATGTGGTAGATGTCGTATTCCCTATGCATGCTTCATTGCGCTATCTGCCTAATGAGCCGCAGTATGTAGCAATCATGTATGGCCCGATTCTATTGGGAATGAAGACGGGAACGGAAGATTTGGCATCTCTGATAGCAGATGATAGCCGTTTCGGACAGTATGCAGGAGGCGAGAAACTCCCAATTGATAAGGCTCCTATACTTATCAATAATAATATAGAGATGATAACGACGCAGTTGAGACCTGTCGCGGGAAAGCCATTGCACTTCACTTTGGGAACAGAGATGATAAATAAGATAGATGGCGAGTTGCAACCCTTCTTTGAGATACATGACTCTCGATATATGATGTATTGGCTTGCCTTGACAGAGAATAGCTATAAAGAGTATATAGCTGACCTTGCCAAACAGGAAGAGGCTCGTCAGGCTTTGGAGGTAAGTACGGTCGACAAGGTGCAGCCAGGAGAACAGCAACCCGAGACAGATCATCGCATGGAGACTGACGAGTCGTATACAGGTAATACAAACAATGTATTTTTCCGAGATGCAAGAGATGGCCACTATTTCAGCTATCTCATGAAGACAGATGGTCGTACTGATTTGAAGCTACGTCTGAAATATTGGGGCGTTGGAGAGTGGAAGACTCATGAGTTTGATATCTACATCGATGATGTGTTGTTGTTGTCAGTGAATAACACAGGGAAATATCGTATATCCGAATTTAAAGCAGAGACATACGACATACCATCTGAGATGCTACATGGCAAACAACAAGTTAGAGTGAAATTTGTTGCAAAACAACACCGACAGATTGGAGAGATATATGAGGTGCGACTAATTAAGTAGCATTTCGACGAATTAATCATAGTGACGACTCATTTTCGAAGTTGCATGCAACAAAAACGAAAATGAGTCGTCGTTTTTTTTGCGACATTTGTCAATTAATAATTAACTAACATATATGAAAGGCTACATTGCAATATTGGTATTTTTTTGTTGTTCTCTGACATTAGGTGCGCAAGAACAGGTGTCGTGGACAGCAGATAATGGAAATGGAACATTTACAAATCCGCTTTTTTATGATGAGTTTTCAGATCCTGACCTCATAAGAGTAGGAGAGGATTTTTATCTTGCTGGGACGACCATGCATTGTACTCCTGGACTTGTGATTCTTCATTCAAAAGATCTGGTGAACTGGGAGTTCTTAAGCTACTGTTTTAATAGTTACGATGATTTAGGGCTTAAAGACGATAAATTTAAGATGCAGAACGGCGCACACGTTTATGGACAGGGAATATGGGCGCCATGCATACGATATTATAAGGGTAAGTTCTATGTCTTCAGCAATATTAATGATGTAGGACTTCAGGTCTTCATCTCTGAGAATCCAGCTGGTCCATGGCAACATATTAATATGGGAGGAAGAATCTATGACCTCTCAGTACTCTTTGATGATGATGGTCGTATATGGGCAGTTCATAAATACAACGAGGTACATCTGACCGAGATAAAGCCAGATTTCAGCGGTTATGTTGAAGGCAGCGACAGAGTTATTATTCCTGCGGGTAATGCTATGGGAGAGGGACATCACATATATAAGATTGATGGCAAGTATTACATCATAAGTGCCAACTATTCGCCGTGTGGCAGGATGCAGTGTGCAAGGGCAGATAAGATAGAGGGTCCATACGAGACAGTAGCAATCAGTGTCGAGGAGTCGTTAGGAACGCTCCGTGCGCATACAACAAATAACGTAGGACTTGGAGGCGCTATACCCGAGTTTGGGTATGACTTCAAGATTGGAGGCGGCGTGGGTAATTATCTTGCTGCGGCGACTTTGCATCAGGGAGGAATTGTTGATTTGCCCAATGGCGATTGGTGGGGATTCTCGATGCTTGATTTTCGGGCAGTGGGGCGAACAACATGTATCTCGCCCGTTACATGGGTAGATGGATGGCCTTACTTCGGATTGTCAAATAATCTTGGGCGTACCCCAAGAACATGGCTAAAGCCCCGTATCGCGACTCAGACAGAGCCTCATGCGCCATACCAGAGAAGTGATGATTTCAACGGAAAGAAACTCTTGCCAGTATGGCAATGGAATCATGACGCTTCAGATAAAATGTGGTCACTATCAAAGGGTACCTTAAATATAATGACTCAACCAGCAAGTGATTTTCTATGGGCAAAGAATATGCTGACCCAACGAGTGATAGGCCCTGTATCATCGGCAACAGTCAAGTTGTATACAAAGGGAATGAAAGATGGTGACTTTGCTGGTTTGGCACTTCTCAACACCCCGTACCTCTTGATTGGTATTAGTAGAGAGGGTAAAGAACAGAAAATCGTTATGCTTAACCAGTTGACAAAGGATAAGATTGAAAGAACAATTAGTGGCGATGCTGTATATCTTCGCATTACTGGAGACTATGATGAAGAGCATGCAGGAGTGAGCTATAGCCTTGACGGAAGAGAATATGAGAAGATAGGCTCTGAAATGATTCTCGCATACCAGATGTTGACATTCCAGGGTTCCCGATATGCTCTGTTTGCCTTCAACAAAAGAGGTGTCAGAGGAGGAGTCGCAAAATTTGATGATTTCATCGTTGATGAGCCTATGGCAGACAGAGGGTCAAACTTGCCTATAGGGAAAGTTATTTCGCTTAAGAACCTGAGCAATGGAAGCTATGCGTGGGCTAATCCTCATGGTATGCTTCATACAGCTGGGATGAATAGTAAAGAGTATATAAACCAGGGATGCTTTTTCAAAGTTCATGATAGGGGCGCTGGTCAGATTGTTCTTGAAGCCATGAATGGAACAGGTTTCCTGACAGTTGTAGGACAGGGATTATCTGCCGATATACAGCTAAGAGAGCAAGAGAGTGAGGCGAGTCTCTTTATGTGGCAGGATATGCTCAGGAATAATTGCATGCTTCTGTCGATGAAAACTCAGAGATATGTCGGGATAGACCCAACCAATGGAGCACCATATTCAGCAGATAAGACTGGATGCAACCCCGACCGTATGGACGGGACAGTATTCGAGTGGAGCATCGTTGAGAGTGATGGAGTCGTCAGAAATAAAGAGACGTCAAATACGTACTGATTGTATAAAGAAGAAGAGTAATCATAACTGAAAAGAATAAGATATGAATAAACTAACAATCTCACTGATAGTATTTATGGTGGCCGTCTCCATGATGGCAAATGCTACGGAACGTTTCGTTTCATTTGTCAAGGGCGATATTTGCTTTTCGTCGTTGAGAGGCAAGATAGTAGTCGATTCCGAAGATTGGCAGGGTGTTAAGATGGCGGCAGCAAGTGTCAAAGAGGATTTAACAAAGGTTATAGGAAGATGTGACCTCCCGATAGTTATAGGAACACTTGGCAAGAGTAGGGCTATTGAAGAGATAATGAATAAAAACCAATCTCTAAAGAAAGAGCTTGAGGGAAAGTGGGAGAAGTATCTGATTATTGTTGATGATAATGAAATAGCTATTGTCGGAAGTGATAAGCGAGGAACTATATATGGCATATATGAATTGTCAAGGCAGATAGGAGTAAGTCCATGGTATTGGTGGGCAGATGTACCAGTAATAAAGCAAGAGAAACTTTTCGTCAAAAAGGGCGTGTACACCGATGGCGAGCCAGCTGTGAAGTATAGAGGCATTTTTATTAATGACGAGTGGCCATCATTCGGAACGTGGGCAACCAATCAGTTTGGCGGTATAAACTCAAAGATGTATGCTCATATGTTTGAGTTGTTGCTCCGTCTTAAGGCTAACTACCTATGGCCTGCAATGTGGGATTCAGCATTTAACGAGGATGACCCTATGACACAGAAGCTGGCAAATGATTATGGCATAGTGATGGGTACGAGTCATCATGAACCAATGATGCGCGCACATCAGGAGTATGTGCGTAGGCGAGATGAGATAGGAGCGTGGAATTATATAGAGAATCATGACAAAATAGAGAAGTTCTTTAGGGAAGGAATTGAGAGAGCAAAGGATTATGATAATATCGTTACTATAGGAATGCGTGGAGATGGAGATGTTGCGCTTGGTGCCAGTGACGAGGAGTGTATAGAGGCCCTGAAGAAGATTGTAGCAGGTCAGCGCAATATTATCGAGGAAGTGTGTGGGAAACCTGCGAGTGAAATACCTCAGTTATGGGCCATATTCACAGAGGTTCAGAGGTACTATGACGCAGGCCTGACAGTGCCTGATGATGTAACATTGCTATTCTGCGATAATAACTGGGGATATATACGACGTACAGGACCTGAAAAGGAGCGTAACAGAAAAGGCGGAATGGGACTCTATTATCATATAGATATGAATGGTGGCCCATGGAACGATAGATGGGTCAATACCACTACCGTTGCTAAGCTTCGTGAACAGTTGAATCTCGCGTATCGTACGGGTCTCGACCGTATATGGATAATCAATGTTGGGGATTTGAAACCCAAAGAGATGCCTATAGATTTTATAATGCGCTACGCATGGAATCCGGATGCTTATCCAGCTGATGCAGCAGACGACTATATGGTCGATTGGGCGCGAAGTATCTTTGGAGGCGAGTATGCGCGTGAAATAGCAGATATCGTTACAGAGTATTCTAAGTTGAATCTTGAGAGAAAGCCTGAGGTGCAGCGTGTTGGTATCTATAGCGTGGCAACAGGCGAGGCGCAAAATATGATGGAACGATGGTCAGAACTTGAGAGAAAAACACTTGATTTGAGTAGTAAGATTCCAGATATCTACCGAGACGCCTTCTATCAGTTGGTGGAGTATCCAGCAGTGGCAAGTGCAGGAACCGCAAAAATATATCTCGCGGCAACTCTTGGAGATAAGGAGATGATGAATGCCCTTTTTGAGAGAGATAAGAAGATGAGTGAGAAGTATAATAAAGAGATTGCCGGAGGTAAATGGGATGGAATGATGTTGGATAAGCATATAGGTTATAGTCAATGGTTTATGCCTGATGAAGATATATTACCGAAACCTGCCACCCAGGCAGATAGTGATTGTAAGGTGGTTGCCAATGAGATATCTATCATGGCATATCAGTATTCGCATAGAACGCAATCAGAAGATGCGGTATGGAAATACTTGCCAGGACTTGGACGTGGCAAAGGTTGTATGGGAATAGAGCCTGTGACAGCGGAGAGTCGTCCTTTGGGCGATGGCGCAACATTAGAATATGATTTTGACTTGTCACATATTAAGAGTGATGGCTCTGAGGTGAAACTTGCATTAGGAATATTGCCAACGAACGATGTTAATCCAGCGCGAGGATTACGTATAGGCGTCAGAGTAGACGATGGTGAATTACAAATAATTGATGCCCGTCAGGGATATGTTGATACATTCAATGAATATAATAAGGAGAATCTCCAACGCTCAAAGTCGCTTAGGCCCCTTCCTCATCCAGCATCTGATATCTATCTGTCGGGCTGGAGACAACACATGAGGAATGAGATTTTTGACAATATACGCTGGTTAAGCATTAATCTTGGAAAGTTAACACTTGACAATCATACTTTGAAGATTGTCATGGTAGATCCAGAGATTGTGGTAGAGAAAATCGTAATCAATCCTGATAATGATAATCCTTCATACTATGGGAAACCAGCAGATTGAGAATTGACTGATATGGTACGTTAAATAGTATCATGAAACATTTTATATATCTGTTGCAACGTTTGAAGAGTCACGATGTTGTTTATATTGCATATCTTGCAACATAATTTTGTTGTATTGTCATGCATATGAGTATAAATAAGCATTTTGCCTCTTCTTACTTTGTGGTCCTTATTCTGAGTGTATGCAACCTTAATTGCGTATGTCAGACTTCAGAATTTGTTGCATCGTCATGGGAACGAGGATATGGAATACTTTACAGTTCCGATGAATTGGTGAGTTGTGCATTGACGGAGACGTATCAGGATAGAAGAGGTCTTTTGTGGATAGGGACAGAGAATGGCCTGAATAAGTTTGATGGCTATCGCTTTTCTGCATATAAGAGTAGAAAGCAAGATAGTACTACGGTTGCGGATAATGAAGTCACCGTATTAATGTCCGATAGTAAAGGTCGGATGTGGGTAGGGTGTAATAGAGGTATATCGAGATATAGATATGAGAGTGATGATTTCCAGAGATATACCTTCCCAAGAGAGGTAATGCCACGTGTAACATCTATTATTGAAGATGCATGGCACAATATCTTGATAAGTACAGCGGGATTTGGCATCTTTATAATACGAGATAATGGCAACGTTATAGAGAAACTGGAAAGTGTCCGACTTGTTGAGGATGCGTCAACAGGAGCTATGTTGCTGGATGGAATGCAGAATATCTGGATATTCGGTCATGCTGGGACATGTATGAAGATGATGTGGAACGGAGAGGTCATGACATGTGTAAATACGCTAAAGAGTAAGAAAGATGGTGTGGTCAGCATAATCGAAGATGGAAATGATGGTTTTCTGGCGGTTTGTCGTAGTGGTTTGTTAAGGTATAGTTATGCTCTGAACGATTTTGTAGATACAGGTTATGATTTGTCAGAAATAGGAGGTGCTCCGTTTCTGCGTTCAGGCATCCGTAACCGCTTTGGGGATTTATTGCTGACCACGCGTAGTAAGGGCGTGTGGATTATACCAAAGGGAAGTAAAAAGGCACGATGTGTGGAAGATTATAATCATGTGATAGACTTGTCGGCTGTCAATGCAACACATATTCTTGAAGACAAGAATAGTAATCTATGGATTTGTTGTTATGGAAAGGGATTATATCAGCTTGACAAAGGCTATGATGAGACATTTCATAAAATATCCTTTTCTGGTGAAAGAGTTGTTTTAGGAAGTGGTGTTACCTCGGTTGTGGCGGGCGACAGAAATGATGCTTTTGTGGCGGTTGAGAATAACGTATTTCGATTCTCAGAAAGAGGTGAAATTAGTGAATGTAAGAATGTTCCCTATGGAACAAATATGATATACAAAGATGCGAGAAGTCGCTATTGGATAGCATCGGCAAATTCGGTCTATGCTTATTATCCTTATGAGGGTAGGAGCAAATATCTGTTTGACTTTCCTGGTATGGGAACAATGTGTATGACAGATAATGGAGAGGGTGAGCTCTACATAAGCAACTATGGCATTGGCCTCACAATATACAATACATTGACAGGGGAAGTAAGTATGGTAAAATCAAAAATAGAAGATGCTAACGGACTTAATAATTCGTGGATTATCTCAATGTTGTATGATGGAGGAGGAAAGCTATGGCTTGGTACATCAGATGGGTTGGAGTGTTATGATACCAAAACAAGACAACTAATAAAGCAAGAGAATAAGTCGTTAAATGTTCTTAAAGGTCATGGCTGTATGTCGTTGGCGCAAACGAAAAATGGGGATATTTTAATTGGTACTAAATCAGGTTTATTTAGCTACAATCTGGAGAGTTGCATTGCAGAGCCATTGAGAGGGACAGAACAGGTTCAAGACCTTGCAATATTCAGTCTTGCATTAGACCCAGATGGTTATTTATGGTTTGCAACGAGTAATGAGTTGTACAGATTAAATCCCATTGATGCCTCGTTGAAACGGTATTTGTCTGACTCAAGGAGGGTATCTGAATTTATTTGTAGCCGACCCATAGTTTCGGACGTGGGTAAACTGACGTTTGGAGTCCTTGATGGAGTCATTTCGTTCTCACATAGAAAGATGGAACAACCAGAACGTAGTGTCGGAGAGGTTCATATCACAAATCTCAGTGTAAACGGGAACCCCGTTGAAAGCAATAAAGAGTTTTATACTTTTGACTACAACGAGAATACATTGTCGATAGAGCTATCACTGCTTAACTTTCATGAGGCTAAGCGAACAAGCTACGAGTATTCCATGGATAATGGAGAGCGGTGGATTGCAGTTTCAGAAGGAACGAATGTTGTGACGTTTGCCCGACTCGAACCAGGAGAGTATTCACTGATTTTCAGGGCTAATGTTAATGGGAACTATTCGTCGGAACCAACAAAGTTTGTTATAGCGATTCTTGATCCATGGTATTCAAGTCCATTGGCATATATAATATATCTGCTACTTATTGCGTTTATTCTAATAATAGTTCTAAGAGGCTATATTGTGCGTCATAAGAAGGAGTCGGATGAAGCCAAGATGCGTTTCCTGATAAATGCAACGCATGAGATACGCTCCCCACTAACAATGATTATCAACCCTTTGAATAGCCTTAAGATGCGTATAACGGATGCGAAATGCCGTGTGGACATCGAGACCATAGAGCAGAATGCCAATCGTTTGCTAAGTCTTGTCAATGATATACTCGATATTCGTAAGATTGATAAGAAGCAAATGCATATAAAGTGTTCTCTCACAGAGATGAGTGGTTTTGTAAGTGGAATATGCTCAATGTTTCAGTATGTTGCGCATCAGAGAAATATTACACTGCGTTTTCGTAACTTAGATGGTAATGATGTCTATGCGTGGGTTGACAGAAGTAACTTTGACAAGGTTATATCCAACTTGCTTTCCAATGCATTAAAGTATACTCCAAATGGTGGTTTCATAAATGTCAGGCTTATGAGCGACAATAAGCGGCTGACCATAGAGGTTAATGATAGTGGCGCGGGGGTTCCGCAGGGAGATGAGGAGGCAATATTTGACAGGTTTTATCAAGGAGAGAATGCCCGGAATATTGATTCGTCTGGATCGGGCATAGGACTCTCACTCTGCAAGACACTTGTCACCATGCACAGGGGAAAAATCAGTGCTCATAACAGAGCGGATGGGCATGGTGCTGTCTTCACAGTAGTTATACCATTGGGCAAGTCGCATTTGCGGGAAGATGAGGTTTTTGCAGAAGAGCAATCGGATAGACCTGTTAATCATGCTACGACCTCCAGGATGCACAATATCAAGAGGTATCGTATACTATTCGTTGATGATGACCAGGCTCTGTTGGAGTATGTGACGAGAGAACTCCAAGAGGCCTATCATATTGATTCAAGGTGTGACGGTAAAGAGGCTCTCGAACAGCTATTAAGTCATAAGTACGACATAGTAGTAACAGATGTTGTGATGCCAGTCAGCGATGGTCTTACGTTGCTGAAGAACATAAAGAATAATCCCAATGTATGTGAGATCCCTGTTGTCATGCTGACATCAAAAAATGATTCGAAAGATCGTATTGAGGCGATGCGTCTTGGTGCTGATGCATATATTGCCAAACCATTCAATATAACGGAGCTGGAATCAGTTATAGATAGTCTGCTTAACAATAGGCGTATGGTTCGTGGAAAGTATTCGGGAGCACAGGCTCAAAAAGATAAAGTGACGAACATTGAAGTGGTTGGTAGCGATGAGCGATTGATGAGTAGTATTATGAAGACAATCAATGAGAACCTTGCCGATCCTGACTTTAATGTTGAGCAACTTGCAGGGTCAATTGGGTTGAGCAGGTCGCAACTACACCGTAGGATAAAGGAGATAACTGGTTTGTCATCGGGAATTTTCTTAAGAAATTTACGACTTGAGCAGGCGGCTCGTTTGATAAAAGAAGATAAAGAGAATATAGCACAGATAGCCTATCTTGTGGGTTTTGTCAGTCCGACACACTTCTCGACAGTGTTTAAAAAATATTATGGTATGACACCGCGGGAGTATGCAGAAAAAAGATAGACGAAATAAGCCCCATGTGCTAATCTGAATGATTACAAAATGTCATATTTGGGTTGATTCTTTAACGGAAGAATCAACCTTTTTTATTCGATATGTTGCAAAGCTGACAGGAATTGTTTTTTTATTATTTTGCAACAAATCGGAATGCCAACGACACATTTTTTAACATCTGCCTCATCTGTTTTGTATAAAATTGCGTTGTGATTTTTGGATGAGTATTAACCAATTACACATTTGTATTAACACAACCAATTTATTTATGAGAACAAAAATTTTGCAGTTGCTTGTTTTTCTCATTTGCTCTTTTCCATATTATGCAATGGGACAGACGTATGAGGTCAGCGGCAAGGTTACTTCTACCGATGGGGAGGTCATCATTGGAGCTGCTATTCGCGAAAAGGGTACTTCAGTAGGTACAGTTTCGGATGTCGATGGTAATTTTAGAATCTCGGTTAGTCCGACGTCAACCCTAATTGTTTCATATCTGGGGTATGAGACAGTCGAGGTTGCTCTTGAAGGAAGAAAAAATGTAGATGTTTTGCTTCCAGAGTATAGTGAAGTGTTGGGCGACGTCGTCGTTGTAGGTTATGGCTCTATGAAGAAGAGCGACCTGACAGGAGCGGTGGTCAGTGCCAATATAAAGGATTTTGAAAAGTCGACAATTACCAATGTCGCGCAGATGCTACGAGGTACTGTTCCAGGCTTGAATGTAGGTCTTTCTACCTCGGCGGGCGAGACACCAAGCATATCCATTCGAGGAAAAAACACAATTTCGGGTAATACGAGCATTCTTATAGTTCTGGATGGTATTATTTATAATGGTGATATTCAGTCGATAAATCCAGCCGATATAGCATCGATTGATATCCTGAAGGATGCCAGTGCCACAGCTGTGTATGGTGCGCAAGCTGCTAATGGTGTTATGCTGATTACAACAAAGAAAGGCAAGCCTGGCGATGCTAAGCTTGACTTCAATGTGTCTTACAGCTGGCAAGTGCCAACAAATAAACTTGAGACAATGACCAGAGACGAGATTCTGGCATTCGACAAAGAGGTTCTGTGGGAAAAAGCATATACAGAAGCATCTGGATACAAAAGTGATAACCCTGATTTCGTCCTGAAATCATATCTTACAGATAATTATATGTTTGACGAGAATGGTAATATTGTCAGCAATGATTATAACTGGTGGGATGAGTTCACAAGAACGGGTAAAATAGTTGAAGCCAAGTTCAATGTGTCGGGTGGCAATGATCATGTTTCCTACTTGTTGTCATTTGGCCATACTACGCAGGAGAACATGATGCTTAACGATAATTTTAAGCGTAATAGCATCAGAGTAAATATTGATGCGCAGGCCCGAAAATGGTGGAAGATAGGCGTTCAGGCTTTCGGTTCATTTATAAATAAAGATGGACAAGAGACATATTTGCCATATCTTGTGCAGATGAGTCCTCTCGCTGTTCCTTACGAGAAAGATGGAAGCTTGAAAGTAAACCCAATGAATGACGCTAAGGAGAATCCTTGGTTTGGAAGCAATGTGGATGATTATGATCGTCAGTTTAACTTCTTTGCTAACATCTATAATGAGTTTAATATCATTGATGGTCTTACGTTGAGAATTAATTATGGTAATAATTTGAGGATTGGTAATCACAATTATTCAAGCAAATATGCACAGAACAGAAATGGCGAGGCGTATAAGAATAATTCAACCTACTACGATTATACTCTTGATGCTATTGCAAACTATAATTCAACATTTGCTGACATACATAACCTCGCAGCAACATTAGTCTACGGAGGTGTAAGTCGTCGCTACTCGTACACAAGTGCAGATTCTCAGATGTTCGACCGCTTGTCGCTTGGCTATAATAGCCTGGAACTTGGATCTAAGCAGTATACCTATTCAGATGCCTGGAAAGAGTCGATGCTATACCAGATGGCACGTATTAATTATGGGTTTGACAGCCGATATCTTGCAACAGTTACAGTAAGACGCGATGGATACTCAGGGTTTGCTGAGAATAACAAGAGCGCTGTCTTCCCTTCAGTTGCTCTCGGCTGGGTAGTTTCAAATGAAAGTTTCTGGAGTTTTCAAGATGTGATGAATAACTTGAAGCTTAGAGTAGGATATGGCATTAGTGGTAACCAGACAAATAGATATGCCTCTTTGGCTAAAGTTTCGTCTGATATTGGCTATATATTCAATAATGCTGGAGCAATCCGTCAGGAATTATCGTCACTTGAGAATAAAGACTTGAAGTGGGAAAAGACTAAGGGCCTGAATTTCGGTCTCGACTTCGGATTTATTGATAATAAGATAACGGGTTCAATCGAGGCTTATAAGACAACAACAAACGACTTGTTATTTAACGTTGTGATACCTGATATTACAGGATTTACCACGATTTCGTCAAATGTCGGCAAGATAAAGAATAGTGGTATAGAGTTTAATATTACCTCTCACAATATCAGAACAAGTGATTTTGAGTGGACAACAACATTTAATATCTCACACAATAGTAATGAAATCAAGTCACTGACAGGTCTTGATAGTAATGGAGACGGCAAAGAAGACGACTTAGTTGCATCAAGTCTCTTCATTGGTGAGTCATTGTCTGCTATATGGGATTATAAAGTCGATGGCATCTGGCAAGTTGGAGATGATATACCTGAGGGTTTCCACCCAGGTAATTATAAGGTAGTAGACGTTAACAATGATGGTAAGATCGACGCTAACGACCGTACAATCATAGGTCAGACAGATCCTACTGTTCGTATGGGAATGCAGAATAGTCTTAGATTTAAGGATTTCACTCTTAGCTTCTTTATAAACTCTACGCTCGGTAATGACGAGAGTTATCTCGGTCAGAATAGTGCGAATGTTCTTCCTGATGCAGTTGGTTTGCGAAATAATAAGTTTAAGGAGAATGCGGACCTCTATTGGTCACCAAATAATCCTGATGGAATATATGCGTGTGCACAGACCAACAGCAAACTCGGAGATGATAAAGTGCACCGATATGAGAGTCGTAACTTTATGCGACTTCAGGATTTGACATTGTCGTACAATATTCCTACAGATGTTATTGGCAAGATTGGTATAAAGGGGGCAAGCATTAACTTTAATGCCAAGAACCTTTTGACGGTGACAGGCTGGCATGGTTGGGATCCGGAACCTGATATGGGAGGATTCGTTGATGGTAATGACAATGGAAGTGTGACTCGTGTTAGTGGTAGTACATATGCCAATCGTCCTGTTATGAAGAGTTTCACGCTTGGCCTAAATATTATGTTCTAATCTTCAATGGTATTAAAATGAAAAAATTATTATATGTACTCGTCACGGCTTTCTTATTTTCAGCGTGTGATGAAGATAGCTTTCTTGAGGAGAAACCACTTGATTTTATGAGTGCGTCGAACTCTTATGAAACAACAACTGATATGGATATGGCTGTGACAGAGTTGTATTATCTTGTTCGTCAGGAGTTCTATACGAACTATGACCACTGTTTGGATTTCCTTGGAGTGTCGGATTTGGTGGCTAATGGGTCTGATGGACATGTCGTCTCAAATCTAAGCAATACTATTAATCCGACATCAAGTATGGCCTCTTATCATTGGACTCAACTCTATAAACTTATCGGCCAGTGTAATGTTTGCATATCCAGGGTAGGTAAGAGTAGCCTTAGTGATGAGAACAAAGCTAAGTACGAGGCTAAAGGTCGTTTCTTCAGAGCCTATGCCTACAGAACATTGGCATATCTTTATGGTGGTGTCCCTTTGCAGTTGGAGGAGGTGACAAAACCCAAGACAAACTACACAAGAGCATCAAAAGAGGAAGTCTTGAAAGTTGCCATAGAGGACGCTGTTTTCGCAGCGGAACATCTTGATGATATTCAGAATGTGAAAGATGGAGAGGTAAGCAATGCCGCAGCAAATTTTCTTCTTGGAGAGTTGTATCTTGCAAATGGAGACAATGAAAAGGCTGTTGCGACTCTCTCAAAGCTTATAGAAAATCCAAATCTCTCTCTTATGACCGAACGTTTTGGTTCGAGAGCTGGAGAAGATGGTGATGTATATTGGGATTTGTTCCGTAGAGGAAATCAAAACCGAAATGAAGGAGGAAATAAGGAGTCAATTTGGGTTATTCAATTAAAAGAAGATGTCAAGGGCGGAGGAAGCAGTACAAGTTCTTATTTTTGGAGTGCCGATGGTGGATACTGGCTTGAGAGGTATTGTGCACCACAAGTCGGACAGTTTACAATTGATTATAATGGACGCTCTATTAAACCATTCCTCTGGCCTATAGGCGATTATACTGGAGGAAGAGGTATCGGTACTTTCATTCCAATTGAGCATTTTAATTATGCATGGGGAGACTACGGTAGTGCTGATTACGCTAATGATATAAGAAACTCAGAATATAATTTCCCACGTAAGTTTAAATATACAAATAAAGCTGCGTTCGGAGATGATGCTGAGCTGTTTGGCGATTATTTTGATGTTGAGAATCCTAATCTGCCTGAGGGAGCAGTCATAAGTCAGGCTGGATTGCCCGGAAGTAATTTGTTTTCACAGACAGATGTTCCCAATAGATATATAATGGGTTATCAGACAAAATGTGTAAATCCTTATAACTACCCAGATGCTGCTTATGCAGATAAGAACAGTTATATGCTGACAGGAACAGGCGGTAAGGTGTATACAGATCAATATATGATGAGATTAGCGGAGGTATATTTGTTGAGAGCAGAAGCATATCTTAAAAAAGGAGATGCCGCAAAGGCAGCTGACGATATTAATGTCGTTCGACGTCGATCAAATGCTTCTGACGTAGAGTCTTCTAAAGTAGATATGGATTATATTTTGGATGAACGAATGAGAGAGTTCGGTATTGAAGAGAAGAGGTTCCTGACATTGGCACGTCTCGGTCTTGTATATGATCGTATAAAAAAATACAACCCCTTCTATTGGGCTGAGAATAGTGATGACGCAGGAATTCTTGAGAAATATAATATGCTGCCAATTCCTCAGTCGGTAAAAGAGGCAAATAAGGATGCAGAATTAGGCCAGAATCCAGGATACTAATTCGATTATTGTTTAGTAGGTTTGTACTTTTGTAATGATTATTGGGAGATGTCGGTTTTGTCTCTCCATAATCTTGTTATTTGTATTCGTATTTTAAGAGAATATACTTATATTAGCAATGTTAAATCTAAGTGTTATGAGCCGTCATTCTTTATTGATAATTTTTATATTGTTATCCGCTATTCCTGCTATTCCTCAGGAGTCATCAGATTATCCGATCCCCGTAGACGAGACCGATGAGCCTATGGCTAAAGGGGCATTTGAGCCGACATGGGAGTCTCTTCGGAATTACCAAGTTCCAGAGTGGTTCCGTAATGCTAAGTTTGGTATTTGGGCTCATTGGGGCGCTCAATGTGTGGAGGGATCAGGTGATTGGATGGCGCGAGGCCTGTATATTGAGGATAATGGTCAGTCGATATATCACAGGGAGCATTATGGACACCCCTCAGAGTTTGGATATAAAGATATTCTGCCACTTTTCAAAGCTGAGAGGTGGAATCCTGAAGAGTTGGTTAAATTTTATAAGGAGATAGGTGCAGAGTATTTTTTTGCTCTTGGTAACCACCATGATAATTATGACCTGTGGGATAGCAAGTATCAGGAATGGAATTCTATGAATATAGGTCCAAAGCGTGATATACTCCGGGAATGGGCGGAAGCAGCGAAGAAGGTAGGTCTGCCATTCGGAATCTCTTTTCATGCTGACCATGCGTGGACTTGGTTTGAGACATCCCGGCGTTTTGATTTGAAGGGAGATAAAAGGGGTAGGTTATATGATGGTTGGCTTACTAAAGAAGATGGTTTTGTTCTGAATGCTGATGGTAGCGAGAAGTGGTGGAAAGGTTACGACCCTCAGAAACTATATGCACAGAGTCACGATCTGAGTGAGGGAACATGGGACAATGTGGCTGTTCATCGTCAATGGGGATGGGAAGGAGGAGCCTGCCCCCCAAGTAAGGAGTTTGTTACGAATTTTTATAACAGGACTTTGGATGCCATTAACAGGTACAAGCCCGACTTGATATATTTTGATGTGACGGTATTGCCTTTTTACCCTGTGAGTGATGCGGGAATGAAGATTGCGGCACATTTTTATAATACTGCAATGAATAAGAAGCTCATAGAGAACACAAATAAAACGAAAGATGTCAAGACAACAGGAGTACTATTTGGAAAAATTCTTGACGAGCAGCAGAAGGATGCTATGGTATGGGATGTCGAAAGAGGTGCCCCAAATCAGATTGCAAGTCGTGTTTGGCAATGTTGTAATTGTATAGGTGATTGGCACTATAATACCAGAGTGTATGAGAATGGACAATATAAGAGTGCATCTACAATAGTAAAGTTATTAGTGGATATAGTTAGTAAGAATGGGAATATGTTACTAAGCGTTCCTCTTAGAGCAGACGGAACGTTTGATGAAAAAGAGGAGGCTATTCTGAAGGAATTCGGAGCTTGGATGAAAGTTAATAAGGAGAGTATTGTTGGGACACGTCCGTGGCGAGTGTTTGGCGAGGGACCTATAGCAGATTCTGATATTAAGATTAATGCTCAGGGCTTCAATGATGGAGAGTATGCCAAGGCGGGAGCTTCAGAGATTCGATATACAACAAAGGATAATTGTATATATGCAACTGCCCTTGCATGGCCTGAGGATATGACAATGAGTCTGCGGTCGCTTGCTGCAGAAAAGATTAAGAGTGTAGAGCTATTGGGCTATGGCCAGGTGAAGTATGCTCAGACGGCTGAAGGGGTGAAAGTTGTACTGCCAAAGAGGGTGAACGATATCGCCCCTGTTTTGAAGATTGTAAGTAAATGATGATAGGGATTAGTCCCTTTTCTTAAGAGTGACTTTTACGGGAATCTTTTCTGTTTTTGATTTGCCTCTTGTAGAGAATTCAAAACGTTGGTTCTCGTAGCCTTTGGCTCCGCAAAGCATAATGTAGTCGGTTTCTTTCTCGAGATTCAGGCCAAATAAGCCATCCTCATTAGGCTTCAGTTTGGAGTTGGTTCCATCAGAACCGATAATTCGTATGAAGGCTTTATCCGGAATTCTCTTTGAGGCATCCGAGATAGAGCCTTCAAGAGTTAATACCACATCGGGGAGATTGAAAGAGTAAATGTTGTCGATACCCTTATTATTTCCTCTGTTGCTGGAGAGTAAGCCTTTCTCCTTATTCCCCTGAAATACTATGCCGAAGTCGTCGCCCATACTATTTATGGGAAGTCCCATATTTCTAACCTCAACGAGCCCAGTTTCAGTCGGAGTGGCTACAAAAATATCCAAGCCACCATATCCTACATGTCCGTTGCTTGAGAAGTATAAAACACCATTATCACGAACATATGGGAACATCTCATCTCCTGCGGTATTAATGATGCCCCCTGCATTTTCTGGTTTGCCCCATCCGTCACCATCACGATGAGAGAACCAGATGTCTTTGCCCCCTACACTGCCCTTCATATCGCTGACAAAGTATAGAGTTGTTCCATCGGGGGATATTGCGGGGTGAGCTACCATTATGGTTGAGTCTCCGCCAGGTATTATACGTTTAGGTTCTCCCCATCGTCCTCCTGAACGTGACACTTCGAAAGCTTGAGCTGTATTTCCCGTAAGGATTTCGCCTGTAGTGGTTGCACTTTGTGCGTTATCGTCGTAAGGGCATCGGGTAAAGAACATAGTCTTGCCGTCAGAAGATAGATTGGGGGTGCCATCATCAATCTTACTGCTCCAAGGTTCGGGAAGAGGTTCTGGTTCAGTCCATTCCTCGCCACCATTGAGTTTGCTGACGTATATTGTAGAGTTACCCTGCCCAGTTATTCTGTTCATCTTACGACGTCTTTTTGCTGTGCGCATCGAAGTGAAGTATACAACCTCGTAGTCGTCTCCAACATATGCAGGAGAGTAGTCAGAGAATTTTGAGTTGAAAGATTTTACAGGTTTGAGCTGGTACCCAGTGTCTTGCATGGCTTTGTTATTCTGGTTTTTAGGCATCAGTATATCCAGACTCTTTTTCTCTAATTCGCATGAGAGTTGTCCGTTTTTAGCCTGACGATCATTGGCAATACGTCGCAAATAAAGTTCGTAGGCTTCTGCTGCATCGTCGAGACGACCTATCTGTCGCTGGCAATCACCCATATAGAGGAGAGCTATGGGGTTGTCGTAGTTGTTTTTTACGGCTTGTTTATAAGCATTAGAAGCTCTTGTATATAATCCCATATGACGATAGCATTCGCCGAGGTAGAAGTTGTATTCGGCCTTTTTGTATTTGTTCTCTTCCGTTTTTGCGTGTCTGAGGAGAATCTTTTCGGCTCGGCTGTATTCACCTATATTATATGCTTCTATACCAGCAACGGCACTCCTGCTTTTACACGAAGAAGAGCAGAATATGACTATGGTAACGATGGTGAGTATGTAAAATATTCTGTATTTCATTATTGATACAAAACGAGGTACGAATACTGTTGCCAATGATCCGTACCTCGTATATTGTGAGTTACCATCTACTAACGCCTTCTCTGACGGGAAGGAGTTGAGCGTTTGTAAAATGATTTATTTCTTACGAATGTTCTTCTATTGTACTTGCTGTTCTTATACCATACAGCCTTTGCCACCTGGAATTTTACACCCGCCATCATGGTGTAGAGGAAGTCCAAACGTCCGTCATGCCATCTTCCAGTAATATCGCGCCATCCGTCGTGACCATCCAATTCGTCGGTGAATGGAAGCATTGGTCGCATTTCTGCGAAGAAGCCCCATCTGGCTATTTTAGGATGACGGAATGTAACACCAACAAGACCATACAACAATGGTGTCGCCTTCATTCCTGTCTTGACATTTTTCCAGTCACTATCGGAAGGAGACTTCTCGCTTGCAATATCGTACTTTTTAGCGTTGAAGAACATCACGCCGCCACCCAAACCAATGTAGGGAGTCCATTTACGTCCCTCAAGGTGGCCTTGGATGAGGTCCATTACAGAAACCTTTCCGCCAGCAGCGATGTCGAAATACGTTGTTTTGAATTCGAGACTACCTGGTGCCTGCTGAACTCCGTGAAGAAAACCTCCGTCAATCTCAGCCTGTACCTGCATCCAGTTGGTCATTTCTCTCTCTGCGCCGAACGAATACCCTAAACGTGCTCGCCCATCATCAACGAGGTCTCCAAAATAGACGGTGGGTCCCAATTTTGCATAAATGTGAAAACCTTGCATTAATTTGGGTACTCTTCTACGGCCTTGATATGCGTTGTACTGAGCCTCAGCAATTTGTCCTACCAAGGTAAATAGTAGCACTATATATAGAAATGACTTTGACATTTTTTTCTTTTCCAAGTTTTCTTTATAGTCTTGGGGATGCTAATCATCCCTTTAAACGTTCAAAGTTGCAAAAAAAAAGTCATACAAAAAAATAATTGACTTTTTTTTGCTATAAAATGTCTGTGATAACCAATTTACTGATGTTGTTGACGATGTTGTTTGAAGGGTGTATTACTTGAATTTCCCAAATAGCAATTATTAGAAATCCCTTCAAGTTTGGTTTTCCTCTTTATAAATATTATTTTTGTCTGTGTGAGTATGTAAACTAAGGTTTATTGTTTTGTGCAATTCGTGGTTTATAACTGCTTCGTATATAGTTTTTGATAATACAGAATAGTTGCGATATGAACTTCTATGACAATATTTCGCTAAGACCCTTTAATACTTTTGGTATTGAAGCAAAGGCCCGTACCCTGATAGAGTGTTACTCTACATTTGACATAGCCCAGTCACTTGAATATCTAAGGGGAAAGGAATTTTGTATTCTTGGAGGAGGAAGTAATGTGCTATTTGAAGGCGATTATGACGGGATAGTACTTCGTCCTCGCTTGGCGGGGATAACGCTATTGCATGAGACGTCAGATTATGTTGATCTTCGAGTGGGAGCAGGTGTCCAATGGGATACGTTTGTTGAGTATGCTGTTCAGCGTGGGTACGGAGGTGTTGAGAACCTATCAGGAGTGCCTGGTACGGTGGGTGCTGCACCAGTTCAGAATATAGGGGCGTATGGAGTAGAGGCTGGTAGCTGTATATCGCGTGTTGAAGCGCTACAAATATCAACAGGTAAAAACTTGCAGTTGAGTCGTGAACAGTGCCATTTTGGCTATAGAGATAGTGTTTTTAAGCACGAACTGAAGAGGGATGCAGTTATTACATATGTCTCATTCCGGCTTGCAAAGCATCCTGTGGTCAATACTTCGTACGGACCAGTCAGAGAGGCTCTTTTGAAGGTTGGCGATTCGTCGGTGTCGAATGTGCGGCATGTCATTCTCTCGATACGTGAATCGAAATTGCCTGCTCCTGATGAGCTCGGAAACGCGGGTAGTTTCTTTAAGAATCCAGAGGTGTCGGCATCGAAGCATGCGTCACTTCTGGAGCAGTATCCCACGTTGCCTGCCTTCTCGTTGCCTGGTGGAAATTTCAAAGTCCCTGCTGCATGGCTTATAGAGCAGTGTGGGTGGAAAGGTAAGAGTATGGGAATGGCAGGAGTCCATGAGAACCAGCCTTTGGTACTCGTCAATCGAGGAGGGGCTTCGGCGTGCGATATCTTGGCTCTTGCTTATAGTATAATTAGGGACGTGAAGGCAAAATTTGGCATTGAACTCCGTATGGAGGTCAATATAGTGCGTAGTTGAAAAGCGATTAATAGCGGTTTACTTAAAATGTTTTTCTTCCAAAGAGATGGTAGTCGATGACGATGCATCTGCGGGCTATCTCAATAGGGAGTGATTTTGACGTGCGGGCATCTTTTAGCTCATTACGTTTTTTGATGTTTTTTGGCAACGATGCATAGAGATGCAAGTGGGCTTTAATGATGGCTCTACAGAAACGCCACTCTCCCTTTACGATGTAGCGGATGCCAGCTATGCCATCAAGAATGAGACGGATGAGGATGACAAGAGGCCATAATGGACTATTGTAGTTTTTTATCATCATCCATAGGTTGTTCCTGAAATTAAGGTAGGTTTTGTGTGGGTTAGATTTATTAAGAGTAGCACCTCCCAGATGCTGTACAGAGGATTTGCCACATGCGATAATGCGCCATCCTGCATTGCGCAATCTCCAGCATAGGTCAATCTCTTCCATATGAGCGAAGAAATCCTCATCCAGTCCTCCACTCTCTAAATATTCCTTGCGTCTGATTAGGAGTGATGCTCCGCTAACCCATAAGCAATCTATATTGTTGTTATATTGACCAAAATCTTTTTCAATCGTGTCAAAGATGCGGCCTCGACAAAAAGGATAGCCAAACATATCGAGGAAGCCGCCTGCTGCGCCTGCGTATTCAAAATAATCGGGCGACTTGTCGTCGAGTATTTTGGGGGCGCAGGCCACCACATCTTTCTGTTCTGAAAGTATACGAACGAGAGGTTCAATCCAACCATGACGTGGTGCTATATCAGAGTTGAGGAGAAGAACGGCTTCGTACTTTTCGTCTAAACTCTTGATTGCTTTGTTGTATCCGCCAGCAAAACCATAATTGTTGTCGAGTTGGATTACAGAGATATCGGGGAAGGATGCCTTCAGGTATGGTACGCTATCGTCGTCAGAGGCATTATCTGCAACTATAATATCGGCTTCAGGATATGTTGTTGCAGATATAACTCGAGGCAAGTATCGTTCGAGGAGATGACGTCCGTTCCAATTGAGTATGACGAGAGCTATACGCATGATGTAGTTTTTAATCTACTTGTTTCCAAAGGCTTTTTTTGTGGCCTCAAGAAAATCTTCGTATATCAATCCATTCGTAGCTATAATCTCTTTTCCGAATATGTAGTCATCTTTTCCCTTAAAGTCGGCAATGCGGCCACCCGCTTCCTGTACGATGATAGCCCCAGCTGCGACATCGTACGGCTTAAGGTCGTATTCGAAAAAAGCATCGAAGCGACCAGCAGCTACGTAAGCGAGGTCAGTTGCTGCTGAGCCATGTCTTCTGAGTCCACTACTGTTTTTGGTAAAGTGGTTGAATAACTTCATATAGTCGTCAAGACGGTCGAAGTTGCTATATGGAAATCCTGTTGATATGAGAGATTGTGAAATGTCGGCGACAGGCGAGACATGGATATGTTCATCGTTGAGGTAGGCTCCACCATCTTTATATGCATAGAACAATTCGTCGCCACATATTTCGTAGATCACGCCAATGACCACTTTGCCGTCCTGCATCAGGGCGATGCTTATGGCGTGAGGAGGAACATCGTGTATGAAGTTTGTTGTCCCGTCGATGGGATCGATGACCCAATTGAAGTGTTCGCCTCTGTCTGTTCGCGTCCCCTCTTCTGCAATATATCCAGCTTCTGGCAGAATCTGAGATAGACCTTCTACCAAGAGTTTTTCAGAGTATTTGTCAACCTGTGTTACAAAGTCGTGACGACCCTTGACCTCAACCTTCAGGCCATTCTCCTTTTTGTATCTTTTTATCTCTTTGCCGGTTTCTTTAGCTAAGCGAGCAACGGCCTCACAGATATTCTCGAGATTCATGATGCTGAAGGATTGAAGAGTCGCCAGTCAGAATTAAATAAGAGGTATGAAGTTGTCGGAACACTGTCTGCGCATATCGTCGGGCCAGATAGAGGCCTGAATCTCTCCGATGTGTGCTTTTTTCAGATAGAACATACATAGTCGTGATTGTCCTATTCCGCCTCCAATAGAGAGCGGTAGTTCGCCATTGAGCAGTCTTTTGTGGAAGTAGAGTTCTTTGCGTTCCTCTTTGCCTCTGATTTTGAGCTGACGCAACAATGCCTCTTTGTCGACACGAATACCCATTGATGAGAGTTCGAACGAACGTTCGAGGATAGGGTTCCATACTAATATGTCGCCATTCAGGCCTTTCTGACCATTTGCGGCTTCGGTAGTCCAATCGTCGTAGTCAGGAGCACGTCCGTCGTGCGGTTCGCCGTATGAAAGGTCGCCTCCGATACCCATGAGAAAGACAGCACCATATTGTTTTGTAATCTTATCCTCACGCTCTTTTGTGGTTAAGTCTGGATACATGTCGTAGAGCTCCTGAGCGGTCATGAAATGAATCTCTTCTGGGAGGATTGGCTTAAGTTGAGGGTAGCGTTCATATACTATATATTCAGTGCGACGCATAACCGAGTATATTCTTGTAACTATTTGTTTGAGGTAGTCAAGATTACGAGTCTCTTTGGATATCGTCAACTCCCAGTCCCATTGGTCAACATATAGTGAGTGTACATTGTCGAGTTCCTCATCGCTACGGATAGCGTTCATATCTGTATATATACCATATCCAGTGGGGATGCCATAGTCGGCAAGTATCATACGTTTCCACTTCGCCAGTGAGTGCACTACCTCTGCCTTCATATCGCCTAAATCCTTGATTGGGAATGATACGGCTCTCTCTACACCATTTAGGTCGTCGTTGAGGCCAGTTCCCTTGAGAACAAAGAGAGGAGCTGTGACTCTTCTGAGGCGTAGCTCTGCGGCAAGATTCTCCTGGAAGAAATCTTTTATCATCTGAATTCCCAACTCAGTTTCGCGAAGGTCGAGGAATGGTTTGTACCCCTTAGGTATATATAACTGTGACATATTTGACGTTTTTAGGCCTTTTTTGCTTATGATTTTTAATTTATGAGCACCGCAAAGATACTAATTAATTATTACAAAAGCCCTTTTTGGTAAAAAAAATGAAATTTAGAGTGTTTTGGCATTGTTTTGAAAGCCAAATTTTCAGCCTTTAAAAACAATAATTTGTGTGGGGAGATTTTTTTTCGTTTCTTTGCTATGCGCATATTAATTAAATGCATTTAGTTTATGAAACGAAAATTACTTGGAGTTCTTCTGTGCTCCTCACTCTTAGCAACGGCATTATCATGTAAGGAAAAGCCAAAAGTAGAATATCCATTTCAGGATGAAAGCATGGAGATAGATGGACGTGTTGAAGATTTGCTCTCACGTCTTACTCTCGAAGAAAAAGTTAGCCTTATGACAATGGAGTCGGAGGCCATACCACGTCTTGGAATACACGAGTATGATTGGTGGAATGAGGTGCTGCATGGAGTGGCTCGTGCGGGCAAGGCGACAGTGTTTCCTCAAACTATAGGTATGGCAGCATCCTTTGACGTTCCGTTGGTCAACGAAGTCTTTAGCGTCGTCAGCGATGAGGCGAGAATAAAGCATCGTCAGTTTGTAGAGAAAGGAAATCGTGGAAGGTATACTGGTTTGACGGTGTGGACTCCCAATATCAATATTTTCAGAGATCCAAGATGGGGAAGAGGACAAGAGACCTATGGCGAAGATCCCTATTTGACGAGTCGTATGGGTGTTGCAGTAGTCAAAGGACTTCAGGGGCAAGATGCGAACGGCCATGATAAATTGCACGCATGTGCAAAGCATTTTGCGGTGCATAGTGGTCCTGAATGGAATCGACATAATTATAACGCTGAGAACATACCATCGAGGGATTTGCGAGAGACCTATCTCTATGCTTTTGAAGCGTTGGTCAAAGAGGCAGATGTGAGGGAGGTAATGTGTGCATACAATAGGGTTGAGGGAGAGCCATGTTGCGGTAGTTCACGACTGCTTACAAAAATTTTGAGGGACGAGTGGGGATATGATGGAATCGTTGTGACTGATTGCTGGGCGTTGAATGATTTCTTTAATCCAGAACCTAAAGGACATGGTGTTGAATCGGATGAGGTTCACACGGCAACAAAAGCAGTAATAAGCGGAACTGACTTGGAATGTGGCTCTGTCCTGCATAGTTTGGAAGAGGCTGTAGCACAGGGCTTGATTACTGAAGAACGTATCAACGAGTCGTTGCGACGTCTGCTTAAGGCCCGAATGCAGCTTGGAGAGTTCGATAGCCCTGAAAGCGTCGAATGGAATAATCTTTCGGACGACCTTCTCTGCTCCGAAAAACATCATAATCTGGCACGTAAGATTGCAACCGAGAGCGTGGTTCTTCTGCAGAATCGCAATGGAATACTTCCATTGAAGGAGAATCAGAGAGTTGCTTTGGTGGGACCTAATGTGGAGGATTCGGTGACTCTATGGGCGAATTATAATGGTTTCCCAATGCATACATCAACTGTTTTAGAGGGAGTAAAGGGTATTGTAGGTGAAGAGAATCTCATATATGTAAAGGGGTGTGACTATGCCAACAATACGATGTTTGAGAGTCGTATTCAGAATTGCTATGTGAATCAGGGTACTCAGGGTATTGATGCAGAATACTGGAATAATGTTGATATGCAAGGAGAAGCAGCTGCAAAAGAGGTCTATAACAACCCACTCAATTTTTCAGCAACAGGAGGAACAGTGTTTGCTCCAGGTGTAAATCTGAAAGATTTTTCAGCAAAATATAGAACGACATATATTGCTGATGAGGCGTGTAAAATTGCAATCCAGATTCAAGCGCTGGGGAAATTTAAGCTGACAGTGGATGGAAAAGAGATAAAAACCCCTCTATATCTAATGCAACCTACCGTAGTGCATACATTTACTGTAAAGGCTGGTGAGACGCATGATATCGAACTGGATTTCATCTCGATGCGTCAGGGTGGGTCGCTCCGTTTCGATGTGGGCAAAGAGACGGAGATTCGTCCTGAAGATGTAGTGAAGTCACTTGAAGGGTATGACACTGTGGTGATGGCAGGAGGCATTTCACCGAAGCTCGAAGGCGAGGAGATGCCAGTTTTGATACCTGGATTCAGAGGAGGTGACAGAGACGAGATACAGCTTCCTGCCGTGCAACGGAATCTTTTGTCGGATTTGCATAAAGCAGGTAAAAAGGTGATTTTCGTGAATATGTCAGGAAGTGCTATGGGACTGCAACCTGAAACCGAGTCGTGCGATGCAATCCTTCAGGCTTGGTACGGTGGCGAGGCAGCAGGCGAGGCTATAGCCGACATACTCTTCGGTCGTGTGAATCCAAGTGGTCGTCTTCCTATTACCTTTTATACGGGAGTTGAGCAGTTGCCTGATTTTGAGGATTATACGATGAAGGATAGAACGTATCGATATATGACGCAGAAGCCTCTCTTCCCGTTTGGATACGGTCTGAGCTACTCAACATTCGAGTATGGTGAGGTGACTATGCCTAAGCGCATAGGGAAGGGTGAGATCCTGAAAGTGACCATTCCTATTAAGAATTGTGGTTCTGTAGATGGAACAGAGGTGGTTCAACTCTATCTCTCACGTCCTTCAGATGTTGAGGGCCCTAAGAAATCTTTGAGAGGTTTTGCCCGTGTGGATATTGCATCAGGAGAGACCAGAAGTGTCGATATAGAACTTACTCCGAGGGATTTGACATGGTATAATCCAGAGAGTGAGAAAATGGAGGTTTTGACGGGTGATTATGTCTTATATTATGGGACAGATTCAGAGCATTTGAAGGGTGTAGGGTTCTCAATTGAATAGTGATTGCATCTATGCTTGCTATGACAGAACAAATAGTTATCTTTGCGCCTTATGGGAATAGAGAAATCAAGTAAGCGCATAGGTAGGACTCCGCTGCTGATAATGGCTGCTATAGCTGTTGTTGTATTGGTTGGAGGTATTGTTGCCCTTAATTTTCTGCAACGTCCTGTGATAGATTTGCATGGAGAGAAGGGTGAATTTTTCGTGCCAAGAGGTGCAACAATCGATGATGTATGTGGACTACTCAACCATAGCGAGTGGTTGAAGGATGAGTCGTCGTTCCGGCGTATGGCAGCGTTGATGAGTTGCGAGCGTGTAAAGCCCGGTCGATATGTACTAAAAGATGGAATGACATCACGGCAGCTCGTTGCGAAGCTCAGAAGTGGAGACCAGACTCCAGTTAGGGTCACATTCAACAATGTTCGCACGTTGCCGCAGCTTGCAGGAATTGTGGCGGGGTATCTTGAAGCAGACTCACTCGAAATTCTTGATGCGATGCGCGATACACTCATGACGGAGACACTTGGCTTTACTCCAGAGATGTCGCTGGCTATGTACCTGCCTGATACATACGATATATATTGGACAGCGAATGGCGAAGAGTGGGTGCGTCGAATGAAACACGAGTATGATAAGTTTTGGACTGAGACGAGACGTCTCAAGGCGGATAGTCTTGGACTAAAACCAAACGAAGCAGTTATTATAGCGTCAATAATTGAGGAGGAGACGAATAAGAAGGATGAGTATCCAATTATTGCTGGTTTGTATCTCAACAGACTTCGTATGGGAATGCCTCTTCAGGCGTGTCCGACGCTTAAGTTTTGTAAGGGAGACTTTACCATTCGTCGTGTCTTGAAAAAAGATCAGGAGATAGACAATCCGTATAATACATATAAGTATGCTGGGTTGCCACCTGGTCCGATTCGAATTGCTTCAGGTACTACTATAGATGCGGTATTGAATGCTGAAGATAATGAATATCTCTTCATGTGTGCGCGTCCAGACAATAGTGGACGTCATAATTTCGCGCGGACTAATGCTCAGCACGAGAAGAATGCAAGGGAATATCAAAAGTGGCTTAATCAAAGAAAAATATACAGATAAGTTATGGACTCATTAGTCATAAGTCTTGCGGGAGCAACTGTGATGCAAGAAGACAATATAGTGTTGCGAGATGTTCGTTTGGATGTCAAGAAGGGAGAGATGGTTTACATTATTGGAAAGGTAGGAAGTGGAAAGTCATCGTTGCTTAAGACATTATATGGGGAGTTGCCTTTTAATGGCTTGACAGGGAACGTCTTAGGCTACGACTTGTCGACTATTACCCAACGTGAGTTGCCTATGCTTAGGCGTAAGATGGGAATAGTATTTCAGGACTTTCAGTTGTTGAGCGATCGTTCAGTATATGATAATCTGCTATTCGTCTTGAATGCTACGGGATGGAAGAAAAAAGCGGAGATGGATAAGCGTATCAGAGAGGTGCTGACGCAGGTGGATATGGTTCATAAGGGATATAAGATGCCACATCAGCTTTCAGGTGGTGAGCAACAACGAATAGCTATTGCGCGTGCTTTATTGAATCAGCCAGAACTGATTTTAGCAGATGAGCCAACTGGAAATCTGGACCCTGATACGACAGATCAGCTAATGCAGTTGATGCTTAAGATTAATAAGGAGGGGAAATCTATTGTTATGGCAACCCATAATTACAATGTGATACGTCGCTTTGAAGCCAGAACTCTCAAATGTGAGAATTCAGTATTGGTCGAGAACGTTCCTGAAGTAGTAGAGTTGGATTTCTTTTAATAGTATCGTATGAATATCATTGTAGGTATAACAGGAGGAATTGCGGCATATAAGACAGCAACTCTCATACGATTGCTTGTCAAGGAGGGTCATGATGTCAAGGTCGTTATGACACCTATGGCAAAGCAGTTTATTACCCCTCTTACAGTGGCTACTCTTAGCAAGAATCCCATTCTGGTCGATTTCTTTTCGCCCGAGAATGGTGCGTGGAATAGTCATGTCAGCTTAGGACTATGGGCAGATGTTATGGTGATAGCCCCAGCAACTGCTAATACAATAGCTAAGATGACAAATGGCGTAGCTGATAACCTTCTGCTGACTACATACCTGTCGGCACGGTGCCCGGTATTGATAGCACCATCTATGGACCTTGATATGTATGCGCATCCTGCGACACAGAAGAATCTTGAGCAGCTCCGTTCGGTAGGTGTCAGGATGGTTGAACCTTATGAAGGAGAATTGGCGAGTGGATTAGTCGGTAAAGGAAGAATGGCAGAGCCTGAGGAGATTGCATCGGCTGTAAGCGACCTGCTTGCTGAGAAATCGTCGAACCCTCTCAACGGAAAACGTTTTATGTTGACAGCGGGCCCAACATACGAAAAAATGGATGCAGTCCGTTTCATAGGAAACTACTCGTCGGGCAAGATGGGATTTGCTATTGCAGAGGAACTTGCGAAACGTGGAGCTAAGGTCGATCTGATAGCAGGCCCTGTTCAGTTGAAGGTTAGTAGCCGAAATATTGTAAGGTATAATGTTGAGTCGGCAGCGCAGATGTACGAAAAGTGCGTGGAGTTTTTCCCTAAAAGTGATGGCGCTATAATGACAGCAGCGGTAGCAGACTTCACGCCGTCTGTAAAACTGGACTATAAGATGAAGCGCAAGGGTGACATTGAACTGACGCTCAAGCCTACGGCAGATATAGCTGCAGAGATGGGAAGACTGAAGCGAGACAATCAGGTGCTTGTTGGCTTTGCTCTTGAAACCAATGACGAGGAGACAAATGCGCATCATAAACTCGAGTCTAAGAATCTTGATTTTATAGTTCTTAACTCATTGAACGATAAAGGTGCTGGTTTTATGCATGATACAAACAAGATAACTATAATAGACAGGACGGGAGAAGTGACGCCATTCAGCTTGAAAAGTAAAAAAGAGGTGGCAAGAGATATAGTAGATTACTTAGAGAAAATGATGGAAAGATGATTAGACGAATAGTTTTCATATTATTTTTGTCGCTTTTCGCCTGTGTGGGAAACTCTCAGGAGTTGCAATGCTCAATTAGTTTCCAGTCGGCCTCTGTTCAGGGAACAAATAAGCAGATTTACGAAAATATGCGGAATTCCATCAACGAGTTTATGCGAAACCAGAGATGGACAACTGATAAGTTTGCAACAATAGAGCGAATAGAGTGTTCTCTGAATTTTAATATCACGGAGCAGATTTCGAGCAATGAATTCAAGGGGACATTGACGGTTCAGCTTAGACGACCTGTTTGGGGAACTGCATATACAACAACAATGTTGAATCTTCAGGATAATAATATCCAATTCCGATATAATGAAGGACAGCCAGTGACGTTTAATGAGACGTCGTATGATCAAGATAATTTGATGCCTATTATAGCCTTTTATGTCTATTTCATGCTTGGTATGGACTATGATAGTTTTTCTCAGGATGGAGGAACAGAGTATTTCAAGAAGGCTGAGCAAATAGTTAATCAGGCTCAGGTGTCGAGTTTCTCTGGGTGGAAGTCGTACGAAGATACCAAGAATCGGTATTGGCTGATAAATAATGTGCTTGATGATAACCACCGAACCTTCCGTACACAGGTATATAATTATCATAGATTAGGCCTTGATCAGATGTCGGAGAGCGTCGATAAGGGGCGTACAGCGATATTGGATTGTATTGATAGGCTGCGTAAAGTAAAGCAGAATTCATCGCGTAACGCCTATCTTTTGGGACTCTTCTTTACCGCAAAGAGCGATGAGATAGTAAGTCTTTTTAGTCAGTCTCCCGACATTGAGAAGACAAAAGTTATAGAGTTCCTGACTGTTGCAGATCCGGGCAATCTATCGAAGTATCAGAAAATTAAGACGAATAAATAGACAAACTATGTTGCTGCAACTCAACATATCAAACTATGCACTCATTGAGAAAAGCACTATAGCCTTTCCTGAGGGAATGACTGTCATTACAGGTGAAACAGGCGCTGGTAAGTCAATTATGCTTGGTGCTATAGGTCTTCTTATAGGTAATAGGGCAGATCTTCAGGTGCTTAAAAATAAAGAACAAAAGTGTGTTGTTGAGGCCGTTTTTGATATCTCTACTTATGGATTGAAAGATCTCTTCGTAGCTGAAGATGTTGATTACGATGAGCAGACAATCGTCAGGCGTGAGATATTGCCGACCGGAAAGAGTCGCGCATTCGTGAATGATCAGCCAGTTAATGTCTCGTTTCTCAAGTCGTTAGGCAGTCATCTTGTAGATGTCCATTCTCAGCATCAGAATCTTCTTCTTTCTGACGATACTTTTCAGTTGAGTGTCGTTGATACGGTGTCCAAGAGTGAGTCGGAGCTGACAAAATACACGAGTCAGTATGATGTATACCAACAGTTAGTTCAGAGAGAGAGAGGTATGGTCGAAGAGAACAATCGTATGAAAAAGGATCTCGACTATATGCAGTTTCAACTTGAAGAGTTGACAAAGCTGAAGCTACAAACTGGAGAGGATGTTGACCTTGAGGCGGAGCAAGAGCGTCTCGCCAATGCGGAGACTATAAAAGCTGGCCTCGCAGAGTCTATGAGTCTGCTCGACAATTCTGACCAAGCTATAATCCCAGCATTGCGTCAGGTGGAGAATCTCATTTCAAAGATAGAAAAATACCTTCCTATAGAGGCAAATGCTACCCAGCGTATCAGTTCAGCACGCATAGATATCGAGGATTTAATGCAGACAATGAGTGTTGTTACGGAGGGACTGGATGTCGATTCGTCGCGACTGGATTTCGTTGAGTCGCGCTTAAATTCCATTTTTGCGCTTGAGAAGAAGCATGGGGTAGATAGTGTGAACTCTCTTATAGCATTGCGTGATGAGTTGCAGAGAAAGGTAGGACAGATTAATAATTTCGATGAGGAGTTGGAAGAATTGCGAAAGCATATTGAAGATGAGAAGAAGCTACTTAGCTCATTGGCGGACGACTTGAGCAAAAAACGACAATCGGCATTCCGTAATATTGAGGAGTATGTGGTGAATGTCTTGCGTGATATGGGTATGCGAAATGCTATCTTTACCATTAGTCATAATAGAACTGATAACTACTCAAAATCAGGTAATGATGAGATTCATTTCCTCTTTGCAGCCAATCTCGGAGGAGAGCCGACTGATATTTCCAAGGTTGCGAGTGGAGGCGAGATGTCGCGTGTTATGCTAAGTATTAAGTCACTTCTTTCAGCCTCTCGAAGGTTGCCAACGATTATCTTTGATGAGATTGATACAGGTGTCTCAGGGGATGTTGCGGATAAGATGGGAAGTATAATGACCCAGATGGGAGAGAATATGCAGGTGATAGCTATTACGCATCTTCCACAAGTTGCAGCAAAGGGAGAGTCGCACTTCCAAGTTTACAAGGAGGATTCGGATAATGTGACGGTATCCCGCATAAGACAACTCACAAATGCGGAACGTACGGATGAGATTGCTAAGATGTTGTCGGGTGCAAGGATTACGGAAGCCGCATTGGCTAATGCAAGGCAACTGCTTGGTTTTTGAGTATGCATGTTGTTTTAATAGGGGCGGGTAATGTTGCGTCGCATCTCGCAAAAATGTTACGAAGCCGCGGAATTGTGATAGATGCAATTTGGAGCCGCGGAAAGCTGTCTGCTAAAAAAGTGGCTGGAGAGGTTGCATGCTCAGTGTTCTTAGATGATATATCTTCGATTCCTACAAATTCTGATTTCTATATAATATCTGTCGCAGATAGTGCGATACATGATATATCAGTCTCTATGCCGGAAGTTAAGGGTATCGTGCTTCATACATCTGGGGCAACGCCAATAACAGCATTGAAGCAGGAAAAACGTGGTGTCTTGTACCCCTGTCAGTCATTTACAAAGAATGTCAATTTTGATTACGAGACGATTAATTGGTTGGTTGAGGGTGCGACGAAGAAAGATGTCGAGAGCGTGGAGAGACTTGCATGGCTATTGCCTCATAATACTATCACAAGAGCGACATCCTCTCAGCGTTTAAGTTTGCATTTAGCTGCGGTATGGAGTAGTAATTTTGTCAATAGAATGGTGGCGGAGGCATACGAGATAATGGAATCTGCCGACTTAGACCCACACATGCTTGACGAACTGATAAGGCAGACTATCGAAAAATGTTTATATGAAAGTCCTTATGAAGCGCAGACCGGCCCTGCAAGGCGGCACGATGAAGTTACCTTAGAGCGACATGTGTCACTAATGTCAGACGAAGAGCAGAAGGAACTCTATCGGATGATATCAAAGCGAATATCGGGTAAGTATTGATTTGTAGTGTTGTCAGTATTTATGCTCTTTTCCCTTTGAGAATTTAAAAGAGTTTGTCAGTTTGGCCGATATCACAAAATAAGAAGAGAGTGTGTCAAAATAAATTCTGACACACTCTCGTGTATGTAAGTCTATGAAAGGACATAGCTTGATGTGTTCACACACACCACTATGTCAGTAAAGTACCAAACCCCCTTTCATCGAACTGTTCATTACTCCGTTGCTCAAAGATTAAATCTCGTCGTCACGATGCAACTTAGCAACGTATACAGCCTTTTCGTGAGCTATACGTTTAACTACAGACTGCTTTGTGAAAGCTTGACGATCACGAAGCTCACGCATAACGCCAGTCTTCTCGAATTTTCTCTTGAATTTTTTGAGAGCGCGTTCGATGTTCTCTCCTTCTTTAATTGGTACTACAATCATGATACTTTGTTACTTATGTTTTTATTGTTTTTAAAAAGTGGTGCAAAGTAACGTAACTTTTATTACCTATGCAACACTTTTGAAGAAAAAATCTTCTAAATGTGAGGATTATACCAAGTGGCTGATGAGTTCCTCACGGTCGCCAGGGAGCATATCAATCACAGGAATCTCAATCATGGTATAGCATCCAGGCTGTTGCTTCATAGAAGCACGAGCGACGTTTACGAGCACCTGAGCTGTGAGAGCTGGATTGTTGATTTTCATGTTGAACTCAAGAAGCTGGTTCTGAGTCTTGCCTGAGACGCCCTTGCGAACGAGATTGACGCCATGACCCATGTCGCGTACTTCGTCTACGCTCTTAACCTGCATCACATGTGTTTCGTCACTCGCGAAATATGGATCAGCCTTAATGGCCTTAGTAACCTCCTCAAGAGAGTATCCATCTTCCAACTCTACATATACCATGCGACGATGTATGCCTGTTCCTACAGGAATTGTCATCGAAAGGGCATTCTTAACGCCAGCTTTAGAGCGAACACATACAGAGTGACCCATCGACATGCCTGGTCCGAAGTTGGTGTACGTCAGGCCCTTAGGAGCAAGGCTCTGCATGAGAGTGCGGACGATAGAGTCTGAACCTGGGTCCCATCCTGCAGATATGATTGCTACCGCTTTGTGCTCTTTAGCTACAGGGGTTAAACTGCGACGGAGATCTATGATTGATGTATGGATGTCGAAACTATCAACAGTGTTGATGCCCATTGCAAGAATCTTCTTGGCATGTTCTTCTACGCTACGAGTTGGGGTTGCCAAAATAGCTACGTCAACCTTTCCTAATTCTGTGATATCCTTTACTACCTTGTAGTTAGCCAGTTCAGATGGCTTGTTAGCGTCTCCATTACGACGTACGATGCCTGCTATTTCGAAATCTTCAGAAGCCTCAAGAGCCTCAATTGTGTAGCGACCAATATTACCATAGCCAACTACGGCAGCTTTGATTTTATTCATTGATTTGATATTTTGTTACTTATTTGGGAGCAAAAGTAACATTTTTATTTCTCAAGAGTGATTTATTTTGCTGAATTGTTTGAATTTGGGTGCAAAATACGAGTTTCTCTTATAGCTTGATGTATTGGATAAGCCATTCTTTCTTTTTCTCTTGCAGAAGAATGTCATCGAGAATCTCGGGCGTTATTTTTTTGTATAGATAACGTTCTTTTAGAAGGCGGTTGACTATTTCATCGTTCATGTATGGGTGTCTCTTGAGCTCTTTTTTAGTTGCTTTGTTTACATCAATCAATGTCACATTCTTAGTGCTTATTGTTATCTGAGGGGCTATGAGTTCGTAGCGGGCGCTGTCAATGATGTTGATTTCAAGAAGCTGTTTAGTGTCGACAAAACCACCGAGAACACTGCGTCGGCTGACGATGAGAGATGCGGTCTTCTCCTTGATGCCTTTTATTGTACACAACTCTTCGAGTGTGGCGGAGTTGAGTTCTATTCTCGGTGTATTTACAGCAGTTGCAATTCTTTGAGTGTAGTTGTCGTCTGAATGGTATGACTTTTTTTGTCCCTTGATATGTGGCTTGAGGACTTCAGATATGTCAAGTGCTGTCAGAATCTTCAGTGAGTCCAAAGAGATGCTCCCTGTCAGAATGAATCTGTCTCTGTATAGAAGGATAGTATCAATAACCTCTTTTCTGACGCCGAGAAGAAGCAGCGTGTCGGCGTTTGCATAGTAAAGACCTATGCGTGTCGGATGATTCGCTGTAGGATATTTCTTGTCGGATGAGCCACCCTTGTATATGTACTTATATATGTATGTTGTTTGAGTGTTTGATACTTCGTAATTTATGAGTGAAGCTTTGTTGGAGAGAAAGAGCGAGTCGATGCCATGCACGCCTCTGAGAGCATTTATTTCGCGGAAAGAACCTCCAGCATCGCGGTATTTAAGAATGTTCAAAACGACATAATTAGGGAATCCAAAGCGAGAAAGCTGAGTTGCATTAGCAGAATTGACATAAAGAGTGTCGTCATCTGTTGTTGTCAGAGTATTCTCCCCGTTGTATTCCTCGAACAAGTATTGTGTACTGTCAGTAATTATTGGGGTTCCTCTGTGTCGAAGATATAGTTCCCAGCAAAAAATAGCTAAAAGGCATACAATAAGTATGCTGAGCCAGCCCCAGAACTCTCTGGGGTTTGTATTTTTGTTCATATGTCAGAATGCGTTAATTCCCAGCCAAGGAAGTATCTTGCTTATGAAGATAAATAGTATAGCCCATGGAACTATATACTTGGCGAGAAAGTAGTAGCAAGGAAACAAGGTGAATTTTCCTCCGTGAGCCTCCATTTCGTTTCTCATTCTTTCGGGTCCAACTTTGAGTGGAACGAATAGAATAATGAAAAATGCTCCCAATGGGAGGAGAATGTTGGCCGACAGATTGTCGAAGAAGTCAAGCATCGTAGGAAAGACCGAACAACCAATACCAAAACCTATGGATAGTAGTATCGAGAAGACAGTAGCTCTTTTCCGTCCTATATTAAGTTTTGTCATGAAATATGATGCGAGGACTTCAAGAATTGATATAGACGATGTGACGGCGGCAACGACGAGAAGAGTGAAGAAGCCTATAGCCATAACCTGTCCCATTGGCATCTGGTTGAAGACATTCGGGAGAGTCTCGAAGACCAGGCCAGGGCCGCTACCAGGGTTAACGCCGAATGCAAATGCACAAGGGAATATCATGAGACCAGCAAGAAAAGCAACCATAAAGTCGATAATGGCTACGCTTGTTGCGCATTTTGCAAGATTTTGTTTCTTGGAAATGTATGCACCATAGGTGGTCATTGTGCCCATACCAAGACTAAGAGAGAAGAATGCCTGACCTAAAGCTTCGACGAGAGCTCGTGGTGTCAGTTTACTGAAATCGGGGGAAAGAAGAAATTTGATTCCTTTATTTTCAGTGTCGAGTGATAGCGAACGTACGCATATCAAGATTATCAGGACAAGAAGAATAGGCATCAGTATTTTGCTGTATTTCTCAATTCCCTCAGATACGCCCCGAGCAACCACATAGCCAGTCATTCCCATCATAACGAGCATCCATATGATGCATGTCGCAGGGTCAGAAAGAGTATTATTGAAGGTCTGAGTAACTTCAGCAGGCGACAGATTGTTAAGTGCTCCAGTTATAGATAGGTACGTATAGTAGAGAGTCCAGCCTGCCACTACATTATAGAATGATAGTATTACGAAAGCGCAAACAACGCCTGAGAATCCGATCAGATACCATTTGCCTTTAGGCGCTAATGAGCGAAATGCATCAGTTACAGGCTTACCAGTGGTACGTCCTATTGCAAATTCCGACATCAAAACGGGAAGAGCTATAATCAGCGTGAAAGCAATGTATACCAATAAGAAAGCTGCGCCACCATTTTCACCAGTGACGTAAGGAAATCTCCATATATTACCTAAACCTACGGCAGAGCCCGCAGCAGCCGCTATTGCCCCTATTTTGCTACCAAAACCTTCGTGACTCATTTCTAATTTCTTGATATTGGAAAATGCCCGCAAGTTAGCATTTTGTCAGTTATTTGCAAAATAGATAAGAAAATACAATGTTAGTTGTCTCGCCTCTTTCCCTTTTCGATGTTAGGAAGCATGCATGTTGTTAGACCAAGCAGAGGAATGAAAGAACATATTCTGAAGACATGCTCAAGCCCAATACTATCAACCATATATCCTAATACGGCAGATGAGATGCCTGCAATTCCGAAAGCGAATCCGAAAAAGAGCCCCGACACCAGTCCGAGGTGGTTAGGCAGAAGAATCTGGGCGTATATCAGTATTGCAGGAAACGCAGAAGAGATCATTAGACCAACCATGAAACTGAGAATTATGGTTGAAGTGAGGGAAGAGCCTGGCATGAGAAGGGCAAAAGGAGAGGCGCCGAGGATTGATATCCAGATGACGTATTTGCGGCCTATGCGATCGCCTAATGGTCCTCCAATAAGAGTGCCAATAGCTGTTGCGGCAAGAAAGACAAAGAGCATAATCTGAGATGTCTGGACGCTCACGCCAAAACGCTCAATCACGTAGAATGTGTAGTAGCTTGACAAACTCGCCATGTAGAAATATTTCGAGAATATAAGCACCAGTAATATGCAGATGGCAAAGATTGTATAGCCTCGCGACAGAGGTCGGTTTTGTGCGGCAATCTGTGCACTTTTCTTACCATCAGAGCTTTTCAATATTCCGCTGTACCATCTCTTAATAGGAATTATTACACAAATACCTATGATAGCTATCAAAGCTACCAAGGCGATATTCTGACGGCCGTATGGAGCAATGAAAAGAGCCGCCAAGAGAGGACCTACGGCGCACCCGGCATTACCTCCAACCTGGAATACGCTTTGTGCAAGTCCTCGTTTGCCTCCAGAGGCAATACTGGTAAGTCTGCTGGCCTCAGGATGAAGGACGCTTGAACCAATTCCTACAAGAGATACACTTGCAAGTGTCATAGCGAAACTGTCAGAGTAGGCCAAAGTGCATAATCCAATAAAGGTACAGCACATGCCGACCATGAGGAAATATGATTTAGGACGCTTGTCAAGAAAAAGTCCCAATATAGGCTGAAAAACAGAGGCTGAGGCCTGGTAGAATAGAGTGATGTAACCTATTTGACGGAAAGACAAGAGAAGGTCACTTTTAAGAAGAGGATATACGGCTGTGATAATGGCCTGCAATGTATCGTTGAAGAAGTGACTGAGGCTTAAAGCTATCAATATGCCAAATGAAGTCTTGGTCTTTTGTTCTGTTGTCATACGTGTTGCTCTGTTGTGTCGAGTGCAAAGTTAGTATAATGTTACGATTATTTTTACCTTTGTAGGCTAAGAAAGAGACACATTAAAGTCAATAATTAGTTACAGTAGTAACAGGATATAAACAGAATCTATGATATACGGAATAGGAGAGACGGTATTTGATATATTGTTCGATACCAGTAATAAGCCTATGACATCTACGCCTGGAGGTTCAACGTTTAATGCGATGATATCATTGGGTCGTTCAGGTAGGGCAGTCAGCTTTATTTCTGAGGTGGGAGATGACCATATAGGAGAGTTGACGAGGAGCTTTCTGAAAGCGAATGGCGTCGACGAGCGTTATGTTGTGACGCGCAGGTCCATGAGAAGTCCTTTGTCGTTAGCATTTATTGATAGTGCTGGCGATGCGCACTATACATTCTATAAAGATCACGCTCATGATGCGATACCTATGTATGAAATAGAACCCAGAGTGAATGAAGAGGATGTGTTGCTTTTTGGTTCTTTTTATGCAATCAATCCAGTTCTTGCCGAGCAGGTCAAATATGTGGTGGAACAGTTTTATAAGGCAGGGAGTGTTATATATTACGACGTGAATTTTCGTGCTTCTCATAAGGGCGAGTTGAAAGCTGTGATGCCCAATGTCATATACAATTTTGAAAAAGCTACCATAGTAAAAGGGTCGGACGAGGATTTTGGATTGTTGTTGGGAGAGACCGACCCAGAGAAGATATATAAGAGTATGTTTGAGTCGATGGGAAAGGTTTTTGTGTGTACGCGGGCATCGAAAGGGGTGGAGTTGTTTTATGGTAAAGAGCATATGCATGTTGAAGCAAGAGATATAAAACCCGTTAGTACAATTGGGGCAGGAGATAGTTTTAATGCTGGCTTTCTTGCAAAATTTTCGCGAAGTATTGAAGATGGAGAGAGGTGTTTTTCGATGGAGAGTTTGGAAATGAATGTGAAGGAGGGGGTTGAATATGCGACGGAGGTATGTTTGTCGTTAGATAACTATATTGCCCATAGGTAGTTGCTTTTAAATAATAGAGTGTGATAGGGTTAAAAAAAACTAATCAAAGGGAAAAAAACTCGCTCTTCGTTTGGTATATTCGAAAACAAATTTCTACCTTTGCGACCGAAAATTCTACCATTGGATAGCTATGTCCACGAATGTAGAGTTTAAATACAGAATATAGATTAAATATTTTAATATCTAATTGTCTAATAATTCGAATTATGGCTAAAGAAACATTCCAAAGAACCAAGCCACACGTAAACGTAGGTACTATCGGTCACGTTGACCATGGTAAGACTACATTGACCGCAGCTATCACAACCGTTCTTGCAAAGAAGGGTTTGTCAGAGGCTAAGGCATTTGACTCAATCGATAACGCACCAGAGGAGAAGGAGCGTGGTATCACAATCAACACAGCACACGTAGAGTATGAGACAGAGAAGCGTCACTATGCGCACGTTGACTGCCCAGGCCACGCCGACTATGTAAAGAACATGGTTACTGGTGCTGCTCAGATGGATGGTGCTATTCTTGTAGTTGCTTCTACAGATGGTCCTATGCCACAGACACGTGAGCACATTCTTCTCGCTCGTCAGGTAAACGTTCCACGTATTGTTGTCTTCATGAATAAGGTGGATATGGTTGATGACGCTGAGCTTCTCGACCTTGTTGAGATGGAGATTCGCGAACTTCTTTCATTCTATGAGTTTGATGGTGACAACTCACCAGTAGTTCGTGGTTCAGCACTTGGTGCATTGAACGGCGAGCCACAGTGGGAGGAGAAGGTAATGGAGCTTATGGCTGCTGTTGACGAGTGGATTCCACTGCCAGAGCGTGCTGTAGATAAGCCTTTCATTATGCCAGTTGAGGACGTCTTCACAATCACAGGTCGTGGTACTGTAGCAACAGGCCGTATCGAGTCAGGTGTTGTTAAGATTGGTGATGAGCTTCAGCTTATCGGTCTTGGTGCTGAGGGAAAGAAGACAACATGTACAGGTGTTGAGATGTTCCGTAAGATTCTTGAGACAGGTGAGGCAGGTGATAACGTAGGTATGCTCCTCCGTGGTATTGAGAAGTCAGAGGTTAGACGTGGTATGGTTATCGCTAAGCCAGGTACAATCACTCCTCATACAAAGTTCAAGGCTTCTATCTATGTATTGAAGAAGGAAGAGGGTGGTCGTACAACACCATTCCACAATAAGTATCGTCCACAGTTCTACCTCCGTACACTTGATATCACAGGTGAGATTAAGCTCCCAGAGAACACAGAGATGGTTATGCCAGGTGATAACGTAGAGATAGAGGTAGATCTTATCTATCCAGTAGCATTGAACATCGGTCTCCGTTTCGCAATCCGCGAGGGTGGTCGTACAGTAGGTGCTGGTCAGATTACAGAGATTCTCGAGTAATACGACTCAATATAAATCAGAAGAGAGTTTCCCTCCCTTCTGATTTTCTACGGGTGTAGCTCAGTCGGTAGAGCATCGGTCTCCAAAACCGAGTGTCGGGCGTTCGA
>JABUTU010000025.1 GCA_021443545.1 Marinilabiliaceae bacterium | reverse complement strand
AAAAAAAAAAAAAAAAATACAAGAATAAAGTGTTAAATTCTCAATTTAAAAATGAAAAAAAATCATACTTCCTGAAAATCAACACCTTACAAACACCAATATTGCACTATATGCTATGAGACTACTAAAACTTAAAAAGTATACGATAACGTGCTATAGACTATAAGATAATGAATATCACCCAAACGTACGATTGGCCAGATTACCTATGTGGCATGCAGTCATGGCGGCGGTTTCGGTTCGTAGGCGTTCGTCGCCAAGTGTTGCTTCTATAAAACCTTGTCTTACGACGGCTTCTTCAATCTCGCTCTGACTGAAATCTCCCTCTGGTCCTATCAGTAACAATAAATCATTCCCTGGAGTTATGAGGTCTAAAAGATGGCTCTTGCGTGTGCAATTGTCTGAGACGGGAGCGTCACAATGCATAATGAAACGCTGCGTATTTGCGTATGTATTGTCGCGAATGAGATCAATAGCTTTTCGTGGCTCCTCTACAATAGGCAACCTTGCTTTTAGCGACTGTTTAGCAGCGGCTATTACCACACGCTGCAGACGATCTAATCTGACCTGAACTCGTTCGCTGTGTTCGCATACCAGAGGTATAATACGCTCTACACGCATCTCTGTAGCCTTCTCTACAAACCACTCAAAGCGATCGATATTCTTTGTTAAAGCAACTGCCATTATCAACGAGAAGGAGCGCGACGGCTCAGCTTGCTCCTCAATAATTTCAACAAGACAACCACGAGCGTTAGCCTCTGTCAGCCGACAACGCCATATAACACCTGTGCCATTGCTGATGTATATATTATCGCCAACCCTATGTCGCATTACGGAGACACAATGTCGACTTTCGTCAGGAGAGAGACGTCCCTCCTCAGGTGCAAAAGTGGTATCAACAAGTAGCTCCATTAGGCCATATGATACTTACAGAGCAAAGCCGATATTATGAGGAGTATGGCAAGAGAGAACCACATCGACATACCTGCAATGAGTGGTGCATCGCTTCCAAACATTCTACCCAAACCACTTTTTAGTGTTCTCTTATTGTGATGCGGTATTACGAAGAAGTGATAAACAAGACGAAGATATATTTGGTATGTAATCACGGAAAGGATGATTCCGAGCAAAGCCCCGCATAGAATATCGCCGACGAAGTGCATACCATTGTAAATTCTCGAATATGAATTTAGAAGAGCCCATGTAAAAAGTGATAATGACAGGAATCCATTACGGACAACGAGCATCATAAATGTTGCCAAAGCAAACGAGTTGGCTGCATGAGATGAGACAAATCCGAATTCCCCCCCTCTTCGTCCGTTGACAAGATGCACCATCCACTGCATGACATCATCATGTGATGGCCGAGGTCGTTCAAAGAGTGGTTTAAACACATGACTCGCCAGCTGATCGGCTACTACAATCAGAAGACCTACACAAATCAGCGTGAAGAGACCTTGAACACCTTGTTTCCGGAATACCATCCATGCCAACACAACAAAGAATGGTATCCACGCTGTTGTAGATGTCACCATATAATAGAAATAATCAAAAAAATCACTGTGCCACGAATTAAGCCACAATGTCAGATGCTTATCTAATTCTATTATGTTTTCCATATCGACCAATAAAAATGCGCTCCGACAACGAGTCGAAGCGCACAAAAATATAAATAATTATCGGATTAGTACACCTTATAACTTCTCAATTTTGCCTCCACTTCTAACAATCTTCTCGTGGACACCGCTCTCCTCTCCTTTATAAGTTATTGTTCCTGAAACACATTCTGCCTTAAGACTATTTGTAAAATATACATCCGACTCAGCCTCTGACGAATAAATTTCTACATCTTCACTCTTAAGAGATATGGCATCATATTTCATTTCACCAACTGTTCCCTTGACCTCCACTGTCTGCTTTCGTGCATCGCCACTAAGAGATATCTGGCACGAATTAGCGCTAACTGTCAACTCATCCACATCAAGCTCCATCTCTACCTCACACGTGGCAGCAACATCAAGTTGAAGAGCCCCCTTCCTCTGAAAAACACACTCTGTTGAGAGACTTGCTCCACCATGAATATACAATGATTCGACATCCTTAAGCTTTACAAAGACTTGAACAGCAGAACCTTTCGTTATTTTTTTCATCTTTATGAAAAGTGTTCCCTTTTTGATATAGGTATCTACATCTGTCGTTGAACATCCCTCCGTTACTATCTCCAGTTCATCTGTATCGCACTGATGCAACGAGACGTTTACACCCTTAAGAGCTTCAATACGACTATATGTACCTTCAAGTACACGTGTCTCCTTATTAACTTGCGCTGATGCCATTAATGAAATAGAAAACGCAACAATAAATAAAATGATTCTAACCATATCAACTATTTTTTGTAGGATTCTGCATTCCCATTTATATTGTTATAAATATGAGACTCATAAAGTTTTAAGAATCTCTTGATTATCAATTCTCTATTATCAGATCTCTCATCGCCTCTACCCCGAGCACTTCGAATGGGTTGTCTGTAGCCTCGAACTGTTTTGCAAGGTCTTTCTTTGACAGTTGTAGCTGCAAAATCTTCTCTTCTACTGTACCCTCTGATATAAAACGATAGACGAATACAGGACGTTCCTGACCTATACGATGAGCTCTACTATAAGCCTGAGCCTCAACGGCAGGATTCCACCATGGATTTAGGAAGAATACGTAATCTGCTGCAATAAGGTTTAAGCCTGTTCCTCCAGCCCTCATTGACAGCAAAAAAACACTCTTTTCCCCATTGTTGAAACTATTAATATTTGCGTCTCTTTCCAGAGTCTCACCCGTCAACATACTATATCGCACATTATTAGAGAGCAACTTTGATGCCAGAATATTCAAATCGCGCACGAATGATGAGAAAACCAAAACTTTATGGCCTTCTGACATAGCAGCCAAGAGATGCTCGAGCACAGTCTGCATCTTACCCGATTCGACATCAGAATCTGAATACTCCTCCACCATTGACGGGTCTATAGCTATCATCCTCAGACGCATCAAGGCTTGAAGCACCATAATCGCTGTCTGGTTTCTATTCGAAGCATCTCTCGAATCAGCAGATGAAAGCATTAACTCATTTCGGAATGACGATTTCTCTCTCTCATATATCTCCTTCTGAGCCTCCGTCATCCTACACATGATTACCTGTTCCGTCAGAGGCGGCAAATCCTTCGCTACATTCTCTTTAGTTCTACGAAGCATATAAGGAGCTATGACGTCGTGAAGGCGCTGTGCCCTATCTGCATTCTTATAGCGCATTATAGGCAATTCATAGTACATCTTAAAGAAAGTCTCACTACCTAAAAGAGTTGGATTTGCAATATTCATCTGCGCCCATAAATCGGAGAGTCGATTCTCGATAGGCGTACCTGTCAGCAATAGGTGATAAAGAGTCTGAATTCTTACGACAGCCTTATATGTCAATGAATGAGGGTTCTTTATATATTGGCTTTCATCCAGCACCATCAGGCGGAAAGAGTAACGTGACAGTTGTTCTATATCGCTTCGCAGCAATCCGTAACTGACAAGGAGAGCATCGTTTTGCGGAGGAATGAGCCCCGACATCTTATCGCGTATCTGTGACCATAGAGCGACACTCAGATGGGGAGCAAAGCGCTGAATTTCTCGCTGCCAGTTTGATATCAATGATACAGGCATAACTATGAGTGATGGCAGATGACCATCCACTTTGTCCTCCGTTGCATAGAGGTGTGAAAGCAAAGCGATAGTCTGCAATGTCTTTCCAAGTCCCATATCATCGGCGAGAATACCACCAGAAGCATGTGCGCAGAGATTGGCAAGCCACTGAAAACCCTCCTCTTGATAGTTTCTCAAAGTAGCATCTAAACGTCCACACCTTTCAATATGCTTAGCATTTACAATAGCACTGAAAGGCTCGTTTCTCTCATCTGCTCTCTCCTGACCTGGCATAATACAGCGGAGCAGTGGACGTGATTGACGTGGAATCTTCACAACTTCTTCACCCTCTACTTCGTCTGACAGACGAAACATCAGCTCTCTCCACGTCGTGAACCATTCAGAAGGCATAAAGAACACCTCTCCAGAGGGCAGAACATATCTCTCGTCATGGTTGATAATATTACGGCGAAAGCGACTGAACGGAATTGTGAAGCCATCGAAATGGACAACAGCGAAGAGGTCAAACCAGTCGATTTTATCATCCACCTTTACCTCAAGCTGAACAGTCGACATATATAACGACCCTCCGCTATCAACTTTATAACGTTCCACGATAATTCCGTAACGAGACAACTGGTCGGAGTTAGCATTAAGCCAAACAGCGTAATCTGCAAGTCCAACGCCCTCAGAATCGAGTTCAAGGACAGAATGATTTCGTTGTCTCAATCCCAAACTGAGCAACAACTGCATGGTTTGCTCCTCTCGTTCGGCATTTCGTTGAGTTGTCCAGAACAGGTAATGACCATTCTCCTGAGATAGTTCCACATTCTTCTGAAATGAGCGATAACAGTAGCGTTTTTCTCCATATGAAAATATCAGTTGAAGACAAAAACCAACAACATCCGCTGAAAGCATTAGTATGGGAGTACAATTGCTATTATCCCGTTTCAGAATTCTGAAACCCTGAGCTTCAACATAGTGATTTTGGATACATTTAGCTACAAACGTCTTAAGATAACCCTCAACTTTTGCGGACTCGACAACTAACGATTTACGTTTTTCAAAGACGCGAAGCATTGGATAATCTACGTTTCTGAAGCGATAGATTCGATGTCCATTAAGGAATATCGCTGGTCGTTCAGATATCACGACTACCCTGCGTCCAATCATAGTAAGCATCTCTTCGCCCTCCATAAAACTCAGTTGATAATGAAGGTTATCATCAGCAGGATCAATTCTGAAGCGGAAACGAGGACGAGAATAATACGGGTTCACCACCAATAAATCGGCAGCAAAAATTGTTGTATAACCCTCATCTCGCTTATATATGGGGACTGATAATTCAAGAGCACGCTGAAGGACTTCGGACACGATAGCATCGACGTATCTGCGTATTGTATCGACACGTTCTTTTTCGTCGGCACTTAAACGTCGATACTTAACCATATCACCGCCAAAATAGCGTCGTGATAGGGCTACATCCGAGACGGAATCGATAGAAAGGGCAAGAGAGCGTCTATCTTCATCAATAAAATCGTACTGAACATCTTTGAGAGCCTTAGCATTAGCCACCTCTACAAGATTATAGGTCGGACTTGTTGAGACATCTATTACGTAAGGCACAAGAAGGAATCCCAACGCAGGACAGCTACGTTTTTGAAGAAGTAAGACAAACTTCAGATTGCTTTTATCTGACGATAACATTCTGACCTACTCTCAATGTTTTCTTTGACGAGAATCCGTTCAACTTACAGATATTCGCAACTGTCGTACCATACTTACGAGCCAGAGCGCCTAATGTATCCCCGCTTTTGATTCTATGAACTTTTCGTTTTGAGGCCTCTATGCTCTCCTGGTCGGTCTGACCATAGTGCGAATAAATTGAGAAATAGTGTTTATGAAGAGTGAACAATGAATCGCGCAGTTCACCAGTGTTAAAATCTATGATTCGCTCTGGATCGAAAGCCTGACCCATATATCGAGCTTCAAAATGAAGATGAGGACCAGTTGAGCGACCTGTATTTCCGCCATATCCTATTATATCACCTGCACTAACAATATCATTTTCCTCAACATTGTGTTTTGAGAGATGACCATAGTAAGTCTCAAGACCATTTGCATGACGTACCACTACGAGATTTCCATATCCCCCAGTCTGTTTTGGCTTCATCACTACTCTGACCTTGCCATCAAAGGCAGCATATACAGGGTCTCCAATATGAAGGGGGACGTCAGTTCCTCTGTGAGGACGTTTGCGACGGAAATGGTAATTTGAACGTACTGGCCCAGTTATAGGGTAATGGTAAGCATGGATAGAATCAGCAAGCAACAAATCTACGACATCTGGAAGCGTATCGACATTAACCTCTTTATATGCGTGAATTTTAGCTGTATCCCAATTATCCATAAAATCGTCATCGTCAATCTGAGGACGGGGAAGATCAAGGTATTGCCATGTTTGATTTGAGAATAATATAATACGTGTATACCTATCTTCCGTATCTATTGTATCTATTGCAAATGAAGCTGTGTCAACCTGAGCATTTACAATGTTGCTTGCTACGACGAGAGTTGCAACCAACGCAAAAAATTTATTTAACATCTATTGTTCTATCTGTTGATTAAAAGAGAGTGCAAAGATACTAAAATTTACGCAACAACGTCATATCGGTATGACTATATCAACTACATGAGAACCAGCTCCTATTACCTCAGGGGCCTCTGCCCTCTGCATCTGATAATCTATAAACATCTTGAAAGTTACATCGTCCATATGGTTTAGCTGTAGTCTCATAAAATCGGCTGCTCCCTCTGGCGAGAATATCTTGAGGCGTTTCAAGCCAGCCTCTCTGTTAAGACGTTCTATATCATCCATTCTGACGTAATCGTAGAGCGAGTCATTATCCGACCGCACATGAAACGTCTCATCTACAAACCCCTGATTTCTTAATTCTGCCATTCTATTCTCAGCAAAGCAATAGCTAAGTATACTATAGTCATTCATAAGGTAGGCAACCATTATTACACCGCCCGGCTTAGTGACACGCCTTGCCTCTCTGAGAGCCTTGAGTTTCTCTTCATCTCCCATCAAATGGTATAATGGACCAAAGAATATCGTCAAATCATAAATCCCATCACCTATAAACGACAAGTCACGTGCATCGCCCTTTCTGACCGATACCGATGGATCTTTCTTGAGCATAACATCTATATTGTGCTGCACGAGTTCGACAGCCATCACGTCATACCCTTCATTTTTAAGAGCAATCGTGTATATGCCCGTACCAGCTCCGACATCCAGAATTCTTACTTTCGACTTATTTGGGAATTGTGACAAATAATCATGAATATACTTCATTGACACGTTGAACTCCACAATCCCATGACGGTGGCGAAGTCGCTCATCCTCCTTGTGCTTGTTATAGTGTTTCTCTAACGGTGTAAGCATTTTTCAAACTTTTTTCGCTTGCAAATTTACAAAAGATAGGAACTTTCACACTTCAGAATGATTGCATAAAAAATGACAAAAAAAGAGAACGCACCACAATCGATATGGTACGTCCTCCGAATAAATGAAATAACTTTTATTCAACAGGCTTCAGAGAGCCATCCACATACTCAAAAGTAGCGGGAGCAACAACCTTGAAGACTATTGTATAATTTGTGTTAGAGCCGTTGTACATAACGAAGTTTATTGTATATGTCACCTCAGCACCATCGATAGGTTTTGCATTGGGATAGAGTATCGCGAGCACATATTTAGAGACTTCAATAAAATTACTCTTCATAAACTCTACAATCTGGTCATCGCTCATTCCATCAAAAGCCGAAGGATATTGGGTCTTGGCTGCTGAAGGACGCCAGTCTACATTGGTATAATATGCTGACGTACCATCGTAGTAGTTATTATTGCCATATGACGTAACAAAACCTTGTCCCTTTGCAGAGATACCGTTTTTCTGGTCAACATTCTCCCATACCCAGTCAGTATATGCCTGGTAGAATGCAACCTCTTCGGGGCTCTTGCTTGCCGTCAAGTTCAAGACAACTGATGGATTAAACATCCACTGACCATTGCTCTTGACGAACTGGCTGGTCACAGTCTTATTGGCAGCTGTCACCCAACCATCTGCAGAGAATATGTATCTTACCGATGAGATATTACCCTTAGATGATGAAATGTAGACAATAACTATCTCGTCATCTTCCGAGGCATATTGGTGCTCATTAGCAAGATATTTAGGCATTACTGCTGCAACATTTGAAGCATTGAGATACTTATAACCTAAAGAGTTATAAACGTCAATAGGCAAAGCAATGACACGTGCACCATCAGATGCGGTTAATTCCCTCCATGCTGCTCCGTCAAAACTGAATATAGCCTGTTCATTGTAGCCAGATATTGCTGCAGCCTTATTAGCTCCATTGGCTGAATACGACTCGAGAGCAACATTATCGATTTGATATGTCGTTGTTGCAGTATCACTTCCTTCATACTTAAAAGCTACATAAACCTTCTGTCCAGCATAAGGAGTGAGGTTCAAAGAGGCAGACCTCACGTATGAACTAAGATACTTACTCTCCTGAGGGATATAGCAATCAGCAGTATAATCAACCCATGTTGCGCTTGTCACATCACCAGAAAAATCTGTAGACAGTAATACCTTCATACAGTCAGCTACGTAATATGCGCCATTGATGTCAAAAGTAAAGACACCATTATTAGGAACATCGATTGCAGGTGTCACCATCCAAGTAACATTCGTCTCAGTTGCGCCATAGGCAGAGACCTGAAGATACTGATTATCGTTATACTTCTTCAATTGCCAATCCTTAGCAGCTGCTACGTGAGTCCACCCTGCAGCGACGAGCAAATCGATGGTATTGTTCGTCTCAAAGTTCTCGGAATAAGTTGTTGTCTTCGTGTACGGCGATTTAGAGCCCACATAGAAGTCATACACCTGGAATGTCGTAGTCTTCTTATTAACGCCATCACCTACATATTGGACAGCGACGTAAACTGAACTTCCAATATATGGGAGGATATCAGCAACACCAGCAATGGTTGTTGTACCATACTTAGCAGAATGTTCGTAAGCAAACGACTTAGAGACATCATTCCATGTTGCCGCATTAATATTCTTACCATCATAATCGTTAGAGACAAGAACATGAAGACATGCATCGTTATAATAACCTGTACAAATCGACATAGTCACAACAGCTGAGGAAGCATCTTCGAGGTTAACTTTAGGAGCGATTAGCCATGTCTCAACTTCGCCTTCAGCCTTATTTGCTGTAGCCTGCACATAACTATCACCGTTTCGAGTCATCAAAGCCCATGCTTTCGACTCATCCTTGACGTTGACCAACTGCCAGTCATCAATACCCTCATCGAATGAAGTATAATACTCCTTATTGGCAACAGCGCCATTTGACAGTGCTGGCTCAAGATCTGAGTAGTTATACTTAACCATCACCACATCACCAGACTGAGCATCAACCATCGCGCTCTTCAAAATCGACGGGATAGAAGATAGAGTCTTAGGAGTCAGATATGATGCCTCAATACCTTTTGACGACCAAACATTAGCATAGTCAGAGTCCAGCAAAGTATAAGATATTCCTTTGTTGATATTAGCATCCGTCTCCGACTGCTGTGAGGCAACACAATACGTTACTTCGACAGCCTTTCCGTTATCTCCAGTTGGGTATTTAGCAGCTACGAATTTAGCTATAGCCTCTTGAGCATCGGCATCATTATCAAAAAAGCAATTCGACTTGACAGAGGCGAACTTCTGGTCGTACTTAGATATTGCAGAATAATCATCAGCGGTGAGAGTGTATGTTGCAGCTGTAGTATTCTGCATAGCCTGCTTCACCATCTCGTCCAGACCTTCGAAATTATCATCGTTATAATCGCAACCATACAAAACCAATGCTGACGCAGCTACCGACGATATGATCAATCTATATTTATTCATGTCTATATTCCTTTTGTTGTTAGAAAGAAAGCTTTAAAGCAAGAGAGAATGTACGACCGAAACCATAGAAAACACGATAGGCAGTCTTCCAATCGTGGTTCGAGCCATCCATAGCGTCAACAATATATTCCTGATCGAACAGGTTGTTAACATTACCACTGACTCTTGCTCTTATCTTATCACACACGTTGAATGTATAGCTTGCATTAGCATCAAACGTACAGCTTGAAGGCATTCTCCATGGCGACTCATATACTTTCACGCCATTCATTGTCAAGTCGTTTGAAGAGAACGACCAGTCGGCATAGTTCTTAGCATAGAGATTATAGTCTACTCCGATATTAAGACCTTTCATTGGTTTAAACTTAGCACCGAGAGCAGCAGTGGTCTGAGCAGAACCACCCACCTTAACCTTGTCGAGCATAAGTTCCATCTTTGCATGGTCTGAACTCTTCAAGCCAGATGCTATAGTACCCTTACTATCAGCTACAGGTTGACCAGCTGAGTTATAAAAGTAACCTGTTGGATTACAATCCCATACCCAGTTGCCAAGCGAGAGCATACCTGTAAAATCAACCCACTGTGCAGGATGAGCAACAAAATCAATCTCAACACCCATATGACGAGCATTAACGCCCTCCATATTGAGACTATAACGGTCAAATTCGCCTTGAGCATTAGTGTAGTCAACGCTACGAGTCATTGTCTTATCAATCCAATTTGTATAGTATGCATTCAAGTGAGCAGTAAACGATTTGCTTTGGAAGCCATATCCGACTTCAAATGAAGCTATCTTCTCGTTAACAGCGTTAGGATTTGTTGCATTGCTAACTGTAGAGCTTAAGAATGCACCGCCAGAGAAGAATGGAGCACGACTGATGTATCCAGCGTTAAAAAAAACATTGTTATGTTCATTGATATTGTAGTTTCCACCACCTTTAACTGTGTAGCCCCAAAAATTCAGTTTATCAGATTCAGCGTGAGAATCATCGTAATAGAACCTGTCGTATCTCCAATAGTACGTATTTGAAACAGAACCCGACAAGAAGAAATTCATATCATTCAGAGTATATTCAGCCTGAGCATACAAACCACCCTGGACAGTATAGCCATCATAATCACGATAGACTACATCTCCAACACCAAGTTTCTCGTACTTGAAGTTAGGGTCTGCTGCCTTAGCATTATTGGAAGCCTTAACATTGGCTCTATACCGCAAGTCAGTGAAGTATTCGCCATTGTACAAATCACTAATCTCATTTGTATGCACACCCTTATACCAACGGAAGTCAACACCGCCAGATATGTTAAGCTGATCACTTACGTTATTGGTATAGTTCGAAATTAAGCCAAGCCATGTATGGTAGTTCTTAGAGAGAGACATTACCATATCTGAACCATGATCACTTTTCTCGTTCATCTCCTGAATCTGGTCGTAAGCGAAAGTTCCATCGGCATTTCTGAATGTTGTATTCAACGAGCCGTTACTTGCTCCATACCACATATTAGAGTATGAAGATGACGTACCCTGACCGCTATAGCCATAACCTCGGCCTATAGAAGAGTATAGTGCTGTTGACAGATTTGCATCGTCTGAAATCTGCCACTGATGATTGAGTGATATCTGAGGCTTATGGTATACGTTGCGTGCTGATGTCAGACGCTCTCCATTCTTGCCAAAGCCGTAAGTAGGATTATACTTATACGCGCTTTCTCCATCCATATAGTTTTTAACTTGCTGCCACTGAACAATGGTCAAACCATCATAATTTGAACGCTGATTATGCCATTGTGGAGCTCCAAATGCCGTCAGTGAGAGCTGATGGTTGTCATTGATACGCTTTGCAATATTCACGAACCAATTATATCCTTCGAATTCAGTACCCTGAACATATCCATTACCCCATGTCTTAGCAGCCAGAACTGTGAAAGCCCAGCCCTTCTCATTCATTCCTGACGATATAGTAAAGAGCATCTTCTGATAGCCGTCATTACCGACAGAATATGAGACATGACCGCCAGCCTTTGACTCGATAGATTTTGTCACTATGTTGATAGAACCACCCACTGAAGGAGATGAAATCTTAGAGGCTCCGAGTCCGCGCTGAGTTTGGATTGAACGGTTCACATCTGTCAGACCAGTCCAGTTAGACCAATATACACCACCCCACTCCATATCGTTCATTGGGACACCATTAACCATCACAGCTACGTTGGCAGACGAGAAACCTCGCATATTAATACGAGAGTCACCATATCCACCACCCTGCTTTGTCGCATAAACACCTGGTGTTGACTTAAGAACTTCAGGGAACTCCTGAGTACCTATTTTCTCTTCAATAACTGATGCATCAAGAGAAGAAAGGGCAACAGGTGTCTTGCGTTGCACAGCTATAGACTGCACCACCACGACATCTTCCAAAGCCTTTGAGTCGGAGTCCAAACGAATAACACCGACGTTATTCTTAACCCCTTCTTTTGCGACTGCAACACTTGCCGTTTTATAGCCAATGAAAGAGATTTCAATTTGACAAGCACTACTGACCTTGAAGTTAAAATTACCATCAAGATCTGAGATAGTTCCCGTGGTTGTTCCAACCTCTACAACATTAGCTCCGGGAATAGGTTCACCAGTCCCGTTATCCACCACTGTTCCTACAACCGTCGTCTGAGCAACGGCACTCAATAGAAACGAGAAAAGCAGAATTAATACTGCGCTTAACTTTTTCTTCATACTATGAATGTTTGTATTACTTTCTACACAACAAAATTAAACTCTTTAAATCAAAATATCTAACAAGTTATATAACAATTCTATTACGATTCAATATCGTAAAATTACACACGTGATTTATATAGATGTATTAATCTCAAGTTTGTCTGAAATAATAAACAGGTAGTGCATTCCGACTTTATCTGATGCGTAGATGCAAATCTCCTGAGCAGAAGCCTTAAAGACTTCGTCTACACAAACAATCTCTTCAGAAATATTCTTCATCTGTTTGATTTCGCACTTCGCGTTGAGTAACATGACGTACGCCTTGCCTTTTGACTGTCCGACTATCATATAATCACCATTCACTTCCTGTATTGATTTCACACAATCTATCTCTGGCAACTTTACTCTTAATGATTGACTGCATAGTGAGTCGACAGCAACAACAGTAACCTCACTTGCCGAAGAAGTGAAAGCTGCTATACTATTGCCTGTTATGTTATTATGGACAAAAGCATCAAGTTTTCCTTCAGGAGCATTAAAATAACTTGACACTTTACCTTTATCGTTGTAGATATTGGCTATAGGAGATCCATTCTGATTTGTCAGGACCATACAACCATTACCGCATAGAGCGACAGCACTGACAGAGTGTGCTTCAGGTATCATTGAAATCCAACGTACAGACCCTTTTGAATCGAGAGATGAAACAAAAGGCTGTTGCTTTCCTGCCAACTTACGGTCACCAGCGACGTACATTACATTTCCATATACATCACGCGCCAAATGTTTCGTTATGTATTGGCCCTTTATGTCAGCCAAATTTGTTGAATCAGTAATAATAAACAACGGTACTTGTCCGTTAGAGTTTGAAACACTATATATTGGTAACTGCTGTCGCTCATGAACATTCGCTATATACTTAGCAAAATTCCTTAATGTTCTGTTCATCACACCAATCAGAAGGTCCGACTCCTTTTGGTAATAGTTAGTCATACCATTAAACCCACCATAATTATTCTGGAAGAAATCTTTGAAACGTGCCACTTTTTTTTCTGTCACCATATTACGAACAACATCCAGCTTACTTCTGCACTCTTTGAAACAATTTGTCATTCTATAGATATGACGCATACGTCGGTTCATCATTGATGGCAACGAATCTGTAGCCAAAGCCAGCGAATCGGCAGCCATTAGCATAAAATTACGACGCACCTCTAAATAAGAAAAGAGGTCGCGTACCAAAGAGTTGTTATCGTAATGACCTAATTGGAAAACGAACTTATCATCGACAACAGGTTGAGCAAGAACTTGAGGTTTTACCTCTTGACGATACTCCTTCAATCCTGCTTCAAACTGAGCATTTAGCTGCTCAACACGCTTGCGCAATGGTATGATTTCTTCCGACACCCTTTTGTTCACTTCTGCGACCCACGATTTATAATCCCATATAACAAAGCGATTATTCAGAAAGTCACAGTTAGTAAGACCATCAAGGCGGAAAATCTGAATATCCTTCATATCGTATACCTGACGATAGTTGAGTATAGGCCGTAGCTTCAGGAGTCGCTTATACTCTGCAAATTGTTTGATACACTCATCAATATCATTCTCGAGACGCTGAAGGCGCTCTTTCAAGTTATTGTCATACTTCAGCACCATCTGGTTAATATCTTCATAATCATCGCAAATTTGCTGATAATTAACCACACAACGATTGTAAGCATTCTTAGAAGCTTCAAGAGCCTTATATACCAAAAGCGTGCTATCTGCGAAATTGCGACATAACGTCATATGCTTATCAGCAAATGCCATAACCTCCTCATCAGTGATTTTATCAGGGTTCGCAGCTTGAATCCTCAAATTGTCATAAAAGTCACTATGCCGAGCATCATTCTCCTTATAAAACCCCTTAAAATTACCAAAAAACAATTTTGCATTATTTGCCCAATACTGAGTATGTTCAATATCCCGAAGTGGGTCTGTATTTATCATCTTCAACTCACTGATGACACCGAGTTGTAGGTATACATTAGGGAAATAAGGATATTTACTCTGATAATTCAAAAACTTTGAATATGCCTGGTCTTGTGATAAATTGGATAGGTTATCGTAAATAACTTCATACTCCTTTTGTGCTCTTAGGTCATTTGACGACAGCAGTAAAATAGCTGTCAATAGTATAAGAATAAAACTCTTCATAATTTTCATATCAACTCCTCCCCTATTATTTGTTTTCTGTTTCACTTTCAATGAGCATAAACTCTACACGGCGGTTTATAGCTTTATTCTCCTCCGTTGTATTTGGGACTTTGGGGTTAGACATTCCATACCCCTTAGGTAAAAGTCGCCCAATTGATATTCCCGACTCTACGAGGTAGTCTATCACCGACACCGCTCTCATATCCGACAATTTTAAATTGTATGCAGCTGTTCCCGAATTATCAGTGTGGACTGATATCTCAAACTTCAACATAGGATTCTCCTTCATCAACTTCACAAGACGATCTAACTCAGTATACGATGCAGGCAACAGGTCAGCCGAGCCAAAAACAAAATTGATATTATTAAGACTGATTGCGACATTTGAGCGTAGAGGAATAAGAGGTATAACCAACTCCTTTCCTGCCTCTTTAACGGCGATTTCCCGTGTTGCAAAAGAATAACCTATTACACTGCTCACCGTCACGTCATACTTATCTCCCTCTCTCATCAATACATCAATTGTCCCATCCTTCATCTTGTCAGGGCCAACAACAATTCTCTCCTCTCTATTTCTATTATTGATAACAATTGATGCGTTTAACGGATTATTGGTCTCAGCGTCTACTATCTTGAAGAGAATGTTTTTCTTCTGCGGACTCATTGGCATCTCACGCAAAAACTGAGAGAATACAATATCACCTTCGAGACGAAACATAAACTTATTCTCGTCAAAACCAGGAGTAGTTGCAATAACATTATAACTGCTTCCCAATGCAAATTTAAAATTATAGATACCGTCACCACACTTTGTTGAACGGAATATTGATTTATCTGATTGTCTGACTGCAATGATTTTAGACTCAAGAGGTCGGAATATCTCATTATCATATACTGCTACATTGAGCGAAATCGTATCGAACAGTTCAATCTGTTCGGGCAGGAGCGATTTGGCATCCTGTGGATAATCAAGCATGTAGCTCGCATAGGAATGACCCTCAGAACGAACATCCACAAAATAGTGAGCGTCCTCCCTATTGGACATATCATACTCACCGGTCGGAGCATAGCTCTCGTAGGCTCCAAGCAGTTGCATTGTTGTTGGATTATATACTTTCAAATCTGCTTTCAAAGGTTTTCTTGTCGTTGCCGAAAAGACACCACCTCTCTCTTCTACTGTTGCAGATGACAGAAAACGCTGATTTGGAGAAAAATGATATATACCACCAACCCTATCTTGTTTCTTGTTATTACTTCTCAAGATATAGAGTTCTCCATTAGCCTCTTGAGCCTGATAATAGTCGTAGCTACTTTCATCACTGAACATAGTCTCTGGTAAAAGCCAAGAGTCCTTCATCAATTCACGTGTAAAAAGTATACGTGCAACCTCCTTACGTTCGACCCTATTTGAGAAATATATTGTAGCTCCATCCTTGCCGACTGTGACATCCTGAACCCAACCTTCATTAAGAGAATTATTAGTAGGTAATGGTCTGCTGTACTTACCTTTTTCATCTTTAACAGACTGATACATAGTCATTCGCGAAGCCTCCTTTTTCTCCTGGCGCTCATCTGCCATGACCTGATGACGGAGGAAAAAGACTCGTTCTGCCCCTGGAGCAATAGAAGGATACGTATCGTCAAACTCTGAATTCAGTTCTTCTATCGCAACGGGATCACCCCATCCTTCAGTTGTCAGGCACGACATATAAATATCCATATTGCCCTTACCGCCATCAATATTTGAATGAAAATAGAGGGTCTTTTCATCGAATGATAAAGAGAGACCACCGATGACAGCTCCTTGTTGAATCTTTCTATTAAGAACTTCAATGGGTTGTGGCTCTGACCAGGTATTACCAGACTCCTTACGACTCTCATAAACGAGTTCCAATCCCTTTGATTGTCTCATGACCATGATAATATGATCAGCACGATGATTGATGGTGAATGAAGTGATATTAGGCCACGTTCCGACCTGTTGCATTACAAACTCCTGAGCATAGATAAGAGATGTGCCAGAAATAAGCATCAAAAATGAGAACATGATTTTTATTAGACTCCGCATATTTTATTACATTTACTATTCAGTTGTTTCTTTAGTCTGTTGTTGCTGCTGTAGTTGCTGCTGCTGAATCTGATACAATTGCACAATCTCTTGAGGCAATTGCTGTCCAAGCAGTAAAACTGCAACATTAAGGGCCAATCGCTCATAATACATATAGCCTCCAAGCATACGAGGTATCCCATCCTTAGGAACAAAAAGAAGAGCAGGAATGCTTCTCACGCCAAAAACCTGAGCTAACTCGGGTTCCTTGTCGACATCTACTTTATAGACATCTATCAAAGACGAGTAGTTGTGCGCAATGGCATCTACGATAGGAGACAAGGCCTTACAAGGACCGCACCATGTTGCATAGAAATCTATCAATACTGGTTTCTTTCCGAGAAACTTGTATTCACCGACAGAATAATCAAAAACATTAGCTTTAAAATCTGAGGCTGTGATATACTTGACAACCTCATCTGATTGTGGCTGTTTTGAGACCACATTTTGAGCTATTATGACATCATCTACAGGCAACAAAATGAATAGGACGGACAATAGAATGTTGCCTCTGAAAATAATACTAAGCATCTTTCTCAAGTAATTTAACCACTTTCTTCTGAGTATCAGAGACATAATCCTGGCAACTCTTTAGAAGCTTTGTTGCCTTTTCAACATCCGCAAGCATTGCGTCTACAGATGAAACCTGATCAGGATTCTGAAGCTTTTCAATAATTCTTTCCACCTGTTTTATAGCTTCATCATAAGAAAAACTACTCTTTTTTGTCTCTCCCATATTTATAATTATTTTGGCAACGTGACGATGATTTTCGTTCCTCTACCAAGAACACTTTTAATCTCAATATCACCCTTGTTCTGTTTGATAAGATAGCAACATATCAACAATCCAAGTTTAGTTTCCGCTTGCATATCTTCTAATGGAGTCAGGCTTGCTTTTTTGACTCTGTCAATCACATCTTGTTCTATTCCTGGTCCATTATCCTCTATCGTTATAGTCGCGTGCGAAGCTTCGCTTACACCTTCGATTACGACTCGTCCATTTTGATATGAATATTGTATTGCATTAAGCAGCAGATTCCTCAATATAGCATTGAAGTGGTTATGATTAGCTAAGGCCTCAATACTGTCGTCAATATTTATAGCGAAATGAATATTCTTTTCTTCTGCCAATAACCTAAAACTCTCGACAATACGTTCAATAGTCCGTGCCAGATTTATGGAAGAAGGCACCTCTTTGAGTTTATCCATCTGAGTCCATAGCAACGCATTACCTATCTTCTGATATATCGTCTGCGAAAGGTTATAAATGGTACGACTACTCTCCATATAAGCAGAATCATTGATACTCATTGCATAATTTATTTGGAGTTCAGAGTAATCGTTAAACTTCTTGAATGGGACCATGACCTCTTTAGCAACATTTGCAAGAACCCGACTCTGCCATTCGCTATGGTCAGTCATCATATTAATCTTCTTGGATCTACTCCAATTCACGTAAATCAACCAAACGACTATAACGATAGAAACAAGAAGTGTCAGACAAATGAAATATGCGAAATCTGCAGAACGTTCAATCTTCACTTTCAGTTCATCATACTTCAATTTATAGTCTTTTAGTTGCCTTTGTAGCTTAACTTCTGCCTCAATATTATAGGAAGATGATAGCGGATTCGAGGAGTTTATCAAACTATTAATTCGCGAATTATTGACCTCCTCGTATTTTTGTGAGAACAGACACATATTCTCGTAAGCCGACTCATACTCATCAATGGAAGCATGAAATGAAGCTTTTGCTCTGTATACTGAAGAGAGCAAGGAAGGATCTTGCATTTCTTTTCCTTGTATCAACGATGTATCTAACAGGACTTTTGCCCTATTCACATCGCCTGCGTTTAGAAGCGTATAGGCCATCCTTGTATACAGAAATGGCTTATAGTTCTTCCTTTGTTCCTCACCATCTATACAATTAAGAGCCAAATCATAATTCTTGATAGAGTTGACATAATCATTCATTTTATAATATGCGCACCCTATCCCGCTTAGAAGATACATTCGCACGGTTGTATCGGAACTTGCAACAGAATCTGCCAAAACTTCATTGTAAGCATCAAGAGCCATTTGAGGTTGCTCTCTGTTTAAATATATCTGACACAATCTATCAACCGCAGTCCATTTTTCGTTAGAGTTTGTGGCAGCTTCTATTGCATCTTTATAGAGCTGTTCAGACTTCTCGAAATTACCAGACTGAAGAAAAGCATCTCCTATCGAGATTAACTTACTGGTTTCAGATTCTTCTAATTGAGCAAACGAAGAGAACTCTCCTATGAGAAAGGAGAACAGAAATAATATAAACGTATGTAGAGCTCTATCCATTCCTAATGTTAGAAGAGTTAACGAGATTAACTAACCTCCATAATATTCTGAAAGAGTCTTATATCAATCAATTGCGAACACCACTGCTCGTCCTCTGCTTACCTACACATCTCGTAATGACGAGCCTATAGCCTCTTGCATCAAAAATCCTTTCAATTCATTGATATCAGAACCTCCTTCACAAATACAAATGTAGATAAAAAATATAAACACACTGCAGAACTGAAAAAAAAACGTTATGCTTTTTTATATGTCTTGATATGTCTGTCAGCCTTTTGAGAATATAGGTCACGCAGATTGATAATGATTGCAGTCTCTTCGACATCACCAAATTCATCATTAATGGCAGTACCAAACACTTTCATTGTCGGAGAAAGTGTCATATATGCATTAACCAAAGGTGGGATATTCTCACCTAACTCACGCACCTTTCTTACCAAAATCTTGTAATCTTCCTGAAAACTCCCGCCACAATAAACCTCGTCACATTGTTTATCACTCATGCCAATAACAATTGGTTTATAGGGATATACGAGGTTATCCCGGTCTTTGAAATACTTTCTCCAGAAGCCCATTATGTAGTCTCTCGCATTTTGGTTGAAATGAGTATACATCGTCACTTTGCCGAAGAAATAGTGCATATCAGGATTATCGACCACGAGACTACCAAGACCGTCCCAAAGATTATCAAGGGCATACAGACTCTTAGCTCCCACTTTGCTGCTTTGATAGAGGGGTTGCACAAATGAACGTCCGAGCTCTATCATTTTTGGAAAATAATTTGCTATGAAATTATCGGTAAAATGGAACATATGAGAGGTGGCAAGATACTTTGTTCCCTCCTGATTTTGAGGCAACATACTGCAGAGTATGTATCTGTAGCCTCCGAGTATCTCTCGCTCCTGTGGGTCCCACACCACGAGTTGTCGAAATGGTATATCTGATATATCCCACTCATCGATATCGATTTCCATACCTGTTCCACCCCCTGCCATACGGAAAGCTATCTCTCTCAAACGACCGACTTCTCGCATCAGCGAAGGACATTCATGAGCATCAAAATCGAATATGATATTTCCTCCCTTATTCGTGGTGCGAACAAAACGAGCCTTCTTAAAATCGGACTCGAGCTCTTCTCTTGGAACTGGCAATATAATGGGTTGCATCTCTATTTCAGAATTATTCTTCTCTTCGACATAGCCTAATTATGCAAAAACATGTATAGTGAGGACAGAGTTATTTGCAACAGGACATCTGACTACTACATCATCACATAATAGATGTGACAAAAATACGAATAAAATTTTAATGATACTAAGGAGTCTGCTATTAGTTCCTCTAATTTTTTGGAGCCAGCTCATAGACTATTGAGCGAATCTCCTGCGCAACATCTATCGGCCGTCTATCTCTGATTGTTTCTCTGGAAATTGGCTTGCCAAAATAGACGTCAATACTATGACCCTTCTGTTTGTACATTTCATCTACGAGATACAGCATCTCAAGGTTAATCTTTACGCCTAAAGCTCTTCTGAAACGACTCAAGTTGTAGAAGAAATTGCTATTTCTACCTGAAATATAAAGCGGTATTATATCACGTTCAGTCTCTACTGCTTTAGCCACAAATCCCTTCTTCCATTCAAGGTCAGCTATAACGCCATTCTTACCCTTACGCGAGCATAAGCCTGCGGGGAACATAAGAATCTGACTATCCGACTTAAAAGCCTCTTCCATAAGAAAAGCTGCATTCCTACCTGTAACGCCTGTCTTATTCACAGGCAAAAAGATCCCATCAAAATTCCGAATATAAAGTAGAATATCATTCACTGGGAATTTAATATCGGTAAATTTCTTAGTGACAGCATGGATAAAAGCCATACCATCGAGACCTCCCATAGGATGATTTGAAGCAAAAACGAAGCGTCCTGAATCGGGAACGTTTTCCAATCCATAGATATGAACATCGCAGCCGAACTCATTCAAAATGGTATCAGCAAAATGTGTCCCCATATCATTTTTGCTTCTCATGATAAAAGCATTTGTTGTATCCTGATGCACTATATGCTTCAGATAAGATATTACAAAACGTGGTATAAACTTATACGCACCTGGGGCTTTTGCTTTTAATGCCTCTTCTACATCTATCTGATACCAATCATCCATATTTCAAAGAATTGAAAAAGGTCTGTCGGAGGAACTCACGGCAGACCTATAATAAGTTTTAACTATTGCCTGATTAAAAACTTTGAATCTTGTATACGACTACCACTGCTTACTTTGCAGCCTCTTTAGCCTTGTTCACAACAGCTTTGAAAGCTTCAGGATTATTACAAGCGAGATCTGCAAGAACCTTACGGTTAATCACGATACCCTGCTTAGCAATCAAGCCCATGAGCTTGCTGTATGAGAGACCTTCGAGACGTGCAGCAGCGTTGATACGCTGAATCCACAATGCACGGAAATTCGACTTCTTTTTACGACGATCGCGGAAAGCATACTGCTGACCCTTCTCCCAAGTATTCTTGGCAACGGTCCATACATTACGGCGACGAAGGAAGTTACCTTTGGTAAGCTTCAAAATCTTACGGCGACGTTCGCGCGATGCTACGTGGTTTACTGATCTTGGCATATCTGTTAGTTTTTAAGAATGGTTAGCGTCCAGCTTAGTTGACTCTCGTCTACTGCTCAGATCTTTCGATGCCAGCTAAATCCATTCGGTTTGTTAATATTTAGTACAAGTACTATGAATTAAATGTGAAGAAGGAGTTTTACCTCACGTAGGTCTACATTAGAAATGAGACCGCTATGTGTTAAAGCTCTCTTTTGCTTTGTTGTCTTCTTAGTCAAAATATGACGTTTGAAGGCGTGCTGACGCTTGATTTTACCAGAGCCTGTGAGAACGAATCTCTTTTTTGCACTGGCGTTGGTTTTCATTTTTGGCATTGCTATAAGTATTTATGTGCAATAGTTAAAACTTCAAATTATTTTTTCTGTGACTTCGGAGTCAGCATCAGAATCATTCGTTTTCCCTCGAGACGAGGCATCTGATCGACCCTTGCGAACTCTTCAAGATCGTTTGCGAAACGGAGCAATAGAATCTCTCCCTGTTCCTTGAAGAGTATAGACCGTCCCTTGAAGAATACGTATGCCTTGACCTTCGAACCCTCACCAAGGAACTCTTTTGCGTGTCGCAACTTGAATTCATAATCATGGTCATCAGTCTGTGGTCCAAAACGAATCTCTTTGACTACGGTCTTGACAGCCTTAGCTTTCATCTCCTTAGCCTTCTTTTTAAGCTGATAAAGGAACTTCTGATAATCCAATATCTTACATACAGGAGGCTCAGCATTAGGAGAAATCTCAACCAAGTCCAAATCCAAAGCATCCGCAATCTTCAGAGCTTCTGCTGTGGCATATACGCCTGGAGCTTCAATATTGTCGCCAACCAATCTTACCTTTGGCACACGTATCTTATTGTTGATTCTATGCTCTGGCTCGTCTCGTCGTGGCTGACGAGTTGAATTAGACGCACTATTCTCGTTTGTGTTGTTGTTAACGTCCATTTAGAATGTTTTGGTTTTCTCTTTACTTGGTTTTATTTTATTTTATTCTTTTTTCTTACCACCTTCCAGAACCTTATCGACCTCTTCTTGGATGAGTTTGACGAAATCTTCAAACTTCATCTGACCGAGGTCTCCGCTTCCCTGCTTACGCACGCTAATGAGGCCTTCGGTCTCTTCTTTCTCTCCGACAACGACAAGGTATGGAATATGCTTGAGCTCGTTATCGCGTATCTTCTTACCGATGCGCTCATTACGATCATCAATTATTGTGCGAATTTCGGAATTATTTAGCGATTTCAAAACTTTTTGAGCATAATCGTTATATTTTTCGCTAACAGGCAATACGACAGCCTGCTCTGGAGTCAACCACAATGGCAACTTACCAGCAGTATGCTCAAGAAGAACAGCCACAAAACGCTCCATAGAACCAAATGGTGCTCGATGTATCATAACAGGTCGATGCTTCTGATTGTCAGAACCTACATACTCCAGTTCAAAACGCTCGGGCAAATTGTAATCAACCTGAATTGTTCCAAGCTGCCACTTGCGACCGATTGCATCTTTCACCATAAAGTCGAGTTTCGGACCATAGAAAGCAGCCTCACCTGTCTCGCAGATATAAGGAACACCCTTCTCTTCGCACGCCTCAACAATGGCTCGCTCTGCCTTCTCCCAATTCTCATCTGAACCAATATACTTTTCACGATTGTTAGGGTCGCGAAGTGATACTTGTGTCGTGTAGTTTGTAAAGTTCAAGGTTTTGAAGATATACAGAATAATATCCATCACCTTCTCGAACTCCTCCTTAATCTGATCCGCACGACAGAAGAGATGGGCATCGTCTTGTGTGAAACTACGAACGCGAGTCAAACCATGAAGTTCACCCGACTGCTCATAACGATATACTGTACCAAACTCTGCAAAACGCAATGGAAGATCACGATAGGAACGTGGTTTGCTACGATAAATCTCACAGTGATGAGGACAGTTCATTGGCTTCAGCATATACTCCTCACCCTCTTGTGGTGTATGAATAGGCTGGAAACTGTCCTTACCATATTTAGCGTAGTGACCCGACGTCTTGTATAGTTCTATGTTACCTATATGCGGTGTTATGACTGGTTCATAACCATAACTCTCCTGCACTTTTCTGAGGAACTGCTCGAGGCGAGCTCTTAGGCGAGCCCCTTTTGGCAGCCATAAAGGCAGACCCATTCCGACACGATTGGAGAATGTAAAGAGCTCAAGTTCCTTTCCGATGAGTCGATGGTCACGTTTCTTTGCCTCCTCAAGAAGAACAAGGTGCTCTTCAAGCATCTTCTGCTTAGGGAATGTTATACCATAGACACGTGTAAGCTGCTGTCTTTTCTCATCACCTCGCCAATAAGCACCTGCAAGGCTCATCACCTTTGCGGCTTTGATAGACTCAGTATTAGCGATATGAGGACCACGACAAAGATCTGTAAATGAACCTTGTGTATATGTTGTTATTGTACCATCCTCAAGTTCATTAATAAGCTCAACCTTGAACTCTTCGCCTCTCTCAGAGAACATCTTCAGAGCATCTGCCTTGGAAATCTCCTTTCTGATGATATCGTTTTTCTGACGAGCCAACTCAAGCATCTTGTCTTCAATAGCCTTAAAGTCGGCTGATGTCAGAGGTCTGTCAGCAGGAGTCATGACATCGTAATAGAAACCACTCTCAAGAGCAGGACCTATTCCGAATTTTGTTCCTGGGAAGAGTATCTGCAGTGCTTCTGCCATTAAATGGGCAGATGAATGCCAGAAAGCATGTTTACCCTCTGCATCCTCCCACTTATAAAGTTTTACATTAGCGTCTTTTTCAATAGGACGGCTGAGGTCGTACAACTGACCATCAACAGAGCATACGAGGACTTCCTTAGCAAGATTTCGGCTGATTGATTCAGCTATCTGCATGCCAGTAACGCCAGCCTCATATTCGCGCTTAGAACCGTCTGGGAATGTAATATTAATCATTTACTGAATATTTGTAGTCTTGTATTTTTGACGGCGCAAAGTTAAAAAATAATATATTACAATTGTGACTGAGATAAATATTTTTCATTCATATATTTTGCTCTACAAAAAGAGTAAATATCCTATATATCCTATCCATTCGTGACCTAAATCCATCCAGTGCTCCATGACTATTATATTGGGGACATATTGCTCCCAGCCCTCTTGCGTATACGTTGTGACATCGTAATCCACAGAATAAAAATCACTCTTAAAACCCGTCTTCTCACAACAAAGCATTGTCCGCCTCATAAACATTGCAGAGTTTATGACAACAACATTTTTATCCTTAAGCATAGGTCCGAACTTCTCTATCGTGAAGGTAAAATTCTCCATTGTATTGCGTGCCTTATCCTCAATGAGGATATCTTCTGGCTTAATATCAAAGGTTTCTTTCATCAGTTTCTTGAAGGCTATAGAGTCTGTATTCGGTGCGCCATCACTTGAAATAATAAGCTTTGATATATACCCTTTACGATAAAGACGAGCTGTCTCCACTATTCGTTCTGCTGGCTCTCCATATTGGATAACATGATTGATGGTATCGTACGAGGTCATCCCTCCTGGAACAAATGCATAATCATAACGCTGCGTAGTATCAAAAGGAGCAATCACTGGTTCTATCCACATATTCTCGACCCTCTTGTAGACTGTAGGCATGCTGAATAGTAGTGTCAACAAAAAAACAATAGCACCTACGACAAGTCGTCTGCGACTATTTCTGATGAAGAGAGCAACTATAAAAAGGACTACTATCCAGAATACCGGCGAGGCCATTGAGGCTACAAATCTTGATAATATATAGAACATAGGTTTTTGCTGCTGTTGTATACTATTTCTTATCCTCTGTCAAACGGACATTTTCCATTATTATATTTCGCGTTGTCTTGTCGTCTATTTCCCTTGCTTTCTTGTTATATACTATTGAAACATTCTTCAACTCTATATCATGAACACAATCAAGAGTCTCGATACCAACCATCCGGATTGCTGTATTACAACCTCTGCATACCACATTTTCGATATGTATCCCTGTAAACTCTGGCACAAATTGCGGATTCTTTGGCAGTTTAAACTCCTCAGCCTTTGCCCCAGCGTGAAGGTTCTGATAATCGCACTGAACAACAATAGCTTCGTCTGTTATGTCAGTCATAAAGACATCGCTTATATAGATATTTTCCGTTTTTCCTCCCCTTCCTATACCACTCTTGAAACGCAAACCTGTGTCAGTCTCAGAGAAACGGCACTTGCGAACGACAATATTGCGCATCAATGTTATATCTTCACTTCCTACGACAAAACCTCCATGAGCATGGAAGACAACATTATTCTCAATCAGAATATCTGAGCAGCCGTTTACCAAGGCTTTATCACCCTTATCCTTACCGCTCTTCATACATAAACCATCATCCCCGACATTCACTGTTGAATTCACTATCAGACACTGCTGACAATCGGACAAATCTAAACCATCTCCATTCTGGGCATTCCACGGACAGCGAATCGTTATATTATCCGCAATAACATTTCTACAATTACATGGGTGAACATGGAATCGCGGCGAATTCTGAAAAGTCACACCTTTGAACAGCACATTCTCACAATTCGTAAACCTCACCAGATCATTTCGCCGCCCCTCCTGCATAACAGGGTCTTCTGAAATATTAGGGTACCCTCCTTTTACGTTCCACGGATACCATAGAGAACCATTGTCACGTTCTTCGCCTCCTAACGATTTAAAGCGTTTCCATTCAACATCACTGACTTTACTTCTTTTTACTGGTCGCCATTGAGCACCATTTCCATCAATTACGCCCTCTCCAGTGATACTGATATTCTTACGCTTGGATGCTCTGATGCACGCATAGACACGTCCGTTTTCGTCTTCATCAACATACAACGACTTATCTGGCGAGAAATATATTACTGCGTTTTTATCAAGATGTAAATCTATATTATCTTTAAGAGCAATCGGTCCGGTGAGCCACACTCCTTGTGGCACATTCAAATGTCCACCACCCAACTTATTGAGTTTGCTTATTGCCTTCTCAAATGCTTCTGTACAAAGTGTCATTCCATCGCCTACAGCTCCGAAATCTGTCAACTGAACTGAATTATCTGGTATAACAGGGGCAACAGCTTGCTTCAGCGGCACTGGCAATTCTGTATAATACGACGAATAGTCCTGTGCCATAGATATTAATGGCAGCAAAACAATGAGAAGTGAGAAGATTCTCCTGAAACGTAAAATCATAATATTTAAGAAAAGAATTGGCGATAAAAAAGAGAGAGTCTGGGGGCACTGACTCCCAGACTCTTTAATAATTGTTATTTTACAAGGGATACTGTATCGAGTGCAATCATCAACTCTTCATCTGTTGGGATTACACAGACTGTCACGCGTGAATCAGGTGTTGAGATAATGGCCTCTTCACCACGAATCTCTTCATTTTTCTTTTTATCAAGCTTTACACCCATAAAGTCGAGACCCTCGCAAGCTGCCTCGCGAGCATTCTGCTTATTCTCACCCACGCCACCAGTGAAGACGATAATGTCAACGCCTCCCATTGCAGCGGCGTATGCTCCGATTTGCTTACGCAGACGATAGAAATACATCTCCTGAGCGAGTCGTGCACGATCATCTCCTGCATCTCGAAGTGCCTGTATCTCACGCATATCACTTGTCTTACCAGAGATACCAAGAAGACCCGACTTCTTGTTCATGATTGTATCCATCTCTTCTGGTGTCAACTTAGCATGTTTCATGAGATATGGCACAATTGCCGGATCTATTTCACCACAACGCGTACCCATCATGATTCCCTCAAGAGGGGTAAGGCCCATAGTCGTATCGACACACTTTCCGTCGACAATAGCAGCATAAGAACCACCATTACCTACGTGGCACGTAATAATCTTCTTACCAATAGGGTCTACACCGAGATACTCACAGACACGCTTCGAAACATATCTGTGACTTGTTCCATGGAAACCATAGCGACGGACTCCATACTTCTCATAGAACTCATATGGCAGCGGGTACATATAGGCATAATCAGGCATTGTCTGATGGAATGCTGTATCGAATACTCCTACTTGAGGAATATTAGGAAGTAATGCCTTGACTGCATTGACACCCTTAAGATTTGCTGGGTTATGGAGAGGACCAAGGTCGTTGCATGATGCAAAAATGTCGAGAACCTCTTGTGTCAATATACTTGATTTAGTAATCTTTGATCCTGCATGTAGCATACGATGGCCCACAGCATCGAGTTCGTTCAGGGACTTAATAACGCCATACTCAGGATTTGTCAGGACATCAAAAATAATCTGAACACCCGCTGTATGTTCTGGGATAGGTTTCTCTTCTATCTTCTTAGAGCCGTCAGGCATAGAGAACTTTATGAAAGAACCTGCCATTCCAATCTTTTCGATACCGCCCGAAGCCTTCACCTCTTTGGCTGGCATTTCAAACAACTTATACTTAATGGACGATGAGCCGCAGTTCAATACCAAAATATTCATAAGCACCAAATTTAATTATCCGAATTATCCGATTGCCTGATTAGCTGTAATAGCAACCATCTTGACAATATCACTTACTGAACAGCCACGGCTCAGGTCGTTTACTGGACAAGCAATACCTTGGAGGATTGGACCGAGAGCCTCAGAACCAGCAAGACGCTGAACCAATTTATATGCTATATTACCCACCTCAAGGTTAGGGAATACAAGCACATTAGCCTTACCTGCTATCTCCGACCCTGGAGCTTTAAGAGCACCGACAGTTGGTACTATAGCTGCGTCTGCCTGAAGCTCACCATCGATCTGTAGTTCGGGTGCAAGTTCCTTTGCCAACTTAGTAGCCTCAATTACTTTATCCACCACATCATGGGAAGCAGATCCCTTTGTCGAGAAACTCAACATTGCTATCTTAGGTTCGAAACCTCCGAGTATGCGGGCTGTCTCGCCTGTTGCAACAGCAATCTCTGCGAGCTGCTGAGCTGTAGGCTCTGGAGTCACAGCGCAATCAGCGAATACCATCACACCATTCTCACCATACTCTTTTTTCTCATTAAACATGAGGAAGGCACCACTTACTGTGCTGATGCCAGGTTTTGTCTTAATTAGTTGCAAAGCTGGGCGAAGCACATCGCCTGTTGCATGGATTGCACCTGAAACCTCTCCGTCAGCGTCACCAGCCTTTATCATCAATGCACCGAGATACAGAGGGTCCTGTACGAGGACTGTTGCCTTTTCAACTGTCATACCCTTCTTTTCTCTGAGCTTGACGAGAAGTTCGATATATGCTTGCTTCTTCGCATGCTTCATAGGGTCTATCACAATCGCCTTATCGATGTTTTTCAAACCGAATTTAGCAACATTTGCCTTAAGTTCCTCTTCTGATGTCAACAAGATGATGTCGGCAAATCCTTCTGCAAGAATCTGATCTGCCGCGCGAAGATTACGCTCTTCGTTACCTTCTGGAAGTACTATGCGTTTCTTACTCTTCGACGCACGCTGTTTGAGGTTTTCTATGAAATCCATTTCTATTGTTATTTGTCAATTCATTCTTTGTTCTACGTTTGCAACCTCTAAAGGTTAACCTGTACAAACGTTTGCACAAAGTTAAATAAAAAATCACTACTAATTTATTGTTTAATCAATTTGCAGTGAAAAACTATCATTTTGTCAACTCTTACAATCATCTATAAAAAGGCACATTGCTTCGACTTGTTTTTTGTATAGCCATTATAAACGCTTGATTTCTTCTGCTTTGAATAACAGCCAAAAAAGCCCCACAGGAAGATTCTGCGAGGCTCTTTTTATTCTCATTTTTGAATTACCACACTACGATACGTTCTTGTGGAGTTCTGTACATTGGTGAGTCCTCTGGTATATCAAATGACTTATAGAAGATATCAAATAGTGGCATCTGACCATTCACTCTCAACATTGCAGGAGAGTGAGGGTCAGTCTTTACCTGATTCATCGTATACTCAGCACGTGCATTGCTTGCCCAAATATGAGCATAGCTAAGGAGAAAACGCTGGTCAATAGATTGACCATTCACTAATGAACTGGCATCCTTTCCAACGGCATTACGGAGCGCTTGATATGCAATATTGAGGCCTCCATTATCTGCAATATTCTCGCCAAGAGTCAACTCACCATTACACTTAACAGTGTCGACAGCATTAAGACCAGAATAGTAAGTCGACAACTCTTTAGTAATCTCAGCAAAACACTTAGAATCATCTTCTGTCCACCAATTCTTCAGGTTACCTGACTTATCATACTGGCATCCCTGATCATCAAAACCATGCGTCATCTCATGTCCTATCACAACACCAATACCTCCATAGTTAACAGCATCATCGCCCTCAGCATAGAAGAAAGGAGGTTGAAGAATACCAGCTGGGAATACTATCTCATTGGCTTGTGGATTGTAGTATGCATTTACAGTCTGAGGAGTCATAAACCATTCGCTCTTATCAACAGGTTTGCCTATCTTATCGAGGTCTCTTTGATACTCAAACTGAGTTGCAACCATAAGATTCTCAGCATAAGACTTTGTCTTATCAACAATAAGCTTAGAATAATCTCTCCACTGCTCAGGATATCCTACCTTAACGATGATTGCATTCAATTTTTCTTTAGCCTGAACCTTTGTTGAATCACCCATCCACGACAAGTTATCGATTCGCTGTGAGAAGGCTGTTCTTAACTGTTCAATCAGGTCGACCATACGCTGTTTAGCCGATGGAGAGAAATACTTCTGAACAAACACCTGACCTACCTGTTCACCCATAACATCTTCAACAACCGAGACAACTCTCTTCCATAATGGGCGTTGCTCTGGAGTTCCGACCAGTTTATGTCCGTAGAATTCAAAACTTATTGCAGACAACTCATCCGATAGTGAAGATGCATACTCCCTGATTGTTGATGCTACTAAATAGTCCTTCACTACCTGCAAGTCACTCTTTGACAAAATCTTACCCATCGCAGAGAAATACTTCAGTTGACTTACTGTTATCGTCTCAGCAACAACCTGATGCGCAGCAAAATAGTTCTTCCAGTCAAAAGATGGAGCCGTCTCAAGCAACCCCTTAATATCACGCTTATTATTCAATGCGAGAGGGTCGCGGTTTTCGACCTGAGTATTCATTTGCTCAGCGAGAAGCTTCTCAAAATCAAATACTTTCTGCGCACGTGAAGCTGAATCTTCAATACCAAGTATTGAGAAAAACTTAGATACCATCTCAACGTATGCTGTGCGAAGCATATCGAAACGTTCTCCCCCATCGAAGTAATAGTCTCTGTCGGGCAGTCCGAGTCCCGACTGCCATAAAATAGAGATGTTCATATCGCTATTATCCGCGTCAGGAGTTGAACCAAAGATAAAAAATGCAGAAATTCCATTTCGATGTAATTCGGCAACGACTTCCGATATTGATTTGGAGTCGCTTATGGAGTTTATCTTATCGATTAATGGGAGCAGAGGTTTGACACCCTCAGCATTTCTGCGAACCGTATCCATTCCAAGAGAATACAAATCACCAATCTTCTGATTTGGAGTTCCTTCGGCTGCACACTCCTTGGTAGCATCCTCTATAATGCCTCTGACGCGTTCCTGATTCTCTTCATAGAGAACATCGAAAGTTCCAAGACGCGACTTATCGTCAGGCAATGGATTCAACTTCTGCCATGTACCATTAGCATAGCCATAGAAATCATCTTTAGGCGATATTGACTCATCAATACTCTTAGAGAAATCGGCACAACCTTCAACGGGTCTATTTTGTGTGCAAGAAGCAAGCATAGCTCCTGTAACTGAACAAATAGTCATTAAACGAATTGTATTCATAATTTATATATTTTTGGTAATATCTACAGTCACACACGTTGTTTGGAGATAATTTCATCCACCAACTGTTTTCCAATCTCACGAAGTTTAAACTTCTGTACTTTCCCCGAACCCGTCTTAGGATAATCATCTACGAAAAATACATACTTAGGAATCTTGAAGCGAGCAATCTGTCCTTCACAATACTTCTGAACCTTCTCCTGAGTGAGATTAGCACCCTCCTTTTGTATAATAAACGCACCTACAATCTCTCCGTATTTTTGATCGGCTATACCAACCACCTCGACCATGCTCACGCCTGGCATTTGATAGATAAAATTTTCAATCTCTCGGGGGTATATATTCTCGCCACCTCTGATTATCATATCCTTGATACGTCCAGTTATATGATAATAACCATCAGCATCGCGCATTGCCAAGTCGCCAGAATGCAACCATCCATTGGAATCAATCGTCTGTGCTGTTGCCTCAGGATTCTTGTAATAGCCCTTCATCACATTATAACCACGACAACAAATCTCACCCTGCTCACCATCGGCTACAGGATGATTTGTTTCAGGATTGAGAATAGTAACTTCTACAAATGGGAACGGAGTACCAACAGTAGTGGCACGCTTTTCGGCAGATTGGCCGATACGCGAGCATGTCATGCCAGGAGAGGACTCCGTCAGGCCATAGACAGATATGATATCCTTCATATACATCTTATCCATAACCTGTTTCATTGTCTCAATAGGACAAAGAGAACCTGCCATGATTCCAGTACGGAGAGACGACAAGTCATACTTATCAAAGTTCTCATGCGTAAGTTCTCGTACGAACATAGTGGGGACTCCATACAACGATGTACACTTCTCTTCACTGACCGATTTCAAGACTGCTTCAGGGTCGAAATCTTGAACAATAGCCATTGACGCTCCATGCGTAATTATTGCACACAAAGCCAACACGATACCAAAGCAGTGAAAAAACGGCACACAGACGCACAGACGGTCATCCGCAGTATATTTCATGGCATCACCTGTAGCAACACCATTATTTACAATATTGTAATTGGTAAGCATAACCCCTTTAGGAAAACCCGTTGTTCCTGAGGTATACTGCATATTAACAATATCATGACAGTTTACAGAGGAAGTAAGCTTCTTGTACTCAATGTCGGAAATATGCTCACCGATATTGAAAATGTCTTCGCTGTTCAACGTTCCCTCGTAACGTTCAGAGCCAAGAACTACGACATTACGCAACTCTGGTAGACGAGCAGAGAGTAGTTTTCCGATAGCATGCGGTCTATTCAATTCAGGCACAATCTCACGCAGCATCTCAACATAATTGGAGTCGCGATACTCCGGCACACAACACATGGTGTGAATGTCAGCATTTTGCATCAGATACTCGACCTCTGCCGATTTATAATTGGTATTGACAGTGACAGCCCATGCCCCGATACGCGCAGCTGCAAACATAACGGTTAACCAGTCTGGAACATTATTAGCCCAAATTCCAACCTTTGAGTTCTTCTGCACACCTGCGGCAAGTAATCCTTTAGCAAATCTATCTACCCTCTCATCAAACTGACGATAGGTCCAGTGAAGATTCCTGTCGTTATAAATTATAAAATCCTTATCAGGAGTCACCTCTGCCCAATGACGAAGCAAACCTGCAAGAGTATCTTTAATAAGTTCCATCTGCAATAATATATAGCGGAAAACTAAATAGCGTCATAGGTTCAAATTTAGACCATCAACACGCTAACCGCAATTAACCTACAAAGTTAACCGAATTATCAATAACTTATCTCATTTAACCCTATCCAAAAATAAAAAAGTGGTTTGTCCGAAAAACAAACCACTGACTATGTTTAAGTTAGAGTATGACCATCAATACAAAAGGAAACAATACAAATTCACCATTTATACATAAACAATCAAATATTCTATTAAAAGTCTTTTAAATTTGCAGCTTTATATTCACTTCAGACCGCTTATCATTCAGTCATAAGAGCCATCACTCTCCTTTATCAAATCGAGCATTAGGTTGAACAAAGCTTTGAATTGTCTTAAAAGCAATTTATAGAAGTTCTCTTAATAACGTTTTTGATTCTCCACCTCTGGTCTGCGAACATATATCTTATCTTCAACATACTCCTGTGTAGCAATCGCAACTGGCTTAGGGAGACGCTCATAGTAACGAGAAATCTCAATCTGCTCACGATTTTCGAAAACCTCCTCCAGGTTGTCTGTATAAGATGCAAACTCTGCGAGTTTCTTTGACAACTCGTCCTTCATCTCAATGCTAATCTGGTTAGCTCTTTTAGTGATGATGTTCACTGTCTCATAGACATTACCTGTCTTCTCTGAGAGTTTGACCATATCCCAAGTTTGAGTGTTCAATGGGGCACATGTTTTTTTGAAATCTACTGGCATCTTTTCTTTAATTAAAGATTATACGATTCGGCTTTAACCTATTAATACTTCTTTTTATGTTACGTAGCATCGCGCGACTCTTTAGCAGTCTGTTCAGCCTGACGCTGGCGCTCTATCTCGCGTTTACCATAGTTCATGTAATAATCCATATCATCGGCAGAGGGTGGCATAAGTTTTTCTGCTTCTGCAAGTCCCTTCTCCGAACTCTTCAGAATTTTATTGGCCTTACTCATGAACTGACTGTCTGGGAACTCATTAACAAATGAGTAATACTCATCAATTGCCTCTCTGTAACGTTGCGACTGCTTTCTCAAGATACTATTCTCTGCCTGAATGAAACGAGCTCTCAATATCAGGAATGACAACTCTTCACGATGGCGCGTATCTGGATATTTCTTCAGACAATTCTGAGCTGTAATGACCGCACTCTGGTAGTTATTACCCATATAGTTACCAAGGTTGAAATAGAGCTTAGCATTTATATAGTCCTTGTAAGCCAACTTATCCTGCATACGTTTGAGCATTCTCTCTGCCAGGGGTACCTTGGGAGAGTTTGGATAGATATTCAGAAAAGCCTGTAACTCCTCAACTGCAGCTTCTGAATCGGACTGGTCAAGCTGTATCTTTGGCGAAAGCATATAATAACAATACCCAGTCATAAATTGGCACACCTCACATGAATCGCTCGAGGGGAATGTCTTCACATAATTCTGAAAATATGATGCTGCTGTATAGTAATCACCTATATTCGCCAAACATTTAGCGTAAAGAATTGTAATAGTATCTGATTTTGACGTTCCTGCATAAGTTGTCATCACCATACCCAAAAGGTTGCTTGCCCTGACATAATCGTGTTTTTCATAATAGTCAAGAGCTGATTTATAATACAACTCAGGGTTATTTGTCTTCAATATTGCCTGGTACTCGCTACATGCTGAGAACGCAAGACAAGATACAAATATGAGTAAAACAGGTTTGATATATCTTGACTTCAAGTCTATTTTCATTTCAATTGCGAAAGTATATTTCGAACCGCAAAATTATGAAATTTTCCGTTGCGAACAACGATTTAAGTTTTTTTTTCTACATTTGCCTATATGAATGATTCATGCAAGAACATATCAAACCCTGTTGCATCCAACGACTCTTCCAACTCTCAGAAAAGAGACCGCAAGGAGTGGACTATCATGAATCTGTTCGCCCAAAAATTCAAGGATTTTCCATTGCGTGCCAAAATATCGAAAAGCGAAAGACCCGACTTTATCATTGCGACACCAAAAGAGAGAATCGGAGTTGAACTGACTGAACTCAAATATGAGCGGTTAGAGACTGAATTCAACATGCGTGCTCATGAAGACTTCCTGAACCAAATCATGGACACTGCTCTTGAGATATACGAACTCCGTTCACAACGCGACAGCAATCTGCCGTTGGTTGTTGACGTAAGATTCTCAGAGACCATCTCTCCACAAGTAGCCCCCACGGGCAAAGAGGAGATAGAGCGCGCCGATTTACTTCAACTCGGACTTGCCGAAAAGATTTCCCATATTGTAAGCGAGAATATTCCAGAATCGACAGGTAAACAATATATTGTTGATAGGACTTCAAAATATGGCGACCTCAATCTTCCTCAGTTAGTGGAACGTATCAGTATAACAAATGTCTCAGGTAGGCTACCAGAGGCTCTATGGTATGCATCCATCTCAACCCGTGTCAAACCTCTTTCCATAGAGAGTATAACACAGAGAATCAAAGACAAAGACAACAAACTAAAAGGGTATGACTCATCATGCGACAAACAATGGCTGATTATTATTCAGAATAGTTTTTTGATGTCATCTCAATATGACCCTATTGCTGTCAGCAGAGCTCTAAGACACAATTATCCAACAAATTTCGACCGTGTCTTTGTTTTTGAGAGATCTCAAGCATCAGTAAGTGAGCTAAAGATTTTATCTATAAACTGAACAATGAAAAAATATTATTAGTACATTTGCAAAGAAATGAAAAATCTATGGTGCTAATTAATAATTATGACGAGACATGTTGACTGATTTAACATACCTTAGGGAGGCAACTGATGGTAATGCGTCGCTGATATATGAACTTATATCATTGTTTGAGACTCAGATAGAAGAATTTGACAATGAGATGCAGCAGGCATTAGCAGCCAACGATGCGGAGAGGTTACGTAAAGCAGCCCACAAAGCAAAAGGTTCGACTCGATCGCTCGGTATGAATAAGACCGCGGACATTTTGGTGAAGATAGAAGATTTATGCATAGGCAAAAATTCGATTGACACTCAAAAAATGAAAGAGACATTGTCAAATAATGTTAACACATTCATTACTCAATGTCACTTGGCGATGAAAGAACTCAGAAACTAAAAAGTATAAACAACTAAATATTATAGTATGGTAGAAGTAAACAAAACAGCTCAAGGAACAGTGATTGCTGTAACTGAAACTAACCGCATCACAGTGACTAATGCCAATGAACTCAAAACAGCTGTAGTTGACGCAATAACGAAGGACAAAACAAACGTTATGCTTGACCTAAAGGAGATTAAGTATATGGATAGCACAGGCATTTCCGTTCTCATTTCAGGTGTTAAGGCTTCACGCGAAAACAATCTCAACTTCGAGCTTCAGAATGTTCAAGTGGAGGTAATGAAGTTACTTAAACTGATGAAAATAGACAAGATTATCGATATCAGATAAGAGGTCTGTAGAATCAAGAAAACAAGGGCGCATCTGTGTTTCATAGATGTGCCCAATTTTTATTTCGTTCTATATTGCCAAACCTCGTCATTAGCAAGCAAATCCACACTCGGATAACCTTCCAGCTCCGAAATTGATTTATCCATACACTGCCGAATCAGATTGGCAAGGACGGGACCACGATGATTTCCTGAATTTATCAATACGACATAGCACACACCATCGGGTCGTCGCGCCACCATAGCTGCCGTTGCAGCCAGAGTTCCACTACGATACCAATTATCTTCAACTGTTGTACGCCAGCCGAGAGGGTCAAAACCTGACTCTCGCTCTACCATAATATCCACCGACTCTTTGGTCAGGATATCAGGCACATCGTCATATCCATCAATAGCAAGTGTCAACTTAAGCAGATCAACAGCACTCGCCACCCAGCCTCCTGCCGAACCTAATGTGTGAATATCGGAGCCTCCATAAGAACGTCTGACATAGACAACTGTTGTATCAACAGAATAATCAATAGCGACAGCAGACGAGTCAGCTTCATAATACTTAACCTCGAAAGGTAAAGCATGCTCTCGGTGAGAATGTCCGATATACATATCATATATTCCTAATGGAGCCAAAAGAGTTCCCCGTACATAATCCTCATATGGCATACCAGCAACCTTAGCAACAACTTCGCCAAGTATTCCATATCCAAAATTGCAGTAAACTGAGGAAGTGCCTGGGTCGAAATGTAAACGCTTATCCATCATGAATCGGATGATATCCTGTATGGTAATCGGCAAACGCTTTCCCATCTGGCGAGCAATGGAATGTGGAATAAACATCGGATCGCCCCATCGCGAAGTCCAGCCTCCCGAATGATTCAAGAGATGACGCACTGTTATATCTGCCCATCGGGAATCTGCATATGCAGTATAAATATCATCATTAAGAATCCCAACTGGACCAAAGACCCTCTGGTCTAATGATATCTTACCCTCATCAACCAACCTCATTACTGCAACAGCTGTAATCAACTTCGAGACACTTGCTATTCGCATGACATTATAAGGTTGCATCTCTACAGAATCCTCTAAATCACTATAACCAAATCCCTTAGCATAAACTACCTTCCCATATTTGCTGATAGCAACTTGAAATCCGCCCTTCAAACTCTCACGGCTGAAGAGCATATTTAGATTCCTATCTATGACCTGCAAGGTTGTATCGTTATCATCGTTTAATATGTGATACGTGATAGGACACTGCAATGAGTTGGCATCCCAACTAAAATCATTGTCACCATCTCTACCTGCAGTTTGTTTACATCCAAACAACAAGATAGAAATTGTAACAAATCTGAATATCTGTCTAATAACACTAACCATTCAAAGAATCGGGAACAAATGAGAGTGGAACGAGGCTCTTAACCGACGGAATAATGTAGACATCCTCTTCACCTACAAGAATAATCTTAATCGGTTTGTTCTGAACAATCTCCTTCTCCAATAATACTTGTCGACATGCAGCACATGGTGTTATAGGCGATTTCAATGGTCCTAACTCCTCGCTTTCAGCATATATCAGCAAATGGGTAACCGACTCATTCGGGTAATGCGCATTTGCATAAAAAAGTGTGACACGTTCTGCGCACAAACCAGAAGGGTACGCGGCATTCTCCTGATTCGACCCTGAAACAATCGCACCCGACTCAGTACGAAGAGCTGCTCCCACATGAAATTTTGAATATGGAGCGTATGACTTACGAGCTATTTCAACAGCCTCTTTTCTAAGAGATTCTATTATTTCGGTCTCCCAAGTCTCTAAAATATCATCTTGAACTGATGTCTCTATCTTTGTCTCGACTGTGACTCTATGAAGTTTCATTTCTTTAATATTGAGTTTATAACTTCTTGTATATTAGGATACTTAAATGTGAAGCCTAATGAAGACAGACGCACAGGAATAACTTTACAATTATGCTCCAGCATGGCAACTGAACGTCCCATCAGTATCCTAAGAACCCACTTTGGAAGAGATATCTGCGGCCGCCATACAAACTTATGTACTGCTTTTGACAACTCTATCATATTTGCAATCTCTGGTATTGTCACATTAAAAACACCTTGACAATCAGGACGTTTCAAAACAAACATAATTGCAGCAATCAAGTCTTCTCTGTGAATAATAGGCAAACATTGATATCCGTCATCAACGATTCCCGCTAATCCTAATTTAGCTGCTTTGCGAATCACCTTGAATTCTGGCGAATCAGTTGCCATTACAAAGCCTATTCTGAATACTGACAGTCGTATATTCTTCACATATCGCTGGATACGAGTTGCCTCCTGCAACTCCATCTCAGCCATCTCAGCCATAAAACTATCATCATCCATCAACTGAGAATAGTCGTCATGAACTTCAAAGCTGTCATAACCCATTGCATTGGAGAGCGTCAAATAGAATGAAGGAGCTTTATCCACATATTTCATTGCACTTGATATAGCCCTCATCGCTGCAAGTCGAGAGGCATAAATATTATACTGATATCGAGACGTCCATTTGGAGAAATATGGTACCCTATCGACATCCACTATTGCGTCAACTCCATTTAGATAGTGACCAAGAACGTCTGCTGGCAACTTCAGCTTTGCAACAGAAATCTCCCTTATTGAATAGCCATTCTCCTTAAGAGCCACTACGAGTTGCCGCCCTAACTGAGTATTATATCCACGTACAGCAACTTCCATAAAACATCAATACTCCATCTTTTCGAGAATCTCACCAAGTTCTATGCTTGATTTAGCTGTTATATACTGACCCGAGTCAAATATGGTTATTCTCCCCGTCTCTTCACTAACCACTATAGCCAAGGCATCAGTCACCTCCGTTATTCCCAATGCTGATCTATGACGCAGTCCGAACGACTTAGGGATGTCCATACTATGAGAAACAGGCAAGATACAAGCTGCCGCCTTAATACGACGTGTATCAACAATCATGGCTCCATCATGTAAGGGTGTATTCTTAAAGAATATTGTCTCAATCAACTGTTGGTTATACTCTGCATCTATTTTCTCGCCAGTTGAAATAAAATCATTAAGCCCCACCTTTCTTGTCAGGACAATCAATGCACCTGTCTTACTCTTCGACATATTCTCACACGCTTTGCTTATTGCATTTACAAACAATAACTTTTGTTCGTTCTGCGAAGCCCAGTGTTTGTCAAAACCCAAACGCTTGAGGAAGTCATATCTGGTTGTCATCATAACGAGAAACCTTCTCACCTCAGGTTGAAATATGACAATAAGTGACAGCAATCCGATGCTGACAAAACTATCCATTATAGCTGAGAGCATAGTCATCTTTAACGATCTTACAATCAGCCACAATATGATAAAACCAAGAATAGAGAAGATGATATTGAGGGCCACAGTACCCTTCACCAGTTTATATATGGCGTATAGAATGTATGCGACAAGCAAAATGTCGACAACATCTACCCAAGACATTTCAATGAATGACATCATACGTTACCTACCTCTTTAATTTTCATTACTATTTGTACAGCTTCTCGTGCCTCTTTGACATCATGGACTCTCAAAATATTAGCACCTGACAACAAAGATATGGTATTAAGAATAGTCGTTCCGTTAAGACTCTCCTGCGGAGTAAGATTTAGATAGTTATATATCATGGACTTTCTTGAAACGCCCACAAGAATGGGCAATCCGAGTATTCTTAATTGCTGCAAGCCGTTTACCAAGCTATAATTATCATTCAACCGCTTTCCGAAGCCAAAACCAGGATCTATGATTATATCTTTCACACCGTATTTTCTTAACTCAAATATTTTTTGCGACAGGAAGAGCCTCACATCATGCACCACACCTTTTTCGGAGTAGGCAGGACTTACTTGCATATTTCCTGGTTCACCTTGTATATGAGTCAGTATATATGGGACATTCAAGTCCCCTAATGTCCTGAACATTTCCCTATCAAATGACCCCGCAGAGATATCATTAATTATAGAGGCTCCATTCTCCACACTCATGCGTGCAATCGAGGCGCGATATGTATCGACTGACACAATAGCTTTGGGATACCTCTTTCCTATCAGATATAGAGCTAATTCAAGGCGTGACCACTCCTCCTCTTCGCTTATGAACGAGGCTCCAGGCCTTGACGAGCAGGCACCTACATCGATAATATCTGCGCCTTGCTCAACCACCTCATCAATTCTGCGACACAACATATCGACATCTCCATAATACTTGTTGCCATCGTAGAATGAATCAGGTGTTACATTAATAATTCCCATGACAAGCGGACGAACCGACAAGTCTAACAACGCTCCCCTACAATTAATAGTCATACTCAAAACTATTCTTGCTTAATATTCTTGAATAACGAAAAATTGACCTTGCCGTAGCTTCTCACCTGCCACAGATGTGGGTCATCTTTAAATCTGTCGGCTTCAGAATGCTCAACAATCAACAGAGAATCGGCATCCCTAAGCAATTCATTTTGAAAAATCAAGTTTGGCAATGTTCCCACCTCTTGAAGTTCAAATGGGGCATCAGCAAAAATCACATCATACTGCCGTCTGCAATCCTTGAGATATCTAAAAGCATCACTTCGATAACTCTTACATATATCTTCTATGCCGAAATTACGTATTGTCTGTTCTATAAAACGCTGATGTTTAAAATTAAGCTCAACACTGGTCACACTATGTGCACCTCGAGATGCAAACTCATACGTAATACTACCTGTTCCTGAAAATAAATCGAGAACATCGACAGCCTCAAAATCCAAAAAATTATTAAGGACATTAAAGAGGCTCTCCTTAGCATAGTCTGTCGTTGGACGAGCTTTAAATCCTTCGGGAGGATCGAAACGACGACCTTTCAGTTTTCCACTAACTACTCGCATGTTGCCACTCTGAATAAAGAAGCAAATTTATAATCTTCACCGCTCTTATCAAAATCGTATACGAAATAAGATGGCCAGGTGTCGAGTGAAATATTAGATGCGAATTTGCACATGACATCAAACAGTTCATCACGTCTGCCTGCTATATCACCTCCGAACGAGATTAGCGTATTTTTCTCCTCAAGCTGAAGTTGTTTTAAAACATTTACAACATTGTAGACAACATCGTTAACATTACGATATCCGTAAGAAGAGACCAACTTCAAGACACCATTTGTTATGACAATTACACTCATGATATTACTTGACATTGATACTGTCATCTTCGATTCCAAATCGGCTTCTACCCTCTTAAGAAGCAAAGCGCTCAGCTCAGAGGTATAGAGGTGAGTAATCTTAGCATTCTGAAACTGCGTCTTGATGAAGAAATATAGAAATTTCGGAATTGAATAGACAACCGAACACGAAGCCAAATCGACATCGTCATAAAGTACGATAGAGTCCTTCTCAATAGTATAACCAGCGAATGATAGCAATCTGGCATTTCTTTCTTCATCAGGCACACGCAAATCCTTCGGCACGACTGTTCTCATGGGCGCATCAATGGTGACATTGACTTTTCTGAAACAAAACTTAAAGATATCCTCCCTCAGCAGATACTCTTCTTGTGCTGCATAATGGATATCGGGATGGTCAAGCGACAAATCACCATAAGCCACATAGGTATTAGATACGGGATCCAACACTGCATATGAGAGACCTGAGACGCGAATCAATATTGTAAGGTTATATGAATTAGCTAATAGTCTGTCGAAATGATCTCCTACTACCATCTTAAATAATGGAACAAAGTAAAACAAAAGAATCCGAACATCTCGATGAGATATCCGGATTCAAAGTTATGTACTTTCTAAGAAATACTCAAACTTATTTTGTGATGACGCGAGCCATTTCACAAACCTTGTTTGAATAACCCCACTCGTTATCGTACCAAGCGCAAACCTTTACGAATGTAGGATCGAGCTGAATACCTGCCTTCTCGTCGAATACAGATGTGCAAGCCTCGTTACGGAAATCAGTAGAAACGACAGCCTCGTCTGTGTAACCGAGAACGCCCTTGAGCTCGCCCTCTGATGCAGCCTTCATAGCCTTGCAAATCTCCTCGTATGAGCAAGGAGTCTTGAGCTCTGCTGTTAGGTCAACAAATGAAACGTCAGATGTAGGAACACGGAGTGACATACCTGTCAACTTACCATTGAGCTCTGGAAGAACCTTACCTACAGCCTTAGCAGCACCCGTTGAAGAAGGGATGATGTTCTCGAGGATACCGCGACCACCACGCCAATCCTTCTTAGAAGGACCGTCAACTGTCTTCTGTGTAGCTGTTGCAGCATGTACTGTTGTCATCAAACCGCGAACGATACCGAACTTATCGTTGAGGACCTTAGAAATAGGAGCCAAGCAGTTAGTTGTACATGAAGCGTTAGAGATAATTGTCTGACCAGCATAGGTCTTGTCGTTTACACCATATACGAACATTGGTGTAGCGTCCTTTGAAGGAGCTGACATGATGACCTTCTTAGCACCTGCCTTGATGTGAGCCTCAGCGAGTTCAGCTGTCAAGAAGAAACCTGTTGACTCAACAACAACGTCTACGTTGAGTGCACCCCATGTGATAGCTGAAGGATCCTTCTCTGCGAAGATTTGAATCTTGTTACCATCAACGATCATGTAGTTGCCTTCAACCTTGATGTCATGGTTGAACTTGCCATGTACTGAATCATACTTGAGCATGTATGCCAAGTAATCTGGATCGAGGAGGTCGTTGATACCTACAACTTGAATGTCCTTGCCGAAGTTCTCTACAGCAGCACGGAATACCATACGGCCGATACGACCGAAACCGTTAATACCAAGTTTAATCATCTTAAATTTTATTTGATTTTGTATTGTGTAATGTTTGTTACTTATTTAATAACGAGTGCGAAATTATCTATTTTCACTCTCAATTCAAAGAATCTCAAAACGATTTAACATCTTTTTTGTCTTCTCGTCTTTCAAATGAGCCAGTTCAAATATAAAGGAGATAAAACTATTATAGTCCTATCTCCTTAATATCTTCATTAGCAAACAGATTCAACTTCGACTTCTGCCTGTCCGTACGCTGGACACTCTTTGGTAGTTCCACAAGCTGATACTATCAGTGCAAATGCAAATGCAACCACAAAAAATAATACTATCTTTTTCATAATATCATATTCAATATATTATTTACATAGCTCAAAATTAGTCACTACGTACGAATTGTGCAAATTTTTTTAGATAAAATCAACTAAACATATTCTTCATTCTTTCGAAGAACGACTCTTTTTCTGTTATTGTAGGTTTGAAATTCTCTCCTCCCTTCAGCGATTCAACAAGTTTACGTTCTTCTTTTGTAAGTTCTGTCGGGATATAGACATCTACACGAACCAACAAATCGCCCTTCTCTCGCCTTTCCACTGATGGCAAACCCTTTCCCTTTAATCTCAGAACCTTTCCGGGCTGCGTACCAGGATCTATCGTTACTCTCAATTTGCTATCTACTGTAGGAACCTCTACTGGCGTTCCAAGAATCATATCCGGCACGCTCAGCAATAAATGATATATCAGATTATTACCATCTCTGATAAGTTCTTTATCAGGTGTCTCCTCTATCTGTACAAGCAAATCACCAGCTATACCGCCACGACGTGCAGCATTACCACCTCCTGGAACCGACAACTGCATACCTGCCTCTACTCCAGCAGGAATCTTTACCTCAACGACACTCTCTTCTGTAACGACTCCTTCTCCTCCACAATGCGGACACTTATCGGTTATCACTTTTCCCTCTCCTCCACAATCAGGACATGCCGACTGGGTCTGCATTCTACCCATGATTGAGCTCACAATGCGTGTCACAACGCCTGACCCATGACAGGTTGAGCATGTCTTTGTGGAAGACGAATCCTTAGCACCACTTCCATTACAATGCTTACATTGAACTTGCTTACGCACCTTGAGTTTCTTGGTCACTCCCTGAGCCACCTCCGACAGGGTAAGATTAACTCGCACCCGAAGGTTTGAGCCTTTGTTGACATGGCTACGACCTCCGCCAAATCCGCCAAAACCAAATCCGCCACCAAAAGCACTTCCAAAAATATCCCCAATGTGGCTGAAGATGTCGTTCATGTCCATACCACCAGCGCCATAGCCACCACCGCCATTCTCAAATGCAGCATGACCAAACTGGTCGTAACGGGCACGCTTATCAGAATCAGATAAGACATCATACGCCTCAGCTGCCTCCTTGAATTTCTCCTCAGCAACTTTATCGCCTGGGTTCTTATCTGGATGATACTGGATAGCCTTCTTTCGATAGGCTTTTTTTATCTCATCTGCAGATGCTGAACGACCAACACCCAGCACCTCATAATAATCTGCTTTTGCCATTGCTTCTTGTTTTAATCACATACAACAACCTTTGCAAAACGAATAACCTTATCTCCCATCTTATATCCTTTCTCAACACAATCTAAAACCTTACCCTTCATATCCTCTGACGGAGCTGGCATTCGGGCAATTGCTTCATGTAGCTCTACATCAAACGTCTCTCCTTTGGCTGCAATCTCTTCAACGCCTTTCTTAACAAGGAAATCAGAGAACTTCTTGTGTATCAACTCAACTCCAGTTCTCAACGACTCAACATCTGTTGCTTCTGCCATGTGCTGAAGTGCTCGTTCGAAATCATCCATCACAGGCAACAATCCTGACAGCACATCAGAACCTGCGCTCTTCAACAAATCGGCCTTTTCCTTAATTGTTCTCTTTCTATAATTGTCGTACTCAGCAGATAGTCGCAGATACTTATCGTTCATCGTCTCGACCTGCTGAGTCAGCTCTTCTATCTTCTTTACGTTCTCGTCTACCTCAGCTTCTGGCGTAGTCTCACATTTTTCTGACTCTGGTTCCGACTGCGACAGGTTTGTTGCCTCGGCAGTAGCACTCTCAACCGACTCTACCTTCTGCTCTTCACTATCTTGTTGTTGATTCTTATTTTCTGCCATAATATATCTATTGTATTACATCACCTTTTTTCAAATGTTTTGCCAATGGCGCCAACACTGACATAATGACACAAACAAAACGAGGCAATCCTTCGAGGAATGCCTCTATGTCATATTTCACAAAACATCTGTCAGTTTGTCTCAAAATGGTATTCTATAAATTGTCGTTCTGAAGACGAGAGAGAACGGCGTCCAAAACAGGACCTCTCAAATCTCTGGCAATTATCACACCATTAGGATCAAGAAGAAAATTGGATGGTATCGAACGAATGCCATAGACTGAAGCTATAACACTTCTCCAACCTCCAAAATCACACACATGACTCTTCCATGAAAGATTATCCTTCTCAATTGCTGCAACCCACAGGTTTGACTTCATATCGAGAGAGACGCTATACACTTCGAAACCATTTGCTCCGTTCTGAAACTTTGCATTCTTATACTTGTTGTAAGCAGCTACAACTGTTGGATTCTCGCTCCTGCATGGTCCGCACCAAGAGGCCCAGAAATCGACCAGAACAACCTTTCCTCTCAGAGAAGAGAGCTTAATAAATGTCCCATCTGGTCCCTTAGCATTAATATCTGGAGCCACATTTCCTACATTAAGGCCTACAACCTCTTGTGCCTCTATTGCATCTACTGCGACAAAGCACAAGAAAACAAATATTAAAGAACGCAACAATCTCATAATTACATATTAATTATATTGTTTAACATCTGGATCATCGAGTGTCATTTTCTCTTCCTTAAGAATCTCAAGAGTCGACGCTATGCTTGTCACTCCAAAATCTCTTGCTATGACCATTCCCTCAGAATCTATCAGAAGATTTACAGGTTCCGTCACATCAAAAGCCTCACACAACTCGGAATCAACGCCTGAGAAATCGCAGAAATGCTTAAACTCCTTAGTATCATCCAACTCTATGGCTTTCACCAGTTGCGACTTATAAATATCAAGAGAGATACTCAAGACTTCAAGCCCTTTAGCTTTAAAAAAGTCGCTATCGCTGTATCGCTTTCCCAACTGAAGCAATTCATAATTGTTCATTCGCGACACTGGGTCATAAGAGGCCCAAAAGTTCAAAATAATCAATTTCCCCTTGAGATCTTCTTCTTTTAGTGTATCTCCCGTCAATTGGGGATAATTGCAAATGTTGCTGATCTGATCAGCATACACCATTTGTTCTGTTTCACGCTTTGCTGCCGCAAACATCACCAAAGCAGCCAAGCAAACAAATAAAGTCAGTTTTTTGTGTTGTAACATAAAATTGTTTTTACTTGGCCTGTTGCGGGATTAAGCCACCCAGCATCCAAATATTAACAGCGCAAAGTTACAAACCTCATTCCAAATGGTACAATTAAGCATGTTAAATAGACCTTAAAAAGGTTAAAGCCCTTTATATCAAAGGGCTACGAGGCTCACTCTTCCCTATCGACATAGTATGGCATTGCCTGTTGTGTTGGCATTATAAGCATATCATTGATACAAACATGTTCAGGACGTGTTATAATAAATTCAATTGCACTTGCTATATCATCAGCTGAAAGTGGCTTAACTCCTTTATATACCTTTCGAGCCCTCTCAACATCACCGCGATAACGAACTGTAGAGAATTCTGTATTAACCATCCCAGGAGCAACACTCGAAACTTTTATACCATATTTTAGTAAATCGATACGCATCGACTGAGTTATGGCATCGACAGCATGCTTAGTGGCACAATAAACATTTCCTCCATAATAGACATGGCGACCAGCTACGCTCGATATGTTGATGATATGTCCCTCTCCATTCTCCTTCATCGAATTTGAGACAAGCTGCGACATATATAAAAGTCCCTTGACATTGGTATCTATCATCTGATCCCACTCCTCATCGTCACACATCTCAAACGAGTCATCACCAAGAGCCAGGCCTGCATTATTAACTAAAATCTTCAGATGCTTTTTCCATGTTTCGGGCAGCATATCGTATGAATCAAAGACTTCATGTTTGTCCCTTATGTCGAAATTCAGAATATACGACTCAACCCCTGAAGTCTTCTCAATCTCATTACACAACTCCTGAAGAAGAGGTAAACGTCTTCCAGTAATAGCAATATTATATCCTCTTCGTGCAAGCATAAGGGCCGTAGCACGTCCAATGCCTGATGTCGCTCCCGTCACAAGTGCTGTCTTAATTTTCATATTATTGATATGCTTATATTCTTCTTTGCGCAAATATACAAAACGCAAGCAATATTACCAATAGTGGGAAGACCCTTCCATATATACCAAAAATGAAAAGCCGGTTTATATCATAAAGAGATAAACCGGCAAATCGCTGAATGCAATATATTTATTGCCTCTATTCCTTACTCAGCTGGATGAATAGCATCAACAGGACATACACCAGCGCATGTACCGCAGTCGATGCAAGCATCGGGATTGATAGAATACTTATCACCCTCCGAGATTGCCTCTACAGGACACTCACCTTTACATGTACCACATGCGAGGCACTCATCATTAATTTTGTAAGCCATTGTAGTAATATTTATTTGTTATAAGTTAATGTAAAAAACAAATTTATAAAAACTCATGCTGAATTATCAACATCTGATTAAGAATCTGCTTCTACATGATTTATATACGGCAAAGATAATATTTTTTTAATTCAAACTAACCACCACGTTGCTATTTGTATTTTTTCAATCTAAGTAAGGGCAAGAAAACGAAATGTAAAAAACATGCATCAGTCAAATATAGTGTAAAACGT
>JABUTU010000097.1 GCA_021443545.1 Marinilabiliaceae bacterium | reverse complement strand
CGCTGTTGCACAAAGTGTCGCAAAAAGTGCTGCGACTGAAAATAAAAGTTGTTTCATTATCATATTTATTTAAGTTACTTTATTCTTTCAATATTCCACCGCATCGGCTCCTTCTTCGATGAGTCGAATTCGATGACAAAAATAGAGAAAGTTTTGTTTTGTTGTTATTATTTTATCGTTATTGCGTTAATTATTTATTGCGTTATTTCGTTATATCGTTATATTGTTATATTGTTATATTGAAAATGAAAATAACGAAGACAACGAAAAATCCTTGCTGATATCATGTTAAGAGCTAACTTTGTTGTTTGAACGAGACACATCAAACAGAGATGGGACAGAAACCAATAGAACTATCCGACCACTTTACATACCGGCATATATTTTGCTTTACATGGCCGAGCATCACGATGATGCTCTTTCTCTCGATTTACAGTGTTGTTGATGGCATTATGGTCTCGAATTTTGTTGGGACGGTTTCCTTTGCTGCGCTCAACCTCATCTGGCCCTACGTTGCTATAATAGGGGCATTAGGGTTTATGTTTGGCACTGGAGGCAGTGCCCTTGTTGCGAAGATATTAGGAGAGGGAGATGCTGTCAGGGCACGAGGCATATTCTCGTTCCTTGTCTATGCGACCTTCATCATCTCAGTTGTGGTATCGCTGCTGGGCCATCTGATGGTCCGTCGTGTCGCCATATTTCTTGGAGCTGAGGGCGATATGATTGAGCAGTGTTGCCTCTATGCGCGCATTCTGCTCTACATACTACCGGCCTACGTCTTTCAGGTCTTTTTTCAGTCGTTTCTTGTGACCGCCGAGAAACCCCGTTGGGGTATGTGGATAACGATACTTGCGGGATGCACGAATGCCCTGCTCGACTACATCTTCATAGCCATCTTTGGGTGGGGCTTGGAGGGAGCGGCATGGGCGAGTGGCATAGCCTGCATAGTAGCATCGGTATTACCCCTGATCTACTTCATCGGAGTAGGTTCACGAGGCTCATCCGACAAGCTCTATCTCGGCAGACCCTACATCGATTTTCGTGCGTTGCTGAAGGTCTGTTCGAACGGACTATCGGAGTATCTGATGAATATATCGATATCGATAGTGAGTATGCTTTACATGTATCAGCTGATACGATGGAGTGGAGAGAATGGCGTCTCAGCCTATAGCATCATCATGTATTTTGCCTTTATCTTCTGCTCTGTCTTCATAGGCTACAGCATAGGCATAGCCCCTGTGATAAGTTTTCATTATGGAGCAAAGAACCATACTGAGCTACACAGCTTGTATGTCAAGAGTCTCTGCATCATCGGGAGTGCGAGTCTGCTCATGGTTGCCATAGCGCAGCTATTCACCAATGAGATAGCTGGCTTTTTTGTCAGCTACGACCCTGCGCTGCAAGCCTTGTCGGCGCATGCGCTCAGCATCTATATGATTTTTCTGCTTTTTGCGGGAGTCAACACCTTGGGTTCAGCCCTCTTCACAGCCCTCAACAACGGACCTGTTTCGAGTTTGATAGCCCTCTCGCGCACTGTCATTTTTGAGGCTGGCAGTGTTATGCTTCTACCCTATCTGCTTGGAATCGAGGGCATCTGGTGGTCGGTTGTTGTAGGCGAGTTCATAGCCACCTGTCTGACAGTATTTCTGCTGTTATATTACAGGAAGCGTTATAAATACTGATACCTATCGGATCTGGGGGGCATTGAAACGAATAGTGATTCCCTCGCCCTTCACGAGGTGGTTGAGAACATTTATTTCGCTCTGATACTCTTTTGTTCCAGCGAGCACGCTATCGCACAGCGCTCTGATATCGTCAATTCGCTTAGGTGTCTCGATATTCTCGCCGCCGAAATGACCTGGATAGAAATGTGTCAGACCATACTTTTCGACGAATCGCAGTGTGCGTGAGCATGAAGACGAGACCGTTGATAGGTCGGTGAAGACGAGCAGATTAGATGAACCGAAGGCGTCGGAGCTGAAGCCGTAGTGGGCCTCCTTGTCGATTAAGAGAGTCGAACCTGGGGTATGACCGGGAGCGAAGAGCACCTCGATCTGACGGCCACCGAGGTCGAAGATCTGACCATCGTGGAGATATTGTTTTTTACCCTGATAGTTTGGCATACAAGCCTCCACATTAACCTCATCGGCAGCGTTCATCCAGAGCGATTCCCATTCGTTGACAGCGATTCCCGTATGGTCGGAATGGACATGCGTTATGACCAGAGTGGTCTTCTTACCAACAATCTTCTCGGCAATAGCCTTCAACCCAGGCACATACATACCAGCATCGATGAGAAGAGCATCATCCTCGCCAGCAACGAGATAGACCGACTCGCTATACATCAGATTGCCCTTGCCGTGCCATGTATTTGCATCTATCTGACGAAATTCGATATTATCATCCTTGTAGACAATCCCCTCAGCATCAGGCGTGATGGTAGAAGAGGCACCTCCCCGCAACTGGCAAGCACTTAAGGCGACAAGCAGGAATAGTAAATAGTAGACGACTCTTTTCATAATTATTAATTATTTGTATAAGATATAGAATTTAGCTATTTATGCAAGTATTATTATACTATGCGCACACCAAAACGGAGAAAACCGCACATAGCACATCTGCTAAGGTAAGAAAAAATATTACGAGCAACAAGATAAGGACAATAATTTAGATAGTAAAAAACTATCTTTGTGATTTAAAGAGAGAGACAAACAACAATATCAATAATATGAACAGATTATATATCACAGCAATCACCTCACTATGTGTCATGACGGCATGTACGGAGAGAGAGACGAAGAAAGCGATTGGCGAAGAGGATATGGGAGCCTACCTCATGGTCTACCACAAGGACATGGACCATTCGCTTCACATGGCACTCAGCTATGACGGGTATAAATGGACAGCCCTCAACGACGACAAGCCCGTTGTGAGTGGCGACACGATAGCCACGCAGCATGGCATACGAGACCCCCATATCTTCCGCGCGCCCAACGGCAGTTTCTATGTTGCCATGACCGACCTTCACATCTTTGCCAACGAGGCCTTTGCGGGCAACGAGCGTTTTGCCAAGATATCGGAATATCGCACGACACAGTTTGAGCGCGATGCCGAGATGTATGGCTGGGGCAATAACCACTCCTTAGTCCTGATGAGGTCGGACGACCTGCTCCACTGGAGTCATACGACCATCGACTTTGCCCCCTTCACCTCGCCGACAGGGCTCATCGACGCCGAGGGCAACCCATATCCATGGAGCGAGGCGGGATGCGTCTGGGCACCGGAGATTGTGTATGACTACGAGGCGGGACATATCATGATACACTTCACCGTGCGCATGCATAACGATATGTGCGTCATCTATTACGCCTATGTCAACGACGACTTCACGGAGCTCATCTCCGAGCCTAAGATCCTCTTCCAGTCGCCAAACAACGAAAAGGGGATGCCTATGTACACCGTCATCGACTCCGACATCATCAAGGCGGGCGACCTGTACCACCTCTTTGTGGTCAGCCACGAAGCATCTGCCACACCTAAGCATGCCACGAGCAGCAAGGTGACCGGCCCCTACACCTTCGACGACAACTACTACGATGGTGAGCCCGAGATACACGAAGCACCGAACTGCTGGAAACGCATCGGCGAAGAGCGATGGATACTCATGTACGACAACTACCATCGCCGTCCGTCCAACTTCGGCTTTGTGGAGACAACCGATTTCCAGACCTTTAAGCCAATAGGGTACTTCGACGAAGAGGGATGTCCGATGACACGTACCAACTTCACAGCTCAGAAACATGGTGCTGTGACACACCTCACCCTGAGCGAGGCAAAAGCCCTTGAGGCATACTACAATAAAGAATAGGAATCCTGACATAAAAGCTGACACTGTTTTCATCGGAAGGCAGTGTTGCTTTTTTTAGAGGAGCTACAATTTTTCATACGAGCCGAAAAACTAAGATTCGAGACTACAAAAAAAACAAAACACGGGGAAGAGACCCTGAAATAATAAAGATAAAGAGATGACCGACGAGATAGAGCTAAACGCCCACAATAAAGAGGAGTATCCACCGATGCATACGACAGAGCATATTGTCAATCAGGCGATGATACGACTCATGGGGAGTGGCCGCAGTGTGGGAGCACACATCGAGAAGAAGAAGAGCAAGCTGGATTACACACTTCCAAGCGAGCCCACGCCAGAACAAATCAGAGCGATAGAGGAGGAGGTCAACCGCGTCATTGAGTTGTCATTAGACGTCACGACCGAGTTCATCACGCAGAGCGAAGCTGTTGGGCGTTTCGATATGAAGCGACTGCCAGAGGGTGCTTCCGAGATGGTCCGCATCGTGCATGTCGGCGACTACGACGAGTGCCTCTGCATCGGACTGCACGTTACCAACACCAGCGAGATTGGCCGGTTCCACATCACCTCATCGTCGTGGGACGAAGAGCGTAAACGTTGGCGCATGATATTCAAGCTGGAAGAGAGTCTACTTTCTGCAAGCAGTACATGACTGTCAAAAGATTTTGCGGTGACAGCCACTTTTTGGGTAAAAGATTTTGCGGTGACAGCCATTTTTTGGTATAAAGATTTTGAGATTTCAGCCACTTTTTGGGAAAAAGATTTTGAGATTTCAGCCACTTTTTGGGAAAAAGATTTTGAGATTTCAGCCATATGATGTAATTTTACCCATCATAAAATATTGTTATCGTGATATTTAAGCGAAAGATATATCAGAAGTTATTAGAGTGGAAGAAAGAGAGCCACGGTGAGAGTGCCCTTTTGATAAAGGGAGCGCGTCGTGTTGGCAAGTCGACCATAGCAGAAGAGTTTGGCAAGAGAGAGTATGATTCGTACATAGTCATAGACTTTGCCGAGTGTCCCAAAGAGGTAATAGTGCTTTTCGAAGATATTTCGGACCTTGACTACATCTTCATGCGCCTCCAAATGATATACGATAAAGAACTGAAGGAGCGCAAGTCGCTGATTATCTTTGATGAGATACAGCTCTGTCCGAAGGCTCGACAAGCCATAAAGTATCTTGTTAAAGATGGGCGGTACGATTATATAGAGACAGGCTCACTGCTGTCGATACGTCAGAATGTGAAAGGCATCATCATTCCAAGTGAAGAAGAAGAGATAACCTTGAATCCTCTTGACTATGAGGAGTTTCGATGGGCGATGGGCGACAAGGTGTCAGTTCCTCTGCTACGTCAGTTCTTTGACAAAAGAAAAGGGATGGGCGAAGCAGCTAACAGGAGCACAATGCGTGATTTCAGGCTATATATGCTCGTAGGAGGAATGCCACAGGCCGTGAGCACCTACATTGAAACAAATAATCTGGCAAAAGTAGACCATATCAAGCGCAATATAATCAACCTATACGAGAAAGACTTCAATAAGATAGACAGGAGTGGCAATGCATCAAAAATATTCCATGCCATACCCAGTCAGTTATTAGCGAATGCATCACGTTATATCGTTGCTACAGCCACGGGTGGCGGTCGAAAGAACAGATTGGAGGAGACAATCTCCGATATGGAGGACTCCATGGTTGTGAACATAGCCTACCATGTAGATGACCCAAATGTTGGTATGGCGCAGACGATGAACAAGAGTGCCTTCAAGATGTTTGTGGCCGACACTGGTCTTTTCGTCACACTTGCCTTCTGGGATAAAGAGTTCACCGAGAATGTCATCTATGAGAAGCTTCTGAGCGACAAGTTACCAGCCAACTTAGGCTATGTATATGAGAATGTTGTGGCGCAGATTATCAAGGCCTCAGGCTACGAGCTCTATTACCACACATTCCCAACAGAGGATGGCAAGCATAACTACGAGATTGACTTTATCATTCCAGATGGCGACAAGATAGACCCAATCGAAATTAAATCGTCGGGTTATAACCGCCACAAGTCGTTGGATGCCTTTTTTCAGAAATATCATGCGCGAATCAAGCAGCAGTATATGATCTACACCAAGGATTTGCGCACCGACGAGATGATAACGGGCTTGCCTGTCTACTTCACGCAATTCCTTTGACAGTCAATTTTTGAAAGGGGGATATGAAGCAGATACTCCGCTTTGGAGAGTAACAATGTTATTTCCTTAGACCTCATCAGAGTTTCAAGCCGTTAATGCGGAAATGATAATTGTTCCATGAGAGTTCTACGGCGCGTAGCTGGAGTCTGCTCTCAGAGGCTTTGCCGTAGAGTTCATCGCCCTCGATTGGGCAACCCAGACCTTCGGTGTGAGCGGCATGAAGGCGTAGCTGATGTGTGCGGCCTGTCAGCGGATATAGCTGGACGAGAGTGCGCCGTTGCTCCTCATAGCGTTGCAGCACCTTGAATCTTGTGACGGCTCGTTTTCCTTCCTTCGGGTCGACCCTCATGCGAGGACGATTAACGTAATCAGCCGAGAGAGGCAAATCGATGACACCCTCATCATCATTCACCACACCATCGAGAATAGCCTCGTATGACTTACGTACCTCGCGGTTAGCGAAAGCCATCTGCCACGCTTTATAGGCCGTCTCGTTCTTAGAGAGCACCAAGATGCCACTTGTCGACAAGTCGAGGCGGTGGACAGCCCTGACTGGAAGTTCGGGGTAGATTGCGGAGAGACGACCCTCCACGCTATCGTCGGAAGCCAATCCCGGCACGCTGAGCAGACCCGAAGGCTTATCGACAACGATGATACACTCATCCTCATATAGAACAGTCAGCGAGAAATCGTCATCCAACGTCTTGAAAGCGAGAGGTTTCTCCACATCGATACCCTTGAGCATCCACTGCATCAGGGGTGCGCACTTCGACTGGCAGGCGCCGTAGAACATGCCCTCGTTACGCACCTCACCGATGGGCGAATCACCTACCCAGAACTCCCCGATGTGGAGCGGAGAGAGACCATTACGAAGAGCATAGCACAGGAGCTTAGGGGCACAGCACTCACCCGTACCAGACGGAGGCACTCCCCTACCCGCCGACGAGAAGATATCCCATACAGAACGAACCTCTCCGATGCCGCTCGTGAGGCGGAAATTACGAAAGAGCCAACGTTGCAGAACTGCCGACCGGTGTTTTCGCTCAGTGTCGAGAGCTGTCATCTGCGACTCGATGAGGTGTACAGCCGACTCCTTCTCGGCGACGATAGAAGCCAGCGATGACTTGAGGCGTCTGATATCCGCCTTCTGATGCTGACTCTCGGCGATGAGGCGCCCCATGAGCGTTGCATCGTCCCCTGAGGAGGCTTGCCGCAGTCCGTCGCGTTGCTCCTTAGAGGCTTTATATGCGGCCTTAGCCCTTGCGAGTTGCTCGTCGCACTCCCGTCGCGACACGTCGAGAGCCCGTCGCGCCATGCGCAGGGCATCGCTATGAGCGATATGCTCAAACTGTTGATTGATTGCCACAATCCGACGCTCCTCACGCTTGAAGACGCCATCCTCCTGCAGGTAGTCGAAGACGGGAGGCACGAAGAAGTCGTGGTCCTCGCGTCCTGCGATCTGACCCGAATAGGCGGCGAGGAAACCCTCGTGACCGTTAGGATAGCGAACGATGAGGACGCCGAACATCTTACCATGGTGCAGCTCCTCGTTCCACTCTGGGTGAGAGAGCAGATAGGCGCGCACCTCCGCAGCCGCAGCGACGACAGAGGGGTGAGGGATATATGAAAAGGGATTGTTCATCAGATAGAGAACGACTCCAGGTCGTCTGGCACGATAACCTCTCCGCTGAATAGGCTTTTAGCCTCAGCCGAGTAGCGCACCTTACGCGTTGCGAGCGAGCGTCCCTCGGTATGGAAGAGGACGAGGCGTTTAGCGTGCAGACGCTGAGCGTTGCGAGCCGAGTCGAGAGCCGTTCCGTGATGCTTAGCGTAGGGATTGAAAATCTCTCGATCCTCATATAGGCAGTAAGCCTCCTGCATGAGGAGATCCATATCGGACATGAGAGCCTCGTTACACTCCTGGAGAGGCTCATCGCCGCAGAACCCCAAACGATGGCCGTTATGCATTGTGCAGACGAACCCATGTTGCAGCTCCTTAGTGCTTTGAATGTCGAAGAAACGGAAGTGACGTCCCATGATATCGGCCTCAGTACCGTCGGCGATAGGTTGCATGATGACACGATTATCGAAATGGGCATTCAGCTTAGGCTGCATGACGAGACCGCAGATGGTTCGCAGAGCGTCGAGCGATTTAGGGTGGGCGTAAACCGTCAGGTTACCCTCGTAACGACCCTTGTTAATCTCCTGCGTGATGGCTCTGACCACCCATACGACACCCATGAGATGGTCGCTATGGTTATGAGAGATAAAGATATTACGCACGCACGAGACCTTACGACCGATGCGTTCGAACTGTTGCAGAATGCCATTACCGCCGCCACCATCGATGAGCATCACCTCAGCGCCCTGTGTCGCATCGTCATCGTCAGCCATTATGAAACAGGTGTTATAGCACTGCGTCACCATAGCAGCGCCCGTACCAAGCATTGTAATTTTTTCCATCGTAATAAGATTTTAACAAAGCTGAATTTGGAATGAAGCTATTTTCATACATAATGGAATTAATTTGAAAATCTCAATGTTGTCCTAAATAATTTAGGACACACGACAAAATCTGTTTTAAGATTCGATTTTTATATAACTTTGCGAGTATACAAACAAAAAACCCGGATTCATCATCGGCATAATAACACCGAGAGAGGAACGACCGGGACTGCTATGCGAAGATATGAATAATTTTGAACACAACAAACAGTTTTTCTGCAATATTTTCTCGACCAATAGAATGAGCAGATATTTCGACCTTTATGGGAGTGATTATGAGAATGCTATTAGACATTACAAGTGTAACATAAAACTTGCTGAGTCTTGTTACACATCTCTTACCATTCTTGAATTATCATTGCGCAATGCACTCAGTCGGGAATTAGAAAAGATGACTGGTCGTGAGGATTGGTATGCTGTTTTTTCCACAACTGATGGGCTAAATAATCTTAACAAGTACATAGAACTGGCAAAAAATCAAATTAGCAACCGACATGAAACTATAACTCCTCCAAAAATTGTTGCAGAACTAACCCTTGGCTTTTGGGTCTCCCTTATGAATAGTGAGTATGAAAGAATATTATGGAAATATTTACGCAAAGCATTCCCATATCTACCTAAAGAACAAAGACAGAGACGTAAAGTTTCTTCTCCGCTTAACTCTTTTCGTTCATTTAGAAATCGAATATTTCATAATGAGTCCATTTGTTGGAATCTTACTCATGTTGAAAATATACACGCTTCTATGATTGAAACAATTGGATGGATTAACAAAGATATCCCATCTTGGATGAAAGAATTTGATCGTTTTCCGACAGTCTGCAATGAAATTAGGAAAGAAATGGGATGGATACAATATGAATAACACAAATCAAACAAAGCCGGAGGTGCATGAGGCAGCTCTGGCTTTGTTGGTTTTATGTATTACTTAATATTAACGAGCGACGTTCTGGCGCTGTTCCTTTGTGATTTTCTTCTCGACGGTAGCCTTCACGTCGGCTGATGATGCAGCGACGCTCCATGTGTATGTACCCTTATCGAGAACCCAGGCGTTAGTCTTCTCGTTGAAGGAAGCCATATCCATGATGTTCCATGAGAGGGTTACCGTTGTGCTCTCACCGGGAGCAATCACGCCCGTCTTGGCGAAGGCACGCAGCTCCTTCTTAGGCTTATCCAGCTTACCCTTTGGTGCGCTCACGTAGAGTTGCACGACATCACGTCCGGCCACCTTACCGGTGTTACGCACCTCGACAGTCACCGTACACATATCGTTCTCGATGCTACTATCCTTGATGAGATAGTCGAAGGTTGTATAGCTCAGGCCATAGCCGAAGGGATAGGCCACAGGGATGCTCTTCGTATCGAACCAGCGATAGCCCACATAGATACCCTCCTCATAGTCGGTATAGTCGACATCCTTGACGAGCTTAGGAGCCTCCGCCTTCTGGTTGCTCTCGGCGGCATTCTTCATATTGTCGGAGTTGGCATAAGCCTTGAAGAACGAGGCCATATCGAAGACATACTCAGCTGGGAAGTTCTTATCAGCAGCGGCGTCGCCGTAGTTCATAGCCCATGTCATAGGCAGACGGCCCGACGGGTTGACCTTACCACTGAGGACGTCGACGATGCAATGACCAGTCTCCTGACCGGGCTGGAAGGTGCATACGACAGCATCCACCATATCGCGCCATGAGGCGGTCTCGACACTTGAACATACGTTGAGGATGACGATAACCTTCTTGCCGCTCTTATGCCATGCCTCGGCGACACTCTTGATCAGAGCGTGTTCATTATCGGTCAGGTAGAACTCCTTCTTGTTACGGTCGGCGCCCTCACCACTGGTGCGACCGATGGTGATGATAGCGATGTCATTACCGGCGGTCTGAGCTGCGAGTTCCTCAGCTGTTGGGATGAACTCATCGGCACGCAGAGGTGGTGTTATGCTGAAGGGAGGCATACCGTCGGGATAGAGACGCTTCTGCTCATCAGCGATATGCTTGACATACTTAGCCGCCATATTCATATCAGCCACATACCCCTGAGCACGCAGTCCCTCGACGAGGCTGACGATGTAGTGACCGTGTCCTGTTGCGCCGAATCCCATACCAGCAGGCACGAGGTCGTAGCTTGTTGTTCCGTAGAGAGCCACCTTACGCACCTCCTTAGCGAAGGGCAGAGCATCGGCGTTGTTCTGGAGCAGGACGATACCCTCGGCACCGACACGGCGAGCCACCTCGGCATGCGCCTTGAGGTCGGTCGTATTAGGATAGTTATAGTCGTTGAACGAGTGAGTCCTGACAACCAGTTCGAGCGTTCTGCGGACACTCAGGTTGAGCAGTTGCATATCGAGGCTTCCGTCCTTAGCAGCGGCGAGGATAGCCTCACGTTGTTTAGCCTGACCGGGCTGAATCATGTCGTTACCCGAACGAATGCTCTCGACAGCATCGCGACCTGCGTTCCAGTCGGTCATGACAAGACCTTTGAAGCCCCAGTCGTTACGCAGTATCGTCTCGGTCAGACGGCGGTCCTCGCACGTGTACTTACCATTCACCTTGTTATAGGATGTCATAATTGTCCATGGCTGCGACTCACGGACAGCGACCTCGAAGCCACGCAGGTATATCTCGCGCAGGGCACGTTCTGAGACGCGTGCATCCATCGTGTTACGGTTTGTCTCCTGGTTATTGACAGCGAAATGCTTGAGGCAGGCACCAGTTCCCTGGCTCTGAACGCCGTTGATATAGGCAGCCGCCATCTTACCTGAGAGGAGCGGGTCCTCGCTGTAGTATTCGTGGTTACGACCGCACAGAGCGGAGCGCAGGAGATTCTCGCCTGGAGCCAAGAGTATGTCGAGGCCGTAGTCAGCCACCTCAGCGCCTATGGCAGCACCGACAGTGCGGAGAGCCTCCTCGTCGAAGGTAGCGGCACAGGTGGCACCACCGGGGAACTCCGTCGTGATGTAATCGCGGTGGTCCCAGTCGCGTTTCTCCGCCATGACGAGGCGGTGAGGACCATCAGCCATGTAGGCCGACTTGATGCCGAGGCGCATGATATCGCGGGTGCGACCAGCAGTGCCAGGGAATTTGACACCCTCGCCGAAGCCCTGACCGCAGCCGATGAGCAGGTCGACCTTCTCCTCAAGAGTCATGGCATTGAGCACCTCATCGATATTATCGGCACGCAACTGAGGCTGAGCCATCGCCATGAGAGACGTGACAGTAAAGAGAGAGAGCGTCGTCAGAATTGGATTAACTTTCATATATAATACCCGAATTAAGTTAAGGGGAGCTCCGAGAAGCCCCCCGTTATTTGTTGAGGAGAATTATATTAATTCTCCTTTTGATTATTCAATAAGCCCTGCGGCAGATAATCATCGTTTGAGGAGATTCAGTTCAGCCTTTGGCGAGAGGAGGTTCTTAACCACTCTTTCGCTACCAGCCACCTTGATGCCGAGCGAAGAACGGATGTCGCGACTTGAAGCGCCGACCTCGATGACATATTCACCCTCGTCGACAATCCACGCAGCCTTCTCGACATTGTAAGAGGCGAGCTCATCCGTCGTGAACGACATACGGACAACAGCCTTTTCGCCTGGCTGGAGGAGAGCGCTCTTAGCGAAGGCCTTCAGCTCATGCTCTGGCTTATTGCAATCCTTGGCATTAGGAGCCTTGACGTAGAGTTCGACAACCTCACGACCAGCGTATTCACCAGTGTTTTCGACAGTCACATCGACCTCGCAGAGGCCGTTATCCTTCTGCTCCACCTTGACATCGGAATAGGCGAATGATGTATAGCTCAAGCCATAACCGAAAGGATAAGATACCTCCTTGAAGAACGAGTCGAAATAGCGATAACCGACATATATATCCTCCTCGTATTTAGTATAATCCCACAGATTCTTCTTCTCGGCCTGCTCCTCGCGGTCGAATCCGAATGCCGACATAGCGCCCTCCGTTGGGAAGTTGAGGCTTGAGTAGTGGTCGGCGAAGGCAACAGGGAACGTCATTGTCAGCTTACCCGAAGGCGAGGCCTTACCGACGAGCACGTCAGCCACTGAGTTACCACCCTCCTGACCAGCCTGCCAAGCGCACAGGATGGCATCTGGCAGAGCCTTCCACGAAGCAGTCTCGATGACACCACCGATATTGAGGACTACCACGACGCGTTTACCAGCAGCATGGAAGGCCTTCGTGACAGCCTCGATGAGGGCACGCTCCTCCTTGCTGATGTTGAAATCATCTTTTGTACGGTCGAGGAACTCACCCGACATACGACCGAGAGTGATCAGGGCTGCATCGTTTTTCTTAACCAATTCGCTCATCTGCTTAGCTGTTGGGACGAACTCGGCAGGGCGTTTCTTAGGCAAGAACTGAGACAGCTGATTGTTTGGATCGGGCGTATTACGCTCATTCTCAGCCTCGATATGCTTTTCATAGTCGCCCTTGAGCGACTCATCGACCTCGAGGCCCGCATTTTTTAGTCCGTCGAGAAGCGACACAGTATATGCGCGATTGACATTACCTGACCCGGTGCCACCAGCGATGAAGTCGTAGCTTGTACATCCGAAGAGTGCGATGGCCTTAGCCTCGTTGCTCAGCGGCAGTGTCTGCTTATCGTTCTTGAGGAGCACCATACCCTCAGTTGCGCTTTGGCGTGTCACGGCGGCATGAGCATTCAAGTCGGGCTTATTACTGAATTGATATCCCTTGAAATTAGGAGTCTTAAGAATCATCTCGAGGATACGCTTCACGTTACGGTCGACGTCAGCCACATCCAACGAGCCATCGTTGACGCTGTCGACAATCATCTGATACTGCTTATCCGTACCAGGCTGTAGCATATCGTTACCGGCACGCATCTGTGCTGCTGCATCCTTACCGCCGAACCAGTCGGTCATGACCATACCTTCGTAGTTCCATTCATCGCGCAGCATAGCAGTGATGAGGTCGGCACTCTCCGAAGAGTAGGTTCCGTTGATATAGTTATACGACGACATGACGGTCCATGGGTTACTCTCCTTGACCGTTGTCTCGAAGCCACGCAGATATATCTCGCGCAGAGCACGTTCTGAGAGCTGTGCGTCGTTACCCATACGGTTGCTCTCCTGCGAGTTAACGGCGAAGTGCTTGATGCTTGTTCCGACGCCCTGACTCTGAACGCCGCGCACGTAAGCAGCCGCAATCTTACCAGCCACGAGAGGGTCCTCTGAGTAGTATTCGAAGTTACGTCCGCACAGGGGGTTACGATGGATGTTAAGAGCCGGAGCGAGGAGTACGTCAGCACCATACTCCAACACCTCGTTACCGATGGCTTTACCGACCTGTTCGACCAGTTCGGCATCCCATGTTGAGGCCAGCAGAGTGCCTATCGGGAAGTGAGTACAATAGTAAGTAGCCTCATCACCCTCGCGTGTTGGGTTGATGCGCAAACCAGCGGGACCGTCAGCGAGGACGACAGCCGGGATGCCGAGACGAGGAATTGGGCAGGTCGTACCAGCAGCTCCAGGAACCAGGTTGCGTGTCTCACCAACGACAGCACTGTCGCCCGAGAAACCAGCCATACCCGTGCCCACGATGAGATGAGCCTTCTCCTCAAGAGTCATGGCAGCAACAACGTCGTCCACCGACGACTTGCCAAGCTGTGGTTCAGATGAGCACGAGGCGAGAAGAGCCACGGCTACCACACCAGATGAAATAAGAGTTTTCTTCATAATACTTGGAGTTATTGGGAGTAGTCTCCCCTTTAAATTTTACAAGGGGACTTCTCACGAAAAGCAATCGTCAGAAATCCCACAATGAATAGTGGAACAGAGGTTGACGGCTCGTCAGACGTCGTCCGATGCGAAACCAGCAACCTCTGTGCAAATATAATTATTTGAATATTTTTTGAGCAAATTCACTCAAATAAATTCTCCAGTTCTTCCATATATGACCCTCACCGGTCTCGAAATATTCGTATGGATACTTATTATTGTCGAGGAACTTACGGTAGGTTGTGTTCTGCTCATAGAGGAAGTCGGTCTTACCGATAGCAATCCAATAGAGCTTAGGGTTGGTTGCGAAGAGAGCCTTGAGCTGCGCAGATGTTGTGGCATCAGCCGAGAGCTGTGCGTTGATGTCGTTACCATGATTGCTCTGACCCATCTGAATGGCAGCTGAGAAGAGACCTATATAGTCGAACTTGCCTGGATAGAGTTTTGAGATGGCGTAGGTATGATAACCACCCATTGAGAGACCGCATATAGCTGTATTCTTCTTACCCTTCATGACGCGGTAGTGCTTCTCGACATAGTTCATGACATCCTTATAAGCCTCCTCTGTTGTAGCCTTAGCCTGAGCGCCCTCCTGGTGGCCCATGAATGAAGGAGTGTACATACCAGCATGCCATTCGCCTGGAGCAGCGTCGCAGTTGGCATTGCCGTTGGTCATGACAACAATCATTGGTTTAGCCTTACCCTGAGCGATGAGGTTATCGATGATCTGAGCCTGTCGACCGAGAGCGGGCCATGCCTCCTCATCGCCACCAGCGCCGTGTAGCAGGTAGAGAACAGGATAGTTGCCACCATTCTCGTATGTAGGAGGTGTATAGATTGTCATACGACGCTTTGTGCCGAGCGTAGGCGAGTCGTACCACACACGATTAACATTACCATGAGGCACATTGTTCACTGTGTAGAGGTCGCCGCAATCGCCCTTCTCCTTTGTGATGATAAAGATATTGACGAACGAAACGATGTCGCGTGTACGATAGACGTTAGCTGGGTCGAGCAGGTCGATGCCATCGACATTGAATTTATAGCTATAGAGCTCAGGCTCGAGAGCCTTTTCAGTTGTGTATGACCATACACCGTTCTCCTCCTTCATAAGAGCCGAACCCTCAGTCTCCATCTCGCCGAAGGGAGTCTGAATCTTAGCCTTTGGGAGGAAATCACCCGTCACCTTAACCAGGACAGCCTTAGGCGCTGCAAGGCGGAAGGTCACTGTGCCGTCGGGGTTAATCTCTGGCGACTTAATCTGTTGCCCACTGAAGAGAGCCTGCTGGGCGAAACTGAATGTTGCGCACAAAGCAAGAGCAAGTACAAATAGTAACTTTTTCATATTTATTGTATTTAAGTTTTCTATTAAGAGAACTCAGCAGCTTTGTATCACCCGCTGAGTTCTCGCTATTAACAATTACAAAGTTATTGGTCCTGTATATCTGACGTTTACGCTGCCACTGACAAGAGTTATGACGTAGTTATCGCCCTCTTTGGTGACGGTGATTGTACCCTCCTCGATATTGACACCTGTCTCGTTGCCGCCCTCGCGGGTCATCCATGCTGTTCCCCAGTTCTTGAACTCCATGCCGATGCCCCACATATCGCCTGGGTCCCATCCCTTAGCGAAGTTGAACTCTGCGAGTTTATCGTTATCAGCTGGTGTATAGACGCCCTCTGCGAGTGACCCGTCGGCTGTGTAGAGGTCGATCTTGAGGTAGTTGCCATCGCCCTGCACCTCAGCGCCCCAAGCACCCTGAGTGACGGTGATACCCTCACCAGCGAGTTGCAGCGAGAGTGTATTGGCGTTGACTGATGCCGAGAGGAAGTTGGATATCTCGATATAGTTAGGCTCAGCGTTGCCACCGCCATTACCGCTGTCGGGGTCGAGGTCGGCTATTGCACCCTCGTATGCGGCGAATACTCCGCCCTTGCCCTGGTCGATGGTGACAGTATATGATGAGCCATTCTTAGTAACAACGATATTACCGCTACCGATGTAGTTAGGTACCTTAGCTCCATTAGCTATGGTGTACCAGATTGTTCCGTAGTCGACCATCATAGGACCATAGCCCCAGTTGATCTCGGTCTGGCCGCCCACGACGTAGCCTGTTCCAGGTGCGTATGTGCCCTCATGGAGTTTGCCGTCGGGGAGGATGAACTGCACCTGAAGGTCGTTGCCCTCGCCAGTGTAGATCATCTGCCAGGTAGTCATATCGAGCTCTTCTGTATAGCCGCCTGTGGTGAATGTGGCAGTGACTGAGCCATCGCCATTATCCTGCATGCCCTTATACCCCACAAGAGCCATCGGGTCGTTGGGTTCATATACGAGTGTACCACCGCCGCTGACCTTGATGACCTTGCCATCTTCGAGCCAAAGAGACCCGGCGATGGTATAGTCGTTATCGTTCTTACCGACAGTGAGGATACCCCTGTTGATGTTGACAGAGGCGCCACCCGCCTTGGCGAAAAAGGATTCGCTTGCTATGTAGTTGCCCTTCTTAGCTGTCTCCCTGTTGGTGGCTGGTGTGAAGGCAGCATCCTGGAGGAAATAGGAGTCGCCCACAAACTTCATCGAGAGCAGATCGCCCGACGTCGTAGTGAAATCGACAAGGAAATACTTCTTAGTCTTTCCATCCTTCTCGATACCATTATCGGTAGCCGAGCTGAAGGAGTATTTATCAGGAGCCTGGTACAATCCGGTCAGATCGTCTATAGCATCCTCGGTACATGCTGCTGAGAGAGAGGCAGCTGCAACCAATAAATATTTATAGAGTTTCATTGTTATTCTGTTTTGCAGGGATTATAACACCCTTGTTTATACTTTCACGTTGCTTTCTGTTTGTATCTTGTTGAGCTTCATTCAGAGGCGAGTCCGTGGCACCTCCTCCTTCGGCCCAACAAGCGACAAACCTAAAACGCAAATTTTGAAAAGCTATTTTATAGAAAATCCGTTAGCGCTATTACCAGCCTGGGTTCTGTTTGATTGACGAATTCAGGAGTATTTCTGCACCTGGATAAGGCAATCGTTCGTGCTTACCCTGTTTGAAACCGAACTTGCTCTGGTCCTTATTATAGACTCTGTTTTCGACATTACCGTTTGAGTCGAGCAGTGGGCAGTAAGCGCCCTGGTCCTTGAGTTGCTCGTATGCGATGCCCCAGCGCAGGAGGTCCTGGAAGCGGCATCCCTCGGCGCATAGCTCGAGGCGTTTCTCGGTCTGTATATCCGCCAGTGTCACGCCGCTCTTAGGCGAGAGCTGGGCGCGGGTGCGTATGGCATTGATATATTCATCGGCCTTCGACTGGTTGCCAGCGGCGAGGTGAGCCTCAGCGCCACAGAGGAGTACCTCGGCATAGCGCATGATACGCAGGTTCTGATGGTGTATCATACCGACGAAATCGCCAAAGGCATCGGGCTCATAGCGTAGCTTCCAGCTGAAGTAACCCTCGTTGATGATGGTCTTACCAGGTTGGATTGAGACGCCCATCATCTTAATCTGGTCGTAGGTCTTCAAGGTATTATTGAGTCGATATCCGTCGACGCCCTCCTCAGATACGAAGGCATCGTAGAGACGTTTCTGAGGTACCACGAAGCCCCATCCGTTGCTTGGATGAACCGTAGGGTCAGAGATTGTCATGCAGTCGGTACGCCAGCCGAGCATGACGTAGAGCATATCGAAATTATCGTATGGGTTGTTGTCGTCCTTGACTCTGTTGAACTCACATATCGACTCGCAATTGTGCTTTGTGTTGTATGAGAGGATATCCTCGTATGCGCCATCGTAGAGAGCATATAGCTTGCTGTTGACGACGGCGTCGAACATCTGAGCTGCCTCTGCGTTCTTACCCTGCCACAGATAGGCTTTGCCGAGGAGAGCCTGAGCGAACTGCTTTGTCATGCGCCATGTTGTGTTGTCATCGACGCCACTCTTTTGAGGGAGGCATCCCGACTCGATGGCCTCGTTGAGGTCGGTCACGACGAGGTTCCACAGCTCAGCCGTCTCGCCGTTCGGACGTGAGTACTCGCTTGGGAGGAGCTCATGGTCGACCAGTGGCGGGTTACCCCACATGGTGATGAGCTCGAAGTATGCCCATGCCCTGAAGACCTTAGCCTCGGCGATGCAACGACGCTTCACGTCGGTCGATGGCTCGACATGTCCGATGACCACATTAGCTTTGTAGACGATCTGATAGTAACCCTCAAACATACCCTGGAGGTAGTTTTGGTCGGTGCCGAAGGTAAACTCATTGAGCTGCTCGAGGTCGGCATTATCTGCGCGACCGCCACCGCCAGCCCAGAAGTCGTCGGTGAGCATATTCTTGCCGAGGATATAGTTCATACCCATGCCACGAGCCTGCAGGTAGATGGCGTTAGCTCCCGTCTCTGCCTCCTCGTCGGTATTGTAGTAGGTCTCGTAATTCAACACTCCATGCTGTGGTATGTCGAGCTCATCCTCGCATGAGACCATCGCAGCAGATAGCATGAGGGTTGAAAGTATATAATATATCTTTTTCATGACTTTGAATTTTAGAACGTTAAGTTAACACCCAAAACGATTTTGCGCGAGTTAGGATAAGAGCCCTTGTCGACGCCGAGTGATGAACCGACACCGGTCACCTCTGGGTCGAACCCTTCGTACGAGGTGAAGGTGAAGAAGTCGTCCAATGAGCAGTAGAGACGCATACTCTCGAGGCATACCTTGCTGAGAATGTTCTTAGGCAATGTATAGCCTAACTGCATCTGCTTGATTTTGAAGAACGAGCCATCGAAGACAGCAGCTGTCGAACGCATCCACTTATCCATATCAGCAGCACCGGCACGAGGCATCGAGCCATGTGTGTTCTCCTTCGTCCAACGGTCGTCGGTGAAGTAGCTCAGCTTATTTAATGCGAAGTCAGGACGATTCAGGCATGAGAAGATCTTATTGCCATACGAACCGCTTCCGAAAATCACGAAGTCGAAGCCCTTATAAGCTGCTGTGAGTGTCAGACCATAGGTGAAGTCAGGCAGACCAGAGCCAATCATTGTCTTGTCGTTATCTGTTATATCGCCGCTCTTGTCGAGGTCGGCGAATGTTGGGTCACCTGTCTGAGGGTCGATGCCTGTGAACTCATATCCATAGAAATACCAAGCTGGTTTTCCCACCTCGAAACGTGTTATGGTGACGTTATGGAATGAGGCACCGTTGATGGCATCGAGCGACTCATGGATGCTGGTCACCTCATTATCGATGGTCGAGATGTTAGCTCTGACGCCATAGGTGAATTCATCTATGCGGTCGTTCCATCCGAGTTCGAGTTCGAAGCCCTTGTTCTCGATATTACCAGCATTGACTGGCGAAGCTGTGTTACCAACCACTGTCGATGGTGTGATGCCTGTGACGATGAGGTCTTTCGTTGTCTTCTTGAACCACTCAGCTGTCATCGAGAGTCTGCCGCCTAAGAAACGAGCGTCGAGACCTATGTTAGTCTGCTCGGATGTCTCCCACTTCAAGTCGTTATTTCCCGTAGAGGAAGGGGCATAGCCAGCGACATACTCGAGGCCCACACCTGTCGGATAGTTACCTGTCGAGCCAATCACATTGGCATACTGCCATCCGCCGAGCGATGCTGTCGAGCCGTTGCGACCCCAGCTTGCTCTGAGCTTGAGTTGTGCGAGCCAATGCGCAGTACTCTCCATGAAGCTCTCCTGCGATACGACCCATCCTAATGATGCTGCTGGGAAGTAACCCCAACGCTGCTGCTCTGGGAGCACCGATGAATCGGCTGCATCGGCACGCAGCGAGAATTGAAGGAGGTACTTGCTGTCGTACTCGTAGCTGGCGCGACCGAAATAGGCTAACTTACGCGAATAAGAGGCCTCGCCGCCCGAGAGGGTCTTCTGTGCTGAGGCTGTCGCATAGGCCCAATACCAGAAGAGAGGGTCGTCTTGCTTGAAGCCGATGTCGTCGGTTCCCTGCATACTGCCACTGACGCCGAACGAACGGCTCTGGCTGTAGCTCATACCAAGCATCATACTGACGTAGCTCTTGCCGAATGTCTTGTTGAAGTTGGCGAAGTTCTCCCACTGGTAGTAGGTCGGCGTGTTAGCACCTGCGCTGACCGAGAGGTAGTCGCGGTTTTGCGTCGAGTTGCCGTAATAGTCGTAGCTCACTCCGTAGCTCTCCGAGCCACTCAGACGGTAGCCAAAGCGTGAGGTGAAGGTGAAGAAATCGACTGGCGTGAAGTTGACGAAGGTCGAACCATTGATGTTGAAACCCGAACTCTTGTTATAGGCATTATCACGCATAATCAGCGGATTAGGATTCTCGGATGAGACGAAGGGTGAGACACCATAATAGTTGCCCTTGCCGTCTGAAAGCAGATAGCCTGCTGCCGACGTGGCGAGGACCTGACGCATATTATCCGGCATATCCTCGATGGTATAGGTCGGCTTAGTCAGTGGGTCTTGGATGAGAGCCGAGAGGATCAAGCTGCCATACTCCGAGCCCTCTGCGACAGAGCGACTTGAATAGTGTTCAATCTGGTTGTTCGTTCCAAGCTCGAGCCATGGCTTAATCTTGCACGAGGCATTGATCATACCTGTGATACGGCGATATGTGTCGGAGTTACCCGTCACCATACCATTATTATCGAGGTACGAGAGCGATGTATAGAGCGAGCTCTTGTCCGAACCACTTTGGAAAGCAACCATATGGCGCTGCATGACGGAGTTTTCAAAAGCCACATCCACCCAGTTGGTGTTGGTCTTGAAATCCCAGTTGTTATAGACTATATCCTCCGAGATGAGCTGTGCCTCTGTGTAGTAGGCGATGTATTGCTCAGCATTCATGACGTGAGGCACCTTACCGAGGCGCTGCGATGTGAACTGGAAGTCGTAGGTTATCTTGCCGTCGCCCTTACCCTTCTTGGTTGTTATGAGGACGACACCGTTACCAGCGCGCGCGCCGTATATGGCAGCTGAGGCACCATCCTTGAGGACCTCCATCGACTCGATATCGTTCGGGTCGATACCGCCGATACCGCTCTCTGCGATGCGGCCGTCAACGACGTAGAGCGGGTCGCACGAGCCATTCGACGAGATACCACGGATGCGTATTTGTGGCGACGAACCCGGCTTGGCAGAGGCACTGAAGACCTGGACACCAGCCGTCTTACCCTGCAGGGCCTGCGAGGCATCGGTGATGGTGCGGTTGAGCATATCCTCCGACTTAACCTGCGAGACAGCTCCCGTCAGTGACGATTTCTTCTGGACACCATAGCCGACGACAACCAGCTCCTCGAGCGACTGGCTGTCCTCCAACATCTGAACATTGATGGTCGAACGGTCGGCAACGACCTCGATGATTTCATATCCTACATAAGAGAATAGAAGAGTAGACCCTTGGTTGACAGAGAGCTGATAGCGTCCGTCGAGGTCGGTGGCGACACCCGTATTACTCTCCTTATTGAAAACAGAGACACCTATCAGAGGCTCCCCCGACTGGTCGGTCACAACGCCCGAGACAGCCAGTTTTGTCTGCGCCTCCGTCAGAGGCACGATGGCGAAGAGCAACATCACCATCAGCAAAAACCGATTTAAAAATTTTGAACTCATTGTCCTTCGATTTTATTTGTTAGTACATAAATACGGTATAGATATAATTGATTTTTTGTGCGCTACACTAAGCATCTCCATTTTTGAAGCGATACCTATATATAACCCTGAAACTTTCATCATTCCTGTTGTTTTTCCATTACGCAAGTTTTTTGACTTAGTTTTACAGATGCAAGTTTAGAGATTCGCCACACCATCCATTTGCCAATTCATCCTATTCTTTTTCTGCTGCGTGCAAATAGACTTTTTGGGAATGCGGGACTTTCCGATTCGTACAAATATTTTTCTGAGAGTACAAAATGAGAACGAAAACGATAACCAAAACCGATAATATCGAAAAATCGAAAACCAATAACATCGAAATAACGAAATAACGAAATAACATTATTTCGAAATAACGTTATATCGAAAAATAACGATAACAAACTCCGAGAACGAAAAATAACGATAACGCAATTGTGTTGAGTAGAAAAAGGTTTGGGGTTTTCTGTATATTTGCCAAAATTCTTATATTTGCTTATTAACCCTAATGTGCTCTCTATGAAAAACAAGCTACGCATCACACCCATGTTTCTGCTCATCATACTGCTGCTTCTCGTTGCATGCCAGGAGTCGGCAGAGAGCGATATCGTGGCGGGTGACGAGGCGATATTCTCCAAGGTGATAGCTCCCAATCTGTCGAACCAGCGCGTCATGGCATTTGCCGAGGACGCTCAGGGCTTCATGTGGATTGGCACTTTCCGGGGGTTGAACCGCTACACGACGCATGATTTTCATCAATACTTCTGCACCGACAAGACGGAGGACCTGCCCGACAACCAAATCAACCATCTGTTTCGCGACTCAAAGGGGCGGCTGTGGGTTGCCACGATATGGGGCATAGCATTTCATAACAAACAAGATAAATTCACGCGCACCCCATTTGAGGGCGAATCGGTCTACTGCAAGCAGATTTTTGAGGGGAGTGACGGACGCATCTATGCCATAACGAACGGACGCTTAGGCTGTTACGACGAAGAGGAGGGTGCGTTCAGAGTTGTTGTCGACAATGCGAACCAACGACGTCGCGACTACGCCTACGGACTGGCAGGCGCGGGCGGTCGCATCTGGCTCTGTGGGGCTGACGGCATCATCGACATCTTTGATGGTGAACGATTTGCCTTAGAGACGACCATCGACCTAAGCGCACCCCCATCATGTTTCTTTCATGAGACAGAGACAAACCGACTCTTGGTCGGCACATTTATGGGACTCAAAACAGTCGATATAGCGCAGAAGAAAATAGTAGCCAACAGTCAGAACCTGCAACACTTCTCGCAGCAGATAAAGAGCTACATATCGCTGATACACCGCTACGACGACTCGTCGCTCCTCTTCAACACCCCCGAAGGTCTCTACCTGCTCAACCAGACGACAGGCGAGATAAAGCATCAGGACGACAATGGATTCCCCTTTGCCGTTCCAGAATTTGTCAACTCACTCTTCAGCGACTCACATGGCAACCTGTGGATAGGCTCATACGACCAGGGGTTCACCATTATAAATGTCAAAGAGCGCTTCAACAACAACCGCTACCTCGTCGCCAAGCTCCGTAATAAGTCGGTCTACTCATTAGCCGCCGATAACCAGGACCACCTGTGGATTGCCATACTGCGTGGTCCGTTGTATATGTATAATCTGAAGACAGATGAGCTGACGACCATCAGGTTTTCGCCGGGCGAGATGAGCGAGAACAGCATCACATCGGTCTTCTGCGATAACGACAACAACCTGTGGGTGGCATCACTCTTCGATGGCTTTGTATGTCAATGCACGTATGATATGGGGCGTCTGAAGATAAAACGTCGGTACGACATCACGGCACCCCATACGATTCGTCAGGATAACAATGATAATATATGGATAGGATCGGGGCGCGGCACAGTGATTCGCATCAATGCATCCGACGGCCAGACAACAGAGGTCGCACTGCCCGCACAAGAGGGTTCATTCGTCTCAGGACTACAACCGATGGCCGATGGTAATATATGGGTAGCCTCTCTGATGAGTCCGCTGACAGCCCTCAACCCGACGACATTAGCCATCAGCAGTGCTGGTGTCGACAATGAGCAATGGAAAGCGTCGCTACGGCGCTCCGTCTTCATACCGACCGATTTATACTGCGACAGCTACGGCGAGCTATGGATTGGAACGGTTGGTAACGGGCTGCTCCGATATAACGCCACGACTGGGTCGCTCCTGCGCATGGAGGGGCTTCCATGCACCGACATAGCATCGATACGCGAAGACAGATATGGCAATATATGGGTCTCATCGCAATATGGACTGGCCAGTTACGACCGCACAGCGGATAAGTTCAAACGCTATTTCACAGCCGATGGCATAGGTGGCAACCAGTTCTACGACCGCTCGGCTTGCATACTGCCCGATGGCACAATGGTCTTTGGTGGCACACATGGCGTCACGATATTCAACCCCATAGATGTCAAGAAACAAAATAGCTCGCCATTAGTCTTCGATGAACTGCGTATCCATAACCAGGCCATAAGCTCCAGCGACCATAACGAGGTGATTGACAAAGCATTGTGCCTCAATCCGCATATCAACCTCAACTACCAACAGAACGGCTTCAGCATATCCTACGCATCGCTCAACTACGGCGAGCAGGAACGAGCCAACTACACCTACCGCCTCGAGGGACACGATAAATATTGGGTCGAGGCTGGACAGACCAACGAGGCCTATTATGCCAATCTGTCGCCAGGCGACTACACCTTCCACGTCAGGATAACCTCGACCGACAGCGACAGGATAGAGAATGAGATAGCTATACCAATCACCATCACACCCGCCCCATGGCTCTCGTGGTGGGCAATACTGGGCTATATGCTTATCATCGCCTACGTCGTCTATAAATCATTTAAGATACGAGCCGAATACAGGGCGGAACGCAACCAACGCCAACAGGCAGAGCGCGACCGCGAGCAGATCAGACGTCTCAACACCATGAACATGAGCTTCTTAGCCAATATATCGCATGAGTTCCGGACACCACTCACGATGATTTCGGGCCCCGTCGCGCAACTGCATGAAAGCAGTAACATCTCGGTACAGGAACGCCGACTATTGACCGTCATACAACGCAATGTCTCAAGGATGCTGCGACTGGTTAATCAGCTGATGGACCTCAACAAACTGGAGAACGACACGATACGCCTGCAGGTAGAGCACATCGATGCCTTAACCTATCTGCGTCTTACCATCGAGACCTTCACCGTCAATGCCGACGAGAAAGGGATAGCACTAAAATCATCCGGACTGGAAGAGTCGTTCGTCACATGGATTGACATCGATAAGATGGAGAAGATATTATCAAACATACTCTCCAACGCATTGAAGTTCACCCCACCCAATGGCGGACAGATTGATGTCGACTTCGACGTCATTGGGGCAGACGAGGCAGAGCAGATTGCCACAGAGGCTGGATTCCACCTACCCTACCACCTCCCGTGCATCAAGCTCACCGTGACCGATAACGGACCAGGCATCCCGACCGACCAGCTCAACAAAATCTTCGACCGCTACTACCAGTTACAGAATCAGGTGGAGGGAGCCGCATCATGGGGGTCTGGAATAGGACTCTACTACTCGCGCGCCTTAGCGACACTGCATCATGGATGTCTCTTTGCAGAGAACAGACGACAAAAAGAGGATAAAGACGGTGCACGGTTCACCCTCCTCGTCCCCGTTGGCGAAGAGGCCTACAAAGCCGAAGAACGCGTCGTTGCAGCACAACAGCGCACTCAGACGCAACAGCCACTACCTGAGCCAACGATAGAGAGCGCATCACAGGAGAGTGACGACGAGGGTAGCACCGACTCCTACACACTCCTCATCGTTGATGACGACACCGAGATAATAGGCTATCTGAAGACACTCCTCTCGCCATACTATACCCTGTTGACAGCCTTCAACGCCGAATCGGGCATAGAGACAGCCACCGAGCAACATCCCGACCTAATCCTGTCGGACGTGATAATGCCTGGCACAGATGGGTATGACTTCTGCCGAACCATAAAAAGTGATATTCAGCTATGTCATATCCCCGTCATCTTAGTCACCGCCAAGTCGACCATTGAGAATCAGGTAGAAGGACTAAATACGGGAGCTGATGCGTACGTCACGAAGCCCTTCGACCCACAATATCTGATAGCACTCATCCGGTCGCTCCTCTCAAACCGCCTGAAGGCACGCAACATACTGAGTCAGGCAACCGAGACCTCAGGCATCGAGCCCGACGTGCTATCGGGGCATGACAAGGCATTCATGAACGAATTATACCAGCTGATGGAGGCCGACCTGAGCAACTCAGAGCTCGACATAACATCCATCACCGACAAGATGCATATCTCGCGAACCAAGCTATTCTACAAAATCAAGGGTCTGACAGGCTCAACACCTGCTGTATTCTTCAAGACCTATAAGCTCAACAGAGCAGCTGAACTCATCGCACAGGGAGACTACTCCATGTCGGAGATAGCCGATATGACAGGCTTCTCGACACAAGCACATTTCTCGACAAGTTTCAAAAAGCACTTCGGCGTCTCCCCCACCTCATACCACCAACAATAGGCAGGAAGTCGTACTAACCATCTCATATACCAATCGTAATATGTCCACATTGTCCAAAACAGCCATTCTCCTTCTCATATCCCTCTTTTGTTACACCTCGTGCAAAAGAGGCTCTAAGGTGCCCTCCAACATAGAGGTGGCAGACATCGACCTTGACTCCATAACGCGGCGAGGGACAATCAGGGTCCTGTCCGACTATAACTCCGTCGACTTCATGATGCACAAGGGACAGCCAATCGGATTTCAGTATGAGCTTGCCAAGCAGTATGCAAGCGAACGTCATCTGACGCTTGAGTTTGATGCGTGCAACGACCCGTCAGAATCGAGACAACGCCTTGCCGACGGACGAGCTGATATATGGGCTGCATCGCTGATAGCCAGTACCGAATCGGAGTGGAACGACAATCTCCTCTTCGCAGCACCCTACTCAAAGAGCCGGCTGGTCCTCGTTGGCAATCGTAAGGTTGAGACACTCCCCGACACCATCTGGGTGCAGGAGGGCAGTCTCGAAGAGGAGTGGGCATTGCAGATAGCCGACACCCTAAAATGGTGCGTCATTCCAATACCCAACTACGACCGCGAGCAGATAGTCCAGCTTGTTGGCGATGGCGATATCAACTACACCATAGCCCCTGAACATATAGCAAAGGCAAATGCTTGGTACTACCCCACCATGACCTTTGACATACCCCTCTCAGATGAGTTTGATATGGCATGGGCACTGCGACCACTCGCCCTACGACTATCCGCCGACATGTCGGAATGGCTTGAGAAATTCCGCAAGACACCCCGATTCAAACAGATATACCGTCGCTATATGGCAGACGAGCGTGTCCATGAGATATCATCAAAGAACACATCAGCAGAGACCTATAACGACAAGTTTGAAACGCTCATCGAGAAATATCTCACGCCCAATGAGCCACAGTTCGACTTAGCCTTGATCCAAGCCATCATCTTCCAGGAGTCGCGATTCAATCCCGATGCCCATAGCTGGGCGGGGGCGTCGGGACTCATGCAGCTGATGCCCGAGACAGCATTCCGGTTTGGGGCAAGCGATGTGAACGACCCAGAGCAGAACATCATGGCAGGCATAGAGTTTCTGCGGTGGCTCGACCATCGACTGGTCCAGTATGTCCCGAACACACGCGAAAGGCTGCGCTTCACCCTTGCTGCATATAACGTCGGACTGGGGCATGTCATGGATGCCATACGACTGGCGAAGAAATATGAGCGCGACACGGCTGTCTGGGAGGGAAGCGTAGAACAGGCCATCCTCATGAAGGCCAATCCGACCGTCATCTCCGACAAAGAGACCGTCAAGCACGGCTACTGCCGAGGCTCTGAGCCCGTCTCCTACGTGCGCCACATCATACAACGCGCCGCCAACTACCGAAAGCTCCTCAAGCACCAACACAAGAGAAATACTGAGGATTATTTTTAATTTTTGTCGTTTTTCGTTATTGTCGTTTTTCGTTTTTCGTTATTTAGTTATTACGATATTACGTTATTTCGTTATTTCGATATTACGACATCTCGACACAACGACATCTCGACACAACGACATCTCGACACAAAGACATTTCGTCACAACGTTTTTGTCTTTTATCTTTTTTTCTTAACTTGCCGTGTTTTTTGAATAACGTCTTTAATAAACTACAAAAATATGAATACAATTTTTACAAAAGAATCTTTTTTGAGATGTTCTTTTTTGATTATCGTTGTTTTTGTGCTCACTTCGTGCGGAGCAAAGAAGACAGATTCTGGGAGTGTTGATGAGGGTTATTACAAAAATGAGCAGGCTCTCACAACATTTCGTTGGGCGTTGGAGAATCTTGACAAGACGACTCACACCTTTGCAGGATACGACTACTGGCCTGATTGCGGCATACGCGTCACAGGCAGTCACTTGGTCTCGCTCATCAGCTACAAGACGATGGAGGAGCTATTGGGATGTCCTATCTACCTGTCGGGGCCTCACAGTGCCTACGATGGCTGGAATCTGAACTCTGAGGATTTTGGTCACTACAACCCAGAGGCCATCAAGCGTTTCATCTCCCTTGAGAAGCAGGTTCTGAGTGATAAAGCGTTTGTTGACAAGACAAGTTTTCTTGTCGATCAGTATTTGAGAAGCAAGATGCGTATGCTCATTGGCGTTTATCAGATATTGCATCGTCCAGATGTGGCTACCCTCCTATCAAGAGACGAGATAACAGACGATGAGATTCTCTACTGTCTACCATGCTTGAACGAGAATACAGGTGTATACTTCAATGTGGGAAATCATATAATCTCATTTTGGAAGCGTCGCAGTCAGGATGGGACAGCCGACTTGATATACGAAGCATTGCACTTTGCATATATAACCTATTATGAAGAGGATTTGATTTACTGTTTTGAGGAGTATGAAGAAGAATATGCCGGAGATGGAGACTATGATGAATATGAGGAAGAGATAGGAGAAGAATACGATCACACAGAGGTAGAGGGAAGAGAAGGCGAACTATTCATTTATCATAAGGGCTGGGGAGACATCACGAAGTTTGCAGAACCAACCTTCAAGGATGCAGTCAAGAAGCTCGACCAGACGACCCACACCTTAAAGAGTGAATTCGACTACTGGCCTGAGTCGGGACTACGCGTCATGGGAAGCCACTTAGCATCGTTGCTGACCATTAGGGAGGTAGAGCAACTCATCGGATGTCCGCTCTACGTCAACGGACCACATCACGAAGAGTGGGATCTGCATTGTGAGTATTGTTTCGGACAATACAACATCTTAGCCATTCGTCGTCTTGGAGAGCTTGCTGATGAGATACTTAGGGATGAGGGATTTGTCAATCTCACGCGTCCTTTGATTGAGAAATTTCTCAAGCGTCAGATGCGCTATGCCATCGCGATATATCAGAACCTCGCAGAGAAAGATTGTCTACAAGATTTGTATAATGCATACGTGGAAAACAACTTCAATTACTACGCCGTAGAGATGGTCGGAGAGACATCATGCTTAGAAGATGAGACATTCCTTTTCGGCAATACAGGGCAATCTATCCAGTACTTCTGGGCACGCCGCTACTCTGATGGTACCGATAGGTTGATATACAATATCCTTGTGAAGATATACAACACCTATTTTCATGAGACAGATTTGACCTGTAAGTGATTTTGAAGAGAGGTTAAGGGAAGAAAAAATCTTTGCAGGCTGTGGGGCTTGCAAAGATTTTTTTTTTTTTAGTTTTTAGTTTTTGGTTTTTTTCGTTATTTCGTAATATCGTTATTTCGTAATATCGAATAACGACAATAACGAAAACAACGAAAACAACGAAAAAGGCAAAAAAAATCAGAAGACGAAACTTGCGGAGATTAGGAATGAGCCGTTCTTGCTGGCGAACTCATCGGCGATTGACTCCTTATCGAGTTTCACGAAGCCGAGGTCGTAGTAGAGATTAACAGCGAGATGCTCCAACATATGAACACCTGCACCGAGGCGCAGACCTGTGTCGAAACGCTTGTAGAGAGGGTCTTCGCCGTCTTTACCTTTGAAGATATTCTCGTAGGTTACCTTAACCTTGCCTAAGCCTGACTCGCCCTCTGTCTCCATCTTACCGTTGAGACCCCAAGCGAAGTAAGGGCCAGCGTTGATAGCCAGCTTAATTGGACCGAGAGGCAGACGCAGACTTGCCTCAATAGGAATCTGGAGGTAGTTCATCTTAATCTTAGTCTCGGCCACACCCAAATCCTGCTTAGCACCCTTCTGAGTGAAGAGGATACTTGGCTGAATGTGAATAGGGCCAATCAGCTCCTTGTCGAGCAAGACACCGAGGTGGAAACCAGCCTTTGGGTCGAGCGACTCCTTCTCGATACGAATCTTGTTGATGTTCACACCAGCAACAACGCCGAATTTCGTCTGTGCATTAGTGACAATAGAGACTGCCAAAAGGGCAGCTGCACAAAATAAAAGTTTCAGTTTCATACTATTAGAATTATTGTTATTGATTTTCTTCTTGTATAGGGCTCATCACCCCTGTTTGTTTACTATTTTATGTTATATATATTTTCATCCACCAATATGCAGAAGCGAACCATCTATTATCCGAAAACGAATCGATAGAATCACCTCATCATCATTAGTTTCATGATGCGAAGTTCAGCATATCTGCATTTATGCGCAATCCCACTATTGGGGGGTATCTTTAACCCAAAAAGTTCATTAGAACGCATATTAGTTTTATTCCTCTTTAATTCACTACTATTTTGACTCTTTATGCGTTTAACAAATGTAGTTACAATATCACATAATTCAAAGACTTTTTGATAAATAATTATAATAAACTCCACAAATACCCATTGTACGATACATAGAGTAATAGAATCACGCAAGGCAGTTGAGAGAGAGATTGTGCCACAAGTGCTAAATCTCATATATAGATTTAACACTTATCGTGCCATTTTTTAAAAATTGTTACTTAACTTTGTCATTAGTTTAGAGAAAAGTCAAATCTATTAATTGAATATATATGTATAACTTTATTTACAAAAAGAGTGTTTTAAGAGGCTTATTGGCACTTCTTACGCTCGCACTACTAACCTCGTGTGGCTCGAAGAGCGGATCATCTGCAGGAAGTACAGACGACGAGTATTATCACAACGACCAGGCTGTCAAGTTGTTCTCGTGGGCATTGGAGAATCTGAACAAGACGACCCACACAATAATTGATGAGTATGACACATGGCCTGAAAGCGAGGTACGACTGACAGGAAGCCACTTGGCTTCGCTCATCAGCAAAAAGACAATGGAGGAGCTGTTGGGATGCCCTATCTACCTGTCGGGACCTCACTATGATAATGGATGGAACCTTTGGAGTGAAGAGTTTGGACATTACAATCCAGAAGCCATCAAGCGTTTCATATCACTTGAGAGACAGGTACTTAGCAACGAGAGCCTTGTTGAGAAGACACGTCCACTTGTTGACCAATATCTGAAAGACAAGATGATATGTCTCATAGTCATATATCAGACGATTCACGATGGAGAAAATCATGAAGACGTCGAAGGCTATCTTGACTACGGGAGTGTTCTTTACAATAAGCCTTGCTTTGTTCGAGACCTTCCTATATATCACAGATATGGAGACTATTGGATTTCATTCTGGGTTCGTCGTATGTCGGATGGCACAGACGATCTGATATATGAGGCTATATATACGGCATACACTACATATTATGGTGAGGAAGGGTTGGTTTGCGACGATTACGATTACGATCAGTATGATGTAGAACCGGATTACTATGATGAGGAGATGGATGAGGATAACCCAAATCCTGCTTGCGATTACTTTATGACGACTGTTGAGGGCAGAGATGAGAAGTTCTATTGTACTGACGGATGGGATGGCGTCTCAAAATTTGCTAAGCCTACATTCCGCGATGCTGTGGAGAAACTTGACACGACAGGAGAGGATGGCGATTATGACTCGTGGGCATTTTCGGGACTGCGCATTATGGGCGAACATCTGTTCAATTTGCTTTCCATCAGGGAGGTTGAGCAACTCATCGGATGTCCACTCTACGTCTCTGGACCTCATAAAAGCTATTGGAATCTGAACAACGAGGATGAGTACGGAAAATATAACATCACAGCAATCAAGCGATTGAAAGAGTTGGCAGATGAAATCTTGACAGATGAATCATTTGTGAATAAGACACGTCCTTTGATTGAGAAATTCCTCAAACTTAAGCTGCAATATACCCTCGCCATCCATCAGAACCTCGTTGAGACTGGTAAGATGTATGAGTATTACGATATGCTTGAGAGTGGCACTTACAACTATATCCGCGTTCCTGTAGTTGGCGATTACCCATGCTACGAGGATGACACATACCTCTTTGCCAATACATCGCAATCGATACAGTATTTTTGGATTCGTCGTTATGCCGATGGCACAGAGGGGCTCATATACGATCTTCTCTTGCACATATATGACGTCTATTTCCATGAGACGAATCTGAAATGCAAGTAAGCTGAACAGGCGTGGTTGTGATGGTTTGAGTCCGAGAGGATGAAGAGCATCACACCTGCAGACAATAAAATAAAAAGCGTCCCCAGCAATGGAGACGCTTTTATTGTTTCTGTTGGTATTGTATTTTCTTTAGGTATTAGCTTTCCCTAATGGTATTAGTTTTTTCTATTGGTATTTTCCTCTCTATTTCCTGCATAAGGAAGCTATGACTAAAGAGGCGACTAACACGAAAGTCAGCCATGCAAAGGGATTATGAGGCATAAAAGCCACTGCGGCAATAGCATCTACCGATAGGGCAACCAAAATTATTCGCCACGGCGTTTGGAGGAATCGGAACTCACTCACCTTACTATGTAAGGCATTGACAAGCAGTCCGCAGACGATTAGCAATGCCCCACACATGAGACTCATATAGGTCATTGCATTTTGTTTTGCTGGTGTAAGAACCTCTAATCCACCACTTATCAGAGGAGAGAATGTGGCAATGATATGCACTCCGCCCAACAGGGCAACAGAGATTGACAGAATCTGTATTTTAGCTTTTGTTTTCATAACATACAAAGTTATGAAATAAATGATGAGAGAAACAAAAAACATTGATGTCCACCAAACATTTTTAAGATGTTTTAAAAATGTTTAGCGGACACCCGTATAATTTATTTTAGAATTCAGATTTTGGAAGTCTGAAGTTCAGGAGGTTTTATCAGAAACCGAAGTTAACGCCGAATGTGTAGAGGCCTCCTACCTCGTCGCCGATACCGAACTCACGATCTTCAGAATTGAAGAGGTTATTAGCATTGAAGAATATCTCGCAACCATCGATAGGCTTATAACCGACTTTAAGGCTTACTGTGACACGAGGGTCGAGTTTGATAGGCTCGTTAGCTGTTGAGATTGCCAATTCGCGCTCCGTCATGAAGTTAGCGAAAGCCGATACATTCAACTTAGTTGACGGGCGATACATCAGACCAACCATACCATAGAAGTTAGGTGTTGCCTTATGCTCATGGTTATCCTCGAGGGCTGGCTGCTCGAATGCACTATTACCTACGCAGAGGTTATCATCTGCATCGTGGTCGACATGATACTTTGAACCGAGGTAGAGCGCAGCAGCCTGGTCTCTCTGATACTGGGCATCCTTACCCTCAATCTGCTTATAGTACTCAGGAGCATTAGCCTGGAGCCATGCAGCACCTTGACCATATATCGCAGCATTTCTAAAATCAACTTGTTGCTGCTCAGACAAGCTTTCAAACCAATTATCATCGAAATCGATATAACAACTTGTCAGCATATTACCACCATTCTGACCTATGTAGAGAGCCTCAGGTAACATACCCCATGTCAAGCCCGTCTCTGGATCCTGATATGTTGCCAAACCCTTCTGAAGAGTTGCTACTGCTGTTGTCAGCTGATTCCTTATAACATCGTTCTGACTATACTTAAAGTAGTCATTTATGATAGTCTTCTGATAGTTGAGGTTTACCTTAGCGATGAGTTTGCTTGATATAATCCAGTCCATGTTGACGCTGATACCACCTTGATGCACCTTATAAGGCAGGTTGTTGAACTGCATATAAGCATCTGTATAGAGGTTTGATGAGAACATCGGCAAGAAAGAGGATATCAATTGATCTTTGTAAGCTGAGAAGACAGCGTAATACTCATCTTGTGTAATCTCACCATTTTCTAATTGTGTAGCTAATTGTTGTTGATACTCAGCAACTCCCTGCATGATAGGTACGATTCCCTGCATGACACCTGCGAGATTAGCCTTTGGCATTGTGAGGCACGACTCCTTCGCCATCAGTGCTCCGTAGTCCTGACTCAATGAGTAGAAGAGCTCAGCATCAATCAAGACATTCTGTGATGGTCTCCATCTATATCCGAGTTCGACAGCATCCGAATACTGCAAGTCGGCTTCGGGATTACCCACGAAGTGGAGTTGCTGAGGAGAGACCAGACCTGTACGATCCCAGATGTAACTTGCTGAAGTATTGATGAGCACAGCAGAGCGTGTTGCGCGACCGTAGCTCAGTCGGATGAAGTTATTCTCGTTGATCTGCTTGCTGATAGCCAACTGCCAGCTCATATTCCACTTATCAGGGAAGCGAGTCTTGTCACCACGCAGTGCTGCAATGAAACGCCAGTTGTTGAGAGTATGGTAGTCGAGACGCACGCTCGGAGCAAATGCGTAGTTATTCTCTTTCTGATTGAAGAAACCATTCAGGTCGACATGATCGAAGAACATATTGTGATAGGACTCGCTGAAGTCGAACGACTCGTTAGGATAGTCCTTCATATAGATTGCCTGATAGAAAATCTCGGGACGAATCGAGAACTGGTCGCTAATCTTGATGTCGTAATCAACCTGCGCATTGATGAGGTTAGAATGCTCCTTGAGAGCAGGACGACCCACGCAATAGTCCTGAGGACCGCCACTATAGCCGATGTTAAGACTGAGGTTCTTGATATTGGCAACGATGTTGGCATATCCGTTCTTAACCTCACGACCGTTGATATTGAAGTAATCCGAGAGGATACCTGTTGTATTGACGAACGACTGTTGGTAACCGCCAGTGATATCGATTCTGACATCTGGTGTAGGAGTGAGAGTAATATAACCATTCACACCCAAGGACTTACGAGCGAGTTCACTACCATTCGGGAACATACCAACGATAGGCTTCTCAGCCTCAAGGATGTCGTACATAGTTCCGTCGGTGTACAACTGTTTGATATTGTTCTGCAGCTCGCTGAGTGAGAACATACCGCCTTGGCTTACATCGGCCCCTTCAGATGGTGCACCTGTTGCTGGGTCGACAATCATATCTGGCACGAAGTTATTAGCGAAAGCCGAGAGTTTGATATAATCAGCGACTGTACATCCAGGCTCGTAAGCTGCGGGAGCGACAATCTTCACAAGACCCTGAGCGGGCATGAGGTAGAGCTTATCTGTTGGACGCTCGCGATACTGACGGTTGGCAGTGATACCGAGTGCAATCTTATCGTTTGGAGCGAAACGGAGAGCCAAATCGCCTACGACAGTATTTTGAGTACCCATCTGGAATGAGCCCGACACCATCTTAGAGGTCTGGCTTGGCTTATCTGTGATGATATTGATAATACCCTGGACAGCGTTCTGACCGTAGAGGGCGCTACTTGCACCGCGAACGACCTCGATACGTTCGACATCCTCGACACTGATTGGGAGAGTCTCGAGCATCAAGTTACCTGATGCGTAGTTGTGCGTGATACGACCGTCGATCATCACCAAGACATTGGATGTCTCTGTGTAGAGCGGCAGGTTATTGTCTGGCAGGTTGTTCAAACCGCGGATGTAGACATTGTAGTTACCGTTCGTCTTTTGTTCTACTATTACACCAGGGATGAGGCGAAAGGCCTCTTCTATTGTACTGATACCATAAGAACGCATCTCTTCCCTCGTCATAACGGTTGACGACAGCGGGCTGGTAAAGGCTGTCTCCTCCGATTTAGATGCTGACGATACATTCTTATTCATAATCATGGCAAAGAGCTCGTCGACACTTGAGACGCCCAATGTCTCAACAGCCTCCATCAAAGTTTCGAGAGGTAGGTCCGACAACTCATCCATGCTCATTGCAAGAATCTGCTCCTTAGTCAATTTAGACTGAGCATCAATGCTCATACCGATACATAAAAGCATCAAGAAAGTTAGTAGTAACTTTTTCATTATAGTATTATTAGTCCTTCTCATAATATAGCAATTAGGTTGTTAAAATTTCTTATTAGGTTTGTTTCAGTTCGAGTATACGACCTAATTTTGCAAATGGTTATAGAGAGATAAAAAATTTTGGTAATTGGGGGATTTATGGGTTTTGTTTTTCTTCTTCTTTTTTTTGCGTTCTTTTATTTTTCGATATATCGTTATATCGTTATATCGTTATATCGAAATATCGTAATATCGAAATATCGCTATATCGAATCAAGGAAAAAGCAAGAGAAAAAAAACCTTTGCAAGCGGGTTGCTTGCAAAGGTTTTTAAGCCTGACTCAAAGGAGTCGAATTATTTCTTGATGGTTTTGAGGGTCTTAGCTGTGCCGTCGGTGTAGAGGACCTTGATGATGGTTACGCCTTTCTGAGGCTCAGCGATTTTAACGCCAGCGACGGTGTAGTATTCGATGGCCTTGACCTCTTTCTCAGCTGCGATTGTCTCGAGAGCTGTTGCGATAGCATCGAAGTCGACCTCCTCGATTGTTAACGATGTTCCGCCTGTTGCCTTAGGTGTTGCGTCGGTTTTCTTAGCGTAAACATCGAAAGTAGGAGTCTCGCCTGTTGTATTGATTTTGATTGTCACGTCAGATGTCAGCTCGACATAGTTGGTCTTCTCGCTGGAATTAACCACGAGTGCAGTTTTTTTGTTCTCTGCATTTGAAGCGACTAAAACTCCGAGGAGTAACGCAATAGAGAGAATTGTTTTCTTCATAGCTTATTATATTATTTATTTTTATTATTTACACATCTATTAGCTTTGTACAAGTATATTATTTGAAAGATTCGCCATTGCGATAGACTAATAATCAAATACTACACTTATTAGCGATGCAAGTTATTATATTTTTCAACTAAAACAAAATATTTTACTGAATAAATATTTTCTGGCTTTTTCCGTTAATCTTGAGGATATACAATCCTGTATATGGCAAGAGGATATCGTATGGGCCCTTAACGACGACGTGTTTCATCAGCAGTCGACCGTCGAGACTATATAGCGATAGTGTTCCGCCCTCCTTTAGGTTTTCGATTGAGAGGTGTCGGCCGTTGAGTTCGAGAGATGGTTCAGCATCTTCGGGAGAGACAGTGGGCTCCATATCGGGTTTATCATCAGGTTTCACTTCAGGCTGCTGCAGCTCCTCCTCATCATCCTCGTCCTCGTCTTCGAGGTCGGGTTCGGACGAGAGTCGCACGATAGCATCGATAGTCAATGATGAGATATCCTCATTCACATCGAGTTCGAGATGGCTACCCTTATATATGACCTCCTCCTTACCATTGAATACGGTCCATCCGACCACCTTATAATCGTCGCTCTTAGGCGTTGCATCGATTACGATATGGCGTCCGACGTATTCATAACCCTTGAGAGTACCATCAGATATAGGTATATCGTTGTATGAGAAGAGGCATTTATCGACATCCTTTTGGTTGAGGCGATTAAGAGCGAGTTGTTTAGACGCTCCGAGCGAGAATTTTTCCTGCAAGTGCTTCCACATATTATTGGTTCTCTCGACAGCCCAGTTCCTTGCGTTACGGAGTTCCTCGCTATGGTTAGGCCACCATGGGTTAATCATATTGCGATGGTTAGGGTATTCGAACTTGATATTGTTATAGAGGCTATCGAGCAGAGGCTTTAGTTTATCGCCATTGAGGAAATCGCCCATATAGACAATGAATTTATTAAGGAAGAGGTCGCGACCTTCAGGAGTATTAATGAGAGCATGATAGAGGTCGGTGTGTTCCTTTTTGTTAGCCCAATTATTATCCTTATCGTAATTGGGGTTATCGAGCCATGAGAGGTAGTTATAGTTGGCGTTACGTCCATATAGGCCGAGACCGAAGTCGGTATCCTTCACGACCCAGCGCCATTTACCGTCCTGCTCAATAGGTCGCCACATAACGATATTATTGCCGGGGAAGTCGAGGTTGTTATGAAAAATATTAAGAATCATAACATTCAGGAATTCGCTGATATCCATATATTTATCCAGCTCGGCAAAGGTGACATTCTCCTTTGTATAGAGAGCCTTGAATTCGTTGTAGTTATCCCAGCTACCCGTCTTGAGTTCGTTCCAGTTTTCGAACATATCGATATCCTCGAGGCCGTCATAATTGGAGTATATATTATCCTCGTTAGAGCGTTCACGGATATTGAGCATACCGCGATATTGACCGTTGATGAATATTATGACAGGCTGATATGCTTGCCAATCAATATCGCAGTGCTGAGCCATATTGATTTGAATGGCGGCATCCCGGAAATAGAGGTAGTCGAAGTCGTTACCAGCGTTTCGGAGCATGATACTCTTGAAATCGGTCAGTCCAGGTTTTGAGTTAGGGAAGAACTCATAGTCGAGGCGTTTTTCGCCGAAGCGTTTATTGGCATATATGAGCTGGCTTTTGAACTGAACGCCGCGACTTGCGCCACCGCTGACACGGGTCTCGCATAGTTGGTTGAGAGCTGACGGTGTTTCGGGTTCTGGGAAGAATTCGAAGTTGACGGGGCGTCGCCAGTCGACCGACGAATTAGAGTTGTTATTAGCGAAGATACCTATATTATTATCATCGAGATAGGAGCTATTGATTGCGAGCGAGACGACGGGGAGCGATACTTTTCGGCCGAGCGAGAGGTATGACTGAGCAGTTGAGACGGGAGATATAGCCCCTGGAGCGAAGATTTTGGCGCGTATAACCGTTGATGAGCTAAGGGAGAGCGGTTCTGAGTAGCGTGAGCTCGACTCTGTTGGTTCAGAGCCGTCGGTGGTAAAGCGGATGACGGCATCGGCGGGAGCATCGGCGGGGAGCGAGAGCGTCACGTTGAACGAAGCATTCTCGTATACGCCGCCTTCGGGGCTGAATATGGGTTTACCGAGAATGATATCCGAGAGACCGCCCTCGTTCTTGGAGCCGGGAGTTGTTGTCAGCTGATAGCCCCATACCTCGGCGCCATCGCTCTCGCGACCGTAAGCGACATCGGGCGATGGCATCTTAGCTATTTTGGTTATCTTATCGGCGAGCTGACCATTTTGGAAAAGATATATGGCACCATTCTTACCGCTCTCGAGACGGAAGTCGGAGTGCATACCGTTAGCCTCTTTATCGCAATAGACCACGATGTGAGAGTCGGGAGGGATGATAGCGGAGGGCAGCTGATAAGCCTTAGCGGCATCCTCATCGGTAGCGATGCTATATAGCGAGAGGTCGACAGGTTCCGTCCCAGCATTATAGAGTTCGACCCATGAATCAGGGAATTCGTTGATATCGTCCATGATTGTTTCGACATTCGACTGCATGAATTCGTTGATGACGAGTTGAGCTTCAGTGCGAGAGTTCTGCACCAGACAAGCCAAGATGAGTAGTGAGAATGCTTTTAATTCCTTCATTGTTAATGAGTATATAACAGGGGTTGAAGTTACAGATTTTCTGTCAGTTTATGAATAGATAATAAAATATTGGTAAAAAATGAACATCTCCTATGTGAGTATAAGATGATTTTATTAAATTTACGTCACCATTAAAAAACAACGCAGAGATTGCGCATTTTATTATTGAAGAAAAGTGGGGGGTATTCCCCCCTTTTTTGATTTCTTGAGCAAAGCTATTAAGAAAGAGGAGATTGGGGATATATTTGATTAAGCTATAAGATAATATCAAACTAAAGAGGGTGAGTCGAAGCGTAGACTTCGAGACACCCTCAAGTGATATTATTTCGAACAGAAATTACTTATATATCGCCTTTTTACCAGCGAGGAGAGTATTATGCATAAGCGAGCAGATAGTCATAGGACCCACACCGCCGGGCACAGGAGTTATGAAAGCGCATTTAGGGGCGACATTCTGGAAGTCGACATCCCCTTTGAGGCGCCATCCGCGAGGTGATGTTGAGTCGGTGACGCGCGTTGTCCCGACATCGATTACTGTTGCGCCCTCCCTGACCATATCGGCGGTGACGAAGCCTGGTTTTCCGATGGCAGCCACGATGATATCCGCCTGGAGGCATATCTCCTTGATATTTGGTGTGCGACTATGACAAACGGTCACGGTACAGTCGAGCCCCTTCTGCGAGAGCAGGACGCTCATAGGACGGCCCACGATATTGCTACGGCCGATAACGACGGCGTGTTTGCCCGCTGTTGGGACGTTATAGCGTTGGAGCAGGTTGACGATGCCCTGGGGAGTAGCCGAGATGAAAGCTGGGGCTCCGATGGTCATACGGCCCACGTTGACTGGATGGAAACCATCGACATCCTTACGGGGGTCAATAGCCTCCGTCACCTTCTCCTCATTGATATGTTTAGGCAGAGGCAGTTGGACTATGAAACCATCGACATCTGGGTCGTCGTTTAGACGCTTCACCTCAGCGAGGAGAGCCTCTTCAGTGATATCATCTTCGTGGCGGAGGAGAGTGCTCTTGAAGCCGCACTCTTCACATGCCTTGACTTTATTCGCCACATACGTCTCGCTACCGCCATCATGGCCTACGAGAATAGCCACGAGGTGGGGACGTTTCTCGCCGCGAGCCACCATTGCAGCAACTTCAGCTGCTATCTCTTGGCGGATTGTTGCAGCGGTCAGCTTACCATCTATGAGTTGCATTTTAATATATCTTGATTTATGAGAGCTTTCTATAAGGATTGATATATAAAAATTCCTTCTGTTACTAAGTAATTATCAGCGTTTACGCATCATACCGCCGAGCATATTGCGCATGTTAGCGCCCGTCTTACCGGTCATGAGCTTCATCATCTTACGAGTATCCTCGAACTGCTTGAGGAGACGGTTGACCTCCTGAATTGAGGTACCGCTACCAGCCGCGATACGTTTCTTACGTGAGCCGTCGATGACCGAAGGGTTCTTCCTCTCGTGAGGTGTCATAGAACCGATTATAGCCTCGATGCTCTTGAAAGCGTTATCATCGATATCGACATTCTTAAGCATCTTACCGACGCCTGGAATCATGCTGGCGAGATCCTTGAGGTTACCCATCTTTTTAACCTGTTGAATCTGCGAGAGGAAATCGTTGAAGTCGAGTTGGTTATTAGCGATACGCTTAGTCAGCTTACGAGCCTCGTTCTCATCGATCTGCTCTTGAGCGCGTTGAACGAGAGTTCGTATATCACCCATACCGAGGATACGGTCGGCCATACGAGAAGGGTGGAAGACATCGACAGCATCGAGTTTCTCGCCAGTACCGATGAATTTGATAGGCTTATTGACGACATTTCGGATTGAGAGAGCGGCACCGCCACGTGTATCACCATCGAGTTTTGTAAGCACGACGCCATCGAAATCGAGACGCTGGTTGAACTCATAAGCTGTGTTGACCGCATCTTGACCCGTCATTGAATCGACCACGAAGAGAGTTTCGGAAGGAGAGATAGCCTTTTTAATCGACTCGATCTCGTCCATCATCTGCTCATCGACAGCGAGGCGGCCTGCTGTATCGACGATGACTACATCGCAACCCATTGACTTAGCCTCAGAGATAGCCTTTTTAGCTATTTCGACAGGGTTTTGATTACCCTCTTCGGCATAAACGGGGACACCGACCTGAGAAGAGACGACCTTAAGCTGATCGATGGCGGCAGGGCGATAGACGTCGCAAGCAACCACCATAGGGCTTCTGCCTCGTTTGCTCTTGAGCATACCGGCGAGCTTACCCGTGAATGTTGTCTTACCAGAGCCCTGGAGGCCCGACATCAGGATGACAGCTGGGTTACCTTTGAGGTTGACATCCACAGCCTCGCCACCCATGAGAGCCGTCAGCTCGTCATAGACAATCTTGACAATCTGCTGACCTGGTTTCACGCTACGGAGAACCTCTTGTCCGAGAGCCTTCTCCTTGACATTGTCGACAAATTGTTTAGCTACCTTGTAGTTGACATCGGCATCGAGAAGAGCTCGACGTACATCCTTCAGCGTCTCCGCTATATTGAGCTCAGTGATGGTACTTTCACCTCTAAGAGCCTTTAGTGAGCGTTCCAGTTTCTCGCTCAGATTTTCAAACATCATATCCTATAGTGTTATCATCATTGTTTGCCGATATCTACATTGGCAAATTTCCGACGCAAAATTACACTTTTTGAATGTATTTGCAATATCTTTGATGCTCTTATCTGATACCACGAGAATAGATATCGAAACAAACAGAAAAATATGGCAGACAACTACCTTGAGCGTCGTATGGAAGAGCATTCCATGAGTGGCATGAACAATAGCAGACGCAAGAATCAGCGCAAGATACACCCCCGTCGCGTGATGGTCGTAATGGATAGTTCTCCCGCGTATGAGGCGATTATCAGGGCGCTTCGCAACGGCGGTCATCTCATCGTCGGAGCGGATGAGGTGATGATAGATGTTGTCATCAGCGACAAAGAGCTATATGAAGCCCCACGGGTGATTATTGTTCGCGACAAGGCATCGGGACCAGCAGGAGAGAGCGAGAGAGAGGATATCTGTCGGAACACCATCCTCTACCCTACTACGACGGGCGACTTCACGCCACTCGTGCGCATGATACGATTTCTGGTTGATAATGAAGAGATTATCATGAAGAACCAGACAATTGAGGTGTGCTAAGCAGCACAAAGGAGAGAAAAAACTTGTCGTGACACATATTTTTTATTACCTTTACATATTAGAGAGAGCAGGTGCCTGTTTTTCTGTTTTCTATACAAAAGGATTTATCCTAAGCTAAAGACGTAATTCTCAAACTATACTCGCGCCTGCTCTTTTTTTTCGTTTTTAGGACAAAAATCGTAACACTTATATCATTCTGACGTATTACGGAGGGAAATGATTTGATTCATGACAATCACTACGATACAGCTTATTATAGCACTTGGCATCTGTGTTGGGGCGGTAGTCCTTACAGTCTACCTGTTTCACCGGGCAGAGGAGCGCCGGCGGTTTGATGAATACCGGCTACGTTTTTCAGCCGATGTCATGCCGACGCGCCTACAAGCCTACGAGCGCATGTCGCTCTATCTTCAGCGCATATCACCTGAGGCGAGTGTACAGCGAGAGCAGATGAATGTCAACACTGCGATGGAGCTGCACACCCTGCTGATGACCTCCATCCGTCAAGAGTTTGAGCATAACATGGCGATGCAGATCTACATCTCGTCGGCCTCGTGGAAACGCATCTTGCGGGCCAAGGAGGAGGTAGTGAAGCTGCTTACGGAAGAGGCGAAAGAGACGAATCCGAAGGCCTCGTCGCTGGAGCTTGGGCGTAAGATCCTCGAGGATGCGCCGCAGCGGACAACCTTCTACATCACGCGAGCGATAGAGGGGCTCAGGGCAGACTTAGCGGGAGCGTTCGTCAACAAATAATTTCGCAAATATTTGCATCGGAGATAAAAAATCGTTAAAATTGCACAATAATCATATACACTAAATTAATTATGGCTTACAAAATTGATCAAATTGAGGGCATTGGCCCAGCGTATGCAGAGAAACTCATCGCACAAGGAGTAAAGACAACAGAGGCTCTCCTCGAGAAGTGCGCAACCAAGAAGGGTCGCGTTCAGATGGCAGAGGCTACAGGAATATCAGAGAAGCTCATTCTCAAGTGGACAAACCACGCTGACCTCTTCCGCATCAACGGAGTAGCAGGACAGTTTGCAGAGCTCCTCGAGGCAGGTGGCGTCGACACAGTCAAGGAGTTCCGTCATCGTGTTGCAGCAAATCTTCAGCCAAAGCTCGAAGAGGTGAACAACCAGAAGAACCTCTGCAACCGAGTTCCTTCTGTATCAGAGATTGAAAAGATGATCGAGCAGGCTAAGACCCTCGAACCTAAGGTTACATACTAATAGCCTATAGGATATCATTAACCCAAAAGGATGTATTGGTTTTTCTGATACATCCTTTTTGGTATTGTTAAACGTATTGATATTGAGAGATTTCTAACAAAGGGAACAAGCATCTACACTTCAGTTAAGATGTTTTTCGTAGAAACCTTATTTTTAAGAGACACGCACCATATAGCCACATGTATATTGGCAGATGAATGATATGGGCGAGTCGAAATACAATCTAAGAAACTTACAGGGAGAATTTATATCCCACACCAGAATATTATGAAGTATTTTTTTGTTCGAATCTGCTTTAACCAGGATTTTTTAAATGCCCAATACAATCAGGGCGATATAGTTTCAGTAAGACTGATAGAACAACTTGGCAATAGCGTCATTGAGAGTTATTCATATTACTATCACTCGTTCATATCCTTAAAGATACAGGCACTCAATGGTTCCGAGTGCTGGAGTCTCGTCATGGGAGCATTCATGAAGCTCTACCCTAACAATGCCAATGCCATCACCATACTCATCAATGAGGAGGATTCAGACAATGCGGTGGTCATGAATGAGTTCTTCTCCTATCTGATAGGCTCCACCGAGTACATAAGTGTCTGCAACACCCTATCGAATGCCATGAAGCGAGTCAAAGATAAGACGTATATCGATTCGTTCCGTGCCATGAATTACCTGATATCTGTTGATGCGGGCTTTGGGTTCAGCAAGATGATAGCCATCACGAGCAATATGATGGGGCGCATCGGACTATTCCCCGAAGCGAAGGACAGCACACTGGAGTACATCATAGGAGAAGAAGATAAGATGGGATGCACATCAGTAGACACAATAATTGATACACTTTGGAATGAAGAGAACTACAATAAGGTGGTAGGGTTTGACTTAACCTACTTCCTCGACAAAGTGAAACACGATGAGCTACGCTCCTTCATAAAGCGCCTCGACCGACTGCAGCAATGCTACTTATTTATGTTCCGGATACCCTATCTGTCGCATAAGGCACTCGATGCATTCCGCGAAATCATGGAGGATGTGACCGAGGTCAAGACCATCAGCGTACCACCCTTCAGCGAGCTTGAGATGCGCGATTATGCTGTCATGAGAGCATGGCAGATGGACTTGACGATACAGAACGAAGCTATTGACATCTTCTACGACAGGATATGCCGCGAAAAGATGGATGGACGTTTCTATGGCCTCCGCACAGCCAACAAGGTCTTCAACGAGATGGTTTGGTGTAAGACCTCACACGATGAAGAGGCACTCAACAGAAGCACACCAGTCGACTATGATACTATGAATGGTGACGACCTAAAGGAGATGGCAGAAGAGAAGAGTGTCGAGCTGACAGGCTTCGAAGAACTCAGCAAGCTCATTGGAATGGAGAAAATCGAGAAGCAGCTACATGAGATAGTATCGCAGATAAAACTTGCCGTCAGCAACGACAAACTTGACCGTCCCTGCATACACATGCGCTTTGTTGGCTCACCAGGAACAGGCAAGACGACAGTGGCACGCATCGTCGGTAAGATCTTCAAAGAGAATGGTTTGCTGAGCAAGGGATCGTTCTTCGAGTATGAAGCCCACAGTCTCATCGGCGAGTATATCGGACAGACAGCCCCCAAGACACGTTCGATTTGTCGCGATGCCTACGGCTCAGTACTCTTCATCGATGAGGCATACTCATTGAGTCAGGGTGATTCAGAGAAGGGATATGGCAAAGAGGCCATCACGACACTCATCGCCGAGATGGAGAATCATCGCGACGATATGGTTATTATCATGGCGGGCTATACCGACGAGATGAGCGACTTGATGGAGGTGAATCCGGGCCTACGCAGCCGTCTGCCCTTCATCTTAGAGTTCAGCAACTACACACGCCAGCAGCTTGTTGAGATATTCATGAGTATGGCACGTAAGAGCTTTGAGGTAGAGAGTGATCTGGAGCCAGCGGTGAGAGAGTATATCAATGGTCTGGACGAGGGTTTCATGGCATCGAAAGAGTTTGCCAATGCCCGATTCATACGCAACCTCTACGAGCGCACATGGTCGAAAGCCGCCTACAGAGCCTCCGATAAGGGGTTGACGAATGTCAAACTATGCAAAGCCGACTTCGTCAATGCCTCAGGCGACAAAGAATTTTCGGAGAAGCTGATGACCGTGCAGCGCGTCGGATTCTGATTTTTGTCAGGAGGAATTTTTGTTTTTGTCGTTTTGTCGTTAATATTTCGTTATAACATTATTTCGATATTACGACAGAACGACAATAACGAATAACGAAAACGACGACAACAAACCCTATTTAATCTTAAAGACTTCGAGGGATTTACGCAAGTTATTGGCTTGTGCGTTGAGGTCGCCAGCCATTCGGTTCAGTTCGTCCGACGACTTCGCATTAACCTGTGTCACCTTATCCATCTGTTGCATAGCAATTGAGACATGTTCAGCGCCAGCCTCCTGCTCAGCGCTTGCTGTCACGATCTCCTTAACGAGCGAGCCTGTGGTCTTGACATCAGGCAGAAGAGCCTCAACGGCCTTACCTGAATTTTCGGCCAGGCGGACACCCTGCTGACTGAGTTGTGTAATCTGGAGAGCTGCATCATTGATGACCTCAGCGAGTTTTATGACCTCCTGAGCGACGACAGCGAATCCCTTGCCAGCAGCACCAGCGCGTGCAGCCTCGATGGAGGCGTTGAGAGCCAAGATATTAGTCTGCTGAGATATCTCCTCAATGAGTTTTGTCTTATCACCTATTTGGTGCATCACATCGGCAGTGGTGAGGACAATCTGAGCACCCTCCTCGCCCTTACTGATGGCCTGATTAGCCCTATCCTCAGTCTGACGAGCATTCGAGGCATTCTGTTTGATCATCGAGACCATCTCCTCCATAGTAGAGGTAATCTCCTGAGTGGCAGAAGCTTGTTGAGTAGCGCCATCAGCCACAATCGTTGCAGTGTCGTCAATAACGACAGCACTATCAGCCATCTTATTGACTGCGCTCTTGATATCCTTGAGAGTCGATGTTAGGTTATCATTAAGAGATACGACGCTACGGCAAAGGATTCCGAGTTCATCCTTACGGGCGAGAATTTTATCTGTCTCTTCGCGAGAGACAACATCTGCGAGGACGAGGTCGCCACTCGACATCGAATCGGTCATAGCCTTCAAAACACCTATTGGTTTTGATACGAAGCGTGCCACCCAAGCGGCCAGCAAGAAGGATAGCAGCATTGCGAAGAGCATCAGTAGAGCCATGCAACCCTGAATGTGGTAGGCCCCTTGGAGAGTCTCCGACTGTTTCATAGGGACAATGACAATCCAGTTTGTTCCACTGACGGGTGCATAAGCAGCGACAATAGTCTCCTCTCGACGAATGTAAGAGCCCAGTCCGAGCTTCTGGTCGCCGACAGCCTGTTTCACGAAGAGACCACGAGATGTCTCGTCGAGGATATTAGCCTCCGTCATGACGAGTTCACTGATTTCATGAGCTACGATTCGACCTGTGGTATCGATGATATATGGTGTCTCAGTTCCGATCTCGACACTCTTAACAATCTCCGTGAATATAGCTGCATCGACGCCAATGGTCAAGACACCTATCAACTCCTTTTGGTTGTTTTTCAGGGGGTATGAGTACATAGCCGACATTGTCTCGTTCGACTGCGAGAGGCGGAGGTCGAGAGAGCCTAAATGGCCCTGCATAGTCTCGGTATAGTAATTACGAGAAGAGAGATCCACGACTTTATACTCCGATGTGATACCCGAACCCTCGCCATTGCCTATGATGAAGCGGTTGAGCGTCGGATCGCCCTTGAACATAGAGACGAACTTAGCGACAGAGTTATGGACTTCGGGAGAGTTGACATCGAAGTCAGACTGCCACGAATCGAAGGTGTTATCATTAGCCAGCAAGGCGACCTGACGATTACGCATAGTGATAACCTCAGAGACCTCGTTAGCTATTGTTGTAGCCTGCCGCATGAGAGTCTCCTTAGCGTTGGAGAATATTACGGAACGTGAGAGGATATATGCTGTAGTGATGAGGATGAGGCAGACACCTACGGTTGTCAACGTCACCACGGAGGTCATGAAGGCGCGTATGTTATTATATTTGAACATATGAAGATTCGAACGATAGAGGTTCAATAAAAAATGAATCTGGAATCATCAGGTTTCAGATTTCATCATACAAAGATAAAACACTAATTGACTAAAAGCAATTAAATAGAGAATTCCCTGCTAAAAAAGTAAACGTTATCAGCAAATAAAAAAGCGTACTCATTTGAGGAGTACGCTTTTGAGAGAGCGGCAAACGAGACTCGAACTCGCAACATTCAGCTTGGAAGGCTGACACTCTACCAATTGAGCTATTACCGCAACGTTATATATAGACAGCCATCCGGCTGGTGCATATCGCCAAAACAAAGAGCGATATGAGAGCCAATAGTCGGACTCGAACCAACGACCGGCTGATTACAAATCAGCTGCTCTACCAACTGAGCTATATTGGC
>JABUTU010000092.1 GCA_021443545.1 Marinilabiliaceae bacterium | reverse complement strand
ATCGAAGACGTTGATGTAACAAAATTCAGATAGACAACCTGACTTATTGTTTAGAACGATAAGCCCAAAACAAGATACGACTTATCCATAGCTGGCGAGACAATTAGCTGCGCTGATACAGGCAATGTGATACTATCGTTAATATGAACCTCCTTCTCGACTTTCAATACTATATCCATAACTGAGAAATCGTCGTCGTACTGGCTCTTCCAAGGATTAAAACCTATTGATGGAGACAATTTGACCCCCTTAATGTCAAAATCGTACGAAATATTGAAATAAGAAGAAAACATCCTGTCACCATACTCATCTAACTCACCATTCTCACCTGCAAATAGCATAGATGCCCAACTCATCGTCAGAGGAAACTTTTCTCCAAAACAATACTCTAAGGTCAACTCACAATAGTGATCCTCAGAGAACGAAGAGAAATCGCCACCCCAATAATAATCCGTAAACAAAGCCTTAAATCCACTTATTTCATACTCAAGCGTAAAATCGACCTCATTCAGAGATATTCTTGAGATACTGCTATTTCCCCATGCACCAAGCGTCAATCCGCATGGCCACGAGAACGACATAGACGGCTGCAAAGAGACTCCCGACTCCTGGTCCATTCCTCGCCATACAAAACGACTGACAAGGTCTGCGCCAATCCCTGCTTCAAAACCACTTTCTGTTTTTAACGACAGATTCTCTTGCGACGCTGCAGGAGAAACACTACCCCACATCGCTACTGCAATAAGTGTTGTTAATAGAAAACTTTTTTTCATTGTTTTATTGTCTAAAGTTACACGATATACTTAACTCGATGTTGCACTTAAAGCAAACTAAATAAATATGAGACATATTAAAATTCCCATTATAAACCACTTCGTTAAAGCCGTCAAAACAAATGGATAATATTTACGATTCTTCATATTGCACGCAAATATAGTTACAATTTGTCAACAATCAATGTTTATAACTTATAAATTATCGCAAATAACACAAATCTATATCAAACAACACAATCTAACATCCTCTTAACCTTTGAGAATATTCACAGCCTGAACTTAAGTACAAAGGACACAAAAATGGATATTACATTGCTATGGACAGCATTATGAGTCTTTTATCACCTTCTAACCGACTGTTTCTCAATTTCTACTGCAACCTTTTCCAACTCCTCAAAAAAACTCTCTCCATACGCTCTCACAAGGGGCTCTTTCAAAAACTTATAAACAGGCACATCTTTTTCTTTACCTAATTTCAAAGCGCATGAACAGACAGACCATTCATGAAAATTCAGTGCATCACATTTTCTGTAATGTCTAACACGTATTGGGTAGAGATGACAGGATATAGGCTTTTTAAAATCCACTATTCCCTGATTATATGCCTCTTCTATAGCACAGGTCCACCCCACACCATCCCTATGAATAGCGTAGACACACTCTTCCCCATTAATAATCGGAGTCACAAAATCGCAATCCTCATCTACAACCCACTTACCCTGACGTTCAACCTCTTCTCTTGATTTCTCGGCCAACAAATGTTTAATTTGCGGATATATCCTATCGAGAATCTCCGTCTCCTTCTTCTCAAGCGGAGCTCCTGAGTCACCTTCAACACAACATATACCTTTGCAGTTTTGCAAATCGCACAAGAACCTTCTGGAGAATATATCAAGCGATATTATCTTACCATCTATCTCTACCATAATCAAAAAAAATAAAAAGGCTACCATCACATTGTGGTGGCAGCCTATATTCCATATCATATTGCTTATTCTACGTCGCCTTTAATAGCTTCATCGACCAAAACGCGTCCACAATACTCACATACGATAACCTTCTTATGAAGGCGGATGTCGAGCTGACGTTGTGGCGGGATTTTATTGAAGCAACCTCCACAGGCATCGCGCTGAACTGTAACTACTGCCAAACCATTGCGCGCACCTGAACGGATTCTATTGAAAGCTGAAAGAAGATACTCATCATTTACTGCTGAGCTGATCTGCTCTGCCTTTGTGAGAAGTGCATCCTCATCAGCTTGTGTCTCAGCAATGATATTATCAAGCTCTGCTCTCTTCGACTCGAGATCCTGCATACGTTCGTTGAGACGCTCCTTGTTCTCGTCACACAACTCCTTCTTTGATTTCACTTCAACCGAGTACTCCTTGATACGTTTCTCGCAAAGCTGCTTCGAAAGGTTCTGAAACTCTATCTCTTTGCTTATTGCATCATACTCTCTGTTGTTACGTACAGAATCTTGTTGCGACTCATACTTCTTTATCTGAAGATCTGCCTCCTTGATTTCATTCTTCTTAGCAGAGACTTCATCCGTCAACCCCTTAATGTCATCCTCAAGATTCTCTATTCGAGTCTGCAATCCTTGAACTTCGTCCTCTAAATCTTCGACTTCAAGAGGAAGCTCTCCTCTTAATGTGCGAATCTTATCAATTTCTGAGTATACCTGCTGGAGGTCATAGAGAGCCTTGAGCTTATCCTCTGTAGAAACCTCTTTTGATGATGCTGAGTTACTTGCCATCTGTGTTTATGTAGTATTTTATTATATTCTGTGATGTTATGGATTTGCAAAGCGCAAAGTTAGGAATTTTTTTGTTGATAACACGCAAAAAAATATCCATACAAATAACCTCGCTCTCAAAATGACCCATATCAATCAAGAGCATATCCTTAAAGCGCTGAAACTGATGGTACTTAACATCTGCGGTTATGTAGGCATCAGCATTACTCTCGTATGCTTTTTCTGCAAATTCAAATGCCGAACCTGTGCATATTGCCACCCTCTCTATATCCCTATTTGTCAATCCATTAGTCCTCAAAACTCCGCTCGGTGAAACTTTTTCAGAAAGGTGATGAAGAAACTCCTCTTCAGAGAGAGGTTGCTCCAATTCACCTATCACGCCATACCCATATACGGGCTGACCATTGCAGAATTCTGGAATCAACACTCTGCAATTCCTCAGACCTATCATTGAAGCAAGTGTTGCACTTGTTCCATCCTCTAATGACTTATCCAAGGGGGTATGAATAGCCACTATATTCAGATTCTTGCGTATAGCGCTAACCACTATGCGTTGCTGCTCTTCCTCTGTTGTCAACCTTTTGAGACCATCAAATATCAGTGGATGGTGAGATAGAACCACATTGCAATGACGATCAACTGCTTCATCTATGACCTCCTGAGTTACGTCCAAAGCAAGTAGTACTCCTTCAACACACGCCTCCTCCGCCCCGATTAATAGACCTGAATTATCCCAACTATCTTGCGTTGACAAAGGAAAATAACCATCCAGAATTCTTATTAGCTCTGCTACAGTCATAACTTTCCGATTTATGAATTCAGGATGTCGATATATTCGGAAAGTTCCGACTTAATAGCGTTGAGCCGCGATACAATTTCGGCATTATGAGACGTCCCTTCTGGGTTCTCCTTCAGTTTCTTACGAGTTCCAGCTATCGTCAATCCTTGTTGCTTAACCAATATGTATATGGTTCGCAGATTTGCCATATCCTTTTGCGAGAAAAAACGGTCTCCCTTCTTATTCCTTCGAGGTTTCAATATTGAAAACTGCTGTTCCCAATACCTCACAGTACTTGTTGGCACTCCGAGTTCTTCGGCTGCTTCTCCTATGGAATAGTATAATTTCTCGGCCATCTTTGTGATTTTTCAGATTAACACCTACGAAGGATATTGGTCCTACAATTCCTCCTGACAACATTTTGAATCTTACGCCTTTACAACTGCATGGCAAGACGCATTGCAAATATATTAAAAAGATGATATCTCAGCAAAAATTCTTTGAGTAGGCAACCCCATAACATTATTAAAGGAGCCTTCAATAGCATCAATTGCTACATGACCGAACCACTCCTGAATGCCATATCCGCCTGCCTTATCAAAAGGCTTGTAGTTCTGTATATAATAATCCAGCTGACTAATCGTCAGTTTTCCTACTCTCACAATTGTCTCTTCTGAAAATGAAATCTGTTTATCGCTACTCGTCAATGCGACTCCCGTTATGACTCTATGAGACCTTCCCGATATAGCCCCAAGCATCTCCTTAGCTTCATAAGTGTCGTGTGGCTTTCCTAAAATCCTGTCTTCAAGCAAAACAATGGTATCTGCTGTTATAAGCAAATCGCCATCGCTCAAATCTTCTTTATATGATTGAGCCTTCTTTTTCGCAAGATACTCAGGGACAAGTGCAGATGGGATATCAGAAGGATAACTCTCATCGATACCCTGTTTGACAAAGACTTCGAAATCAACATCCATCTGTTGGAGCAGCTCCTGACGACGTGGTGAGTTGCTTGCTAACAACAATCTATATCCGCATAATTCCATTATTCAAACTTACGTTTCTCAAACCACGTTTCTCGGATATTTATAGCTAATTTGAAATTCTGGAATCGCTCTTTCACCATTCCCATATTCTCCGTACCATGATTCCTGTACTCATACCCGATAACAATGGCATTACTCCACCTGCCCATTGGTATCGTTATACCCGCTGTTATAGCATATGAGTCCAATTCTGAATTCTTCTCATTCATAATGGGAATTGTCACGTTGTTAGTATGAACAACTCCATCTTTATCCTTCCATGTGACGACATCTGTTTTATAATGATCCACATTACGACCACCAAGACTCAGATAGCTTGTCTCAAAAGCATAGCCAAGACGTAACTTGATACGCTTTATAAATATATCATTATAGTTACCAAATGCCCACTCTGCACCACCGCCTATGGACCAGTTGTCAACAAAACGCGCCGTTTCACTAAATTTGGAATTGGCAAGGTCACCCCATTTATTATACTTTGCATCACAAGTAACAGTAAAACGCTTTCTTTGATAGCTGATACCTGCACCATACGACTCTGGCACTGTAAAGTCTGCCTTCAACGGAGTGACATCATCAAAGAACAACTGATTCGACACATCGTTGCTTACTATATGGTCATATGATGACTTCAGACTCGTCTTTCTATTATATACTGCTCCAAAACGGAACTTGTTATTCTCTCCGATATTGAAGTTAAACTGCATACCATATTCGATGAACCAGTTATTCATCGTATATTTTTTCGTGTTATAAATGTCTTCACCTCCTATCGACTGCGAGAAGAGTGCCGTCTCTACCTTCGTTATAGATCCCCATATAGCTCCAGCGCTGATTCCAAGTGTCAAGTGATCAAACAACGTGAATGCGTTATTGAAGAATGCTCTTGAGAGACCACCTGAACCTGTATAGCGAATAGAATATTTCGTATTAGTCCCTGAAATATACTGTTCATTATCGGTCATATGGTAACCTACGGTTGAATATGGTGCATAGCCGATACATGCGCCCCACCACTTGGTGCCTCTAAAACCGAAAGCCAGTCCATCCACATTCGCACTATAGACACTCTGGTGATCATGCTCTGTAGACTCACGTGCATAAAACAACTTCATTTGAGCAGTGAAGTAAAATGTCAAGGTATCAAGATTATTTACCGCTGCAGGGTTCGCGACATCAAGCCAATCGTTTGGTGCCAGGGCTATACCTGAATGACCCATTGCCATCGAGGTGGCATCCTCCTGTGGGGTTAGGACACCTACTCCATAAAGTGAATATGGCGACGAGGTACTATTTTGTGCCTCCAAACTTATTACTGCCACAAATGTAGTAACAACAAGGGATAGTATATATGCAATGTACTTTACCATCTTCTTTTAATCATTTTGCAATCTGCTACCTATCGATTCTATCGTAGTAGTAGTAAGTTATATCCAACTTTGAACGATTCTCCATAACTCCATGTCCGTTGAAAACCATAAAGTCATAGTTTGTTGGAGACATCCCTGACCCCCACGTCAGAACCAACCCATCTGTAGGTTCTATATACCCCTGTGACAAACGAGAATTTATATAGTATGTCAAATCGAATGTATAATATAGCTGCGACTCATCCAGGATATTTCTATAGACCTGAGCTCTTGCTACAGAACGGGAGTTATCAATAACAAAATTACCCAAGACGTTGAAGCGGTTCACCTCTGTTAGGTAGAATGTATTTGGTATGCGATACTTATCAAACGACCCCTTCTCGACGCACAAGGTCAGAGTCGCCTTAACAACATGGGCATATTGCGTCCTATTGACAACATCTTCAAGCGATGGAAAGTTAATACGTGTATAATACCCCAATCCTTCAAAGGTCGGACTATGACGAAGCGAATCACACTCACTCTCCTTGACCTGCACTGTTCGGCTTGTCAACCGGTCAAAAGGCGTTTCTACCTCCTCATTCCACACTCTATTGAACTGCTTCTCATTCTCAGTTATTGAGAAAATGCGTTTTATCTTTTTTCTCTCAAGACCAGATATATGAGAATGAAGTATTATCTTAACCGAGTCGGCTCTGAAAGCTAAAAGAGATTGGGACTCGTCGCCTGCAGTCAACTTAATACCTCCCAGCATAGCCTCAAAACTCTTCTCCACCGATGTCCCCATCACGGTAACATTCTTAATGAACGAAACCAATTCCTGACCAAACTCATCGTTTAAAAGGAAGTGAACGCGGGGACGCGACTTTGGTCGGGGCTTGAACGTATACTTTCCTATTGATATAGAATCACGAAACTCTCTTTTATTGTAGAAATAGGTCTCACTCTCTGCAAAACGTATAGGCTGTGCAAGGCGATGAATGTCTATTGTCATCTCCTTCATAGTATCTCCCTCATAAGCGCCAGTATGACGAAGAATGAACTCAACAGAATCATAACGTTCCTTTCTCTCCCACTCCACAAAAGCAGGCATTCCTATCTTAACAAAGGACTCGCTGACAATATTTCCTATAATAGGTTTTTTACAGCGCCCTACCCATGCTGTATTCTGACTCGAGGTAAGAACTGAATCCAGCTTGAAAGTTGCTAATTCGATAGCAACTTCCTCTGTCTGTTCAGAATATGTGTTTGAATTTATAAAACTTCTACTCATCACGAAGTCTTCATCTGAGCATGCGAATGCAATAAACAGAACCAATGAGAACGTGATGAATGATATAATATTACGCATTTGTCGTGTAGCTTCTTATTTGGGGTGCAAAGTAACAAAAGATAAGCGACATTTCAACGCTATTTTCAACAAATGGCGTATTTTTCTTCACAAGTGTTTAATATAATCCCCCTATACAAGCCGTTCTTTGCTCATGCAAACACTCTCTTATCGCTCTTTTGGTTTTGCTCTTCGTGTTGGTGCTTCTCTCAATGGGTCATCGGGCCACACATGCTTAGGATACCTTCTATACAACTCTTTTCTTACCTCGAAATAGGTTTCTCTCCAAAAGCTGGCAAGGTCTTGAGTAACTTGAATCAGCTTAAAGCCGGGTGACAATAAATGCATCACAACAGATGTCGCTCCTCCATTAACCCTTGGAGTATGTAATAAACCAAAACACTCTTGAAGTCTGACTGACAATTTCGGTGCTGCTCCTGTGCGCAAATACTCAAGGCGTATACGGCTTCCACTTGGAACCTCAACAACGGCAGGAGCCAACTTATCGAGTTTGTCTCTCAAATCATAATTCAATGATGCAAGAAGTGCCTCTGCGAGGTCAATCCTTCTGAAATCTGCAGATGTCTTGACATTACCCAAATATGGAGCTATCCATGATGGATCCGACAAGAGTGCTTCATCTGCGACATCGGGCAGATCCAACTCAGGATGCCATATTTTCAATGATGATATTCGGCAGCACAAGGCTTCGAAGTGTTCTTCCCTTAGGTTAAGCAGACGGACGCCATAGCTTTGCACTGCCTTTAGTAAAGCTCCTTGTACTAACTCCAAGCTTGGATTATCCATGCTTTTTGAGGATAATACTAATGCTCCTAATCTCAATTCTTTCTGCGCCAATAGTCGCTCTTGAGATACACTCCACGTCACATTCTCGTATTCTTTCACCCTATCTTGTAAATCAATTGGATTGATTGGCGAAGCCAGGAATATTCTTCCGTTTGAATCTCTTGAGCTTAGGGTTGCTATCGCCAACCATGCTTCATGCGAAAGATAATCACTAACGGACATAGAGGCCATCGTCCCGTTTGTCAGGAGGTAACGGGCTCCATTTCCACTTCGTGCAGAGGCTATGCGTTCTGGATAGGCTGAGGCAATAAGTGCCCCCGTCGAATGAGAATCATGCCCCTCATTATCTTCTTGCAGATTACTACCAAGCAACCGACGATAATGCTCGGCTATCTTAGCTATTCTCACTAGACGCACATTTTGGTGCCCACCCGACGTCCCTTCTCTCTTTCTACGTCGATGACTACGTAGTGCCTCTATTCTCAAATTTATATCAACCGACTCTTCAGAGTCCAGGGGATCTCTCTCCTCTAAAATAGCTGCTATATCGGCTGCCAGGGCTGCTTCACTTGCATCCTTTGCCGACAAAAGCATCTCTGCAATACGAGGATGACACGGCAATTTATGTAAAGCTTTGCCATGCTCTGTTATCACGCCCTTGTCGTCAATACATCCAAGCATAACAAGAAGTTCTTTGGCTTTTCTGACGGAATGCTCGGGCGGAGCGTTTAACCATACCATACCATTTGGATTAGACTCGCCCCATTTTGCTAAATCCAAAACGAGTGACGACAAATCGGCGGTCTCTATCTCTGGCACTCTGTTAGTCGCCATACGTTCCTGTGTCGCTTTGCTCCACAATCTGTAACATACTCCTGCCTGCGTTCTTCCCGCACGCCCAGCTCTCTGATCTGCCATATCCATTGAGATACGTACCGTATCAAGGTGTGACAATCCGCTATTCTGATTGAATTGCAACTGCTTACATAGTCCACTATCAATCACGACTCTGACGCCTTCGATGGTCAGAGATGTCTCTGCTATCGGCGTAGCTATCACCACCTTTCGCTCTCCGTTAGTTGATGGTGATATAGCCCGTCGTTGTTGAGATTGTGGCAAATTGCCATAAAGAGGCATGATGTGAAGTGTCGCACTCTCCAATGGCTTGAGACTCTTCTCACAAGTCTTTATATCGGCCTCTCCAGGCAGAAATGCCAATATATCGCCTTCGTCGCTCTTGAGAGCCTTGCGTATAACGTGCGCCACCATATGTGCAGCATTTTCAGCCACACACTCCTCCTCATATCTTATCTCCACATCATACATCCTGCCAGCACACGAGAGGATGGGCGCAGATAATTTCGTCGAAAGGGTATCAACATCTATTGTTGCAGACATAATGACGATACGCAGGTCAGGTCGCAGAACCTGTTGACACTCCCTGCACAATGCAAGAGCCACATCGGCGAAAAGACTTCTCTCGTGAAACTCATCAAAAATGACGACGGAGACACCCTCCAACGCATTATCACTCTGAAGCATACGTGTCAGAATGCCCTCTGTCAACACTTCAATGCGTGTCTCTTTTGATACACACGACTCAAATCGCATACGGTACCCTATGGTACGTCCGACATCTTCTCCACGCATATCGGACATTCGCTGAGCGATGGAACGTGCTGCGAGACGGCGAGGCTCAAGAATCAAAATCTTACCTCTATCTACTCCTTTTGCATCAAGACCCTCTAATATGGTCAAGGGCAATAATGTGCTCTTACCCGCTCCTGGCGGTGCCGTAAGTATAATCGTATTATGCTTTGCCAACGCACCATTAAGCTCGTCAACAATCGCTGCAGCAGGCAGAACCATCTTTCTCTACTCTATGATAACTATCTCACTCTTTGTCCCCAAACGAACTCGCGGTCCCCAAGTGCCATATCCAGATGTCACGATGGCATAATGGTCACCTTCTCCAATCTTACACATCCCATAATCCATCTCATATACCATCCGCGTCAACATATTAATCGGCCATACCTGACCTCCATGTGTATGTCCTGATATATACAAAAAAACACTATCTCTCTCGTACTCGGCAAGAGTTCTTAGGGGTTGATGGTCAACAACTATAATTCTCGATGTATCATTAGATACCAGATTCTTCAACTCAGTCCTTTTTCCTCTTCGCCACATTGAAGTCAGGTCATCCCGTCCCACGATACTGTAGCGTCCGACAGTTACGAAAGTATCACACAACAACTCGATTCCTAATGACTGAGCATAATTTTTGGCTACATCAGGATTACTCATATAGTCATGATTACCCATCACGGAATATTTTCCCATCTTTGGCTTATAATCTCTTAGTGGCTCTCCTAAATCCCATGCTACGACTGGAGCTATATCTCCATCTAACAAATCGCCTGCAATAATAAGAATATCAGGCTCCAGCTCTTCCAGCTTATCAACGAGACATTGCACATCGCTCTCTCCCACCGCATAGCCAAGATGCAGATCCGAAACAACTGCAATTCGTGGCATATCTTTGTCCCCCATATGGTATGTCGTAACACTCGGAGTAATGGCTTGCTCATATCCCACAAACAATATCATTGCATCAAGGACAGCTATCATGGCCAATTGACTCAGAGACGTATGTCGTTTCTCATCGAGCGTACGACGGGATAATAGCTTCGCAATATCTGTCACTGTAAGCAACAATATTCCATAAAGAACAAATACCAGCCATCCTGTTCCTACAATGTAGACAATCTTATTTACCCATAATGGAGCTCCCCCTGATATCAACTTGCTGATAAAAAACAGTAGCGATAAGAGGACAAAAGATGACACAACAATATACCTTGCCACTCTTGAATGGAAGGTGCGACACACTCGCCAGCACAAATATCCACAAGCGACAAGATAGAGAAGTAATGTTATAATAAATATAAAAAACATCTATCTATAGAGCTCCTGTATACTCTCTGTTTTAATTTGTCATTCATGCAAGCCCCGTGGAAACTTCTCGAAATATTTCACTTTCTGAAGAGCTACAACATGACGAAAAGCAACTTGTCAAAATACCCTATATTTTTCCCCAGAAACTATCGGACGAACGAAAATCAACAATCTTTACATCAGGATACGATGTCTTAGCATATTTGACAATCTGATCAAAGGCATAATCAGCAACAGCTTGTTCGTATTGAGGTAATCTGTCAAAGACAAGAACTTGCATATTAACCCCTCTTTGCTTGCAAACCTCAATGCTTAGAAGAGCATGATTGATACTACCTATCTTTGAAGTAGCAACCAGAACCAATGGCATAGAACGCTCTGCAACATAATCTATTGTCAAGCAACCATCCGCTAATGGCACCATAAGACCGCCATCTCCCTCTACCAGAACAACACTGTAGCGAGATAACAGATAGGCAGTATCGTCATCAATCTTTCTTATATCAATCGTTTTGTTTTCAAGACTTGCTGCCAAACCTGGCGATACATTCTTGTGGAATAGATAGGAACACGTTCGTCCCTCTCTATCCTCCGGCAACATACCACATCCCATAGCCTTACGATGTTCAACCAAGTCATCAGCCACAGTCTCGCATCCTGTCTGAACGGGTTTCTGGGTAATAACAGAGACACCCCGGTGACGCAGATAAGCGGCCAAGCGGCCCGTCACATACGTCTTTCCGCAATCTGTATCTATGCCACTGATAAAATATGCGCCGTTTTTAAACTCCATGATTAAATACTATTCATCGTACTCGTCCACATCCTCGTCTTCATCGCTATGACGACTGTTCTTCTTCTCTTTCTTATCTTTCTTATCCTTCTTGCTCTTCTTATCCTGATTATCACTTTCATCATAACGTATAGCACGATGACCAGTTACATTCTCATACTTCTCAGCAGCAGCATTGAATTTATCTATTGCTGCATCAAGTGCTGTCGAAGTGGCCTTCATCTGAGCCTCTCCCTTAGTAATATTTGCCTCACCCTTAGTAATATCCTTCTGAGCTTGTTTTATCTTGTTGTCGATATCCTTCAACTCCTCTTTTGAACGCTTGTCGAGCTCCTTGATCTGAGTCTGCGCTGCCTTCACCTCACCCTTATCATCGCTTTTGAGCGATTTCGACAAAGCCTTACGCTCAGCCGCAAAATCCTTCACCATCTGCTTGCGCTCAGCAGTCAACTCTGTTATTGTCTGCTTACCATTCTCTATCAGCTCATCGCCTTTATTAATCAACGAATCTGCCACTGCTTGCTTCTGCTTAATAGCATCCACCTTAGCCTTTGCATTCTCAAATGCTGTTGTGGCCTGCTGTACCTTAGCATCCACCTTCTCTTGAACCGTCTGAGCCGAAGCTATAAATGAATTTGCCGCGATAAAGAGTGCGACAATTACAACTGAGAGTTTTTTCATAGTTAAATTCTATATTTCGTTATGTCATTTTTTTTTACGTAATATCACTCTATTTGTTATAGGGATTTTCAGAACTTCCCTACAATATATTCTCGTGCAGCCTATTAAAAATAACTGCAAGATGAGCATAGAGACTGGTATTTTGGACAACAACTCCCTCCGGACTCTTTATGCGTACTGAAGTAAAATTCCATATTGCCTTCATACCCATCTCAACCATGAGGTCGGCCACGCTCTGTGCCTCTTTTGGAGGAACCGTCAGAATACCTATGTGAACATCTGGCTGTTTCACCCGACTAAAATTGTCCAAGTGATAGATATTCACTCCGCCTATATTCAGACCAACCTTATCTGGATCGACATCAAACGCTGCAACTATCGAGAGTCCGAACTGTTTTAGTCCGTGATCAACGAGAAGAGCTCTTCCAAGACTTCCTGCGCCGAAGACGTAGGCAGAGTCGAGAGTATTAAAGCGAAGAAAGGTCTCCAGATTCTCTATCAGCGGCTCCACCTCATAGCCCACCCTTGTCTTACCAGCCACACCCGTATGTGACAAATCTTTTGCCACCTGTGTCTGGTCTACTCCCATATCTCGTGCTATCTGCGTCGACGATATCAATCGCACACCATCTTTATGTGCTAACTGCAGATATGTGAGGTAACAAGGAAGCCTTCTCAACGTTGGCTCTGGAACAGATTGTCTAACATTTTGTTCTTGATTTGACATATTACTCTCCTATTATCTCTTTCGCCAAGTTTTGTGCTCCTGCAAATTTATCTACTATAAATAACAAATATCTCACATCTAACACTATATTTCGTGCAAGTGATGCGTCATAATAATAATCGCTCATCACTCCATCCCAATCCCTATCAAAATTCAGGCCAATCAGTCGCCCCTCGGCGTCAAGCACTGGACTACCCGAATTACCTCCTGTTGTATGGCACGTCGAAATAAAGCATGTATGAAGCCTTCCATCCTCCTTATCGGCGTAGACTCCAAAGTCCGATTTTTCATTCATCTTCCTCAACCCTTCGGGCATTTTATAGTCAGGTGCTCCAGCGTCGAATTTTCCTATCAGTCCATCCAATGTCGTATACGACCTGTAGACAACAGCATCTGAACCTTCATAACCCATCACCTGTCCATACGAGACTCTTTGAGTAAAATTGGCATCAGACATACGCTCTTGTCCTGCTTCTCTTGATTTGTTCATTATTGCTTGCGCCAATCGCGTCTCGTTTGCATAAAGTTCCGATGTAGACATTTTAAATCTTGCAAAGTTCTTTATTCCCGTCCGATATAAGTCATATATGGTTTCGAAATATTGGTACGATTTCTCCCTTTTCAAGAATGCTAACTCTCTTTTATCCAACCTCAACATAACCCATTTTTCGCTCATGAGGCGCGACCTGGCCATGTCTGCAACAGCCGTACGGATAGATTTATCACTCTTCATCCATTCTGGCAATAAAGAAGCTGGAATGTATTTACGGACTACCTTCAACACCTCTGTTGCCATCTCTGTTGCCACCCCTTTGTCGTAATCCTTATAGAACAAACGCAACTTCTCCTTCACCTCCTCAATTTCATCGTCTGTTGGATTATTTCCAAGAGATTTGATATATCGTGAAACACTCATCATCTCAACACCTCCTCGAAAAACCTCTGCAAGCATACTACGTCCTCGTAGCATATTGGCATACGAGGTCTCCGACCTATCGTTGTACATGCTGTCAATACGAGCTATTACTTCGCTTATGCCCGTCTCTTTAAGCGCTCTCTCGACCTCTCGTTTTTTTTCTACAGCATGACTCCTCGTTATACCTCTTATCTCGCCTTGCCATTTCTTCCACGCATTAGACGTCGATGCATTCTTCGAAGCATACTGTATTTCTACTTTCTGTGACTTCGCCTGATGCTTATTCATGACTCTCAGTTTTGCCGTACGTAGTTCAACACAAGCAGGAAGAACGAAACTCCTCTGCATCTCAACATATGATGACGGTGCATATATATTTGTGCTTCCTGGATAGCCCATTACCATAACAAAATCACCCTCTCTGACTCCTCTTGTCGAAATCTCAAGATGGCGCACAGGTTTATAGGGCACATTCACCGTAGAATATTCTGCAGGTGTCCCATCGGGAGCAACATAAACCCTGAAAACTGAGAAATCGCACGTGTGTCGAGGCCATACCCAATTATCTGTATCACCGCCAAACTTTCCCAAAGACGAAGGCGGTGCTCCCACTAAACGAACATCCTTAAACTCTCGGTATACATACGCCAAATATTGCTCACCTGCAAGGAACGACTCAATGTCGACCTGACACGATTGCCCAATGCTCTCCTCCATCTGCTCCGTGAGTTTTTCGATATTCTCTTGAATTGTCGCCGTCAACAATTCTGCTTTCATATCCTTAGAGGTCTCTTTCAGAATCTGGCTTGTCACATCCTCAATCTTCAGCAATTGTCTTATAGTCAAACCGATACATGGCAGATCTTCACTCTCACTTTTCGACCAGTAGCCATCGCTGAGATAATCATTTGTCTCAGATGACAACTGCTGAATCGCATCATACCCACAATGATAATTTGTAAGCAATAGACCTCTATCGCTTACAAACTCAGCAGTACAACCTTCATCGAAGATAACAACAGCATCTTTCAGACTCGCTTTGTTAACACTGTATATATCTTCTGCCGTCAGCTTACAGCCTTTAGCCTGCATATCAGCAATATTCTTGTTGATAAAGAGTGGAACCCACATCCCTTCATCCGCTTTGGTATGTGCAATCACCACCGCACAGGCCAATAGTAATAACACTAATCTTTTCATGCTTTTAATCATCTAAGAGGTCAGAATTATCTAAATTTTCCAAAATCCCATCGTACATCATACTCTCTTCTTCTTCTCCCAATTTCAAACATACAAAGCTAAGCATTTTTAGAATCCTAACATCTTCAGGGGCTAATCTAAATGCCTTATGCAATGTTTTGTACGACTCTTCATAGTGCTTCATCGCCACTTGAATATCCGCCGTCTGTACCAATATGTCGATATTATTCTGCGAGTATGCTAAGGCTGCCTTACAATCCTCCAAAGCATTCTCATATTTCTTCTGCGAGGTATACAGGTCTGCTCTCATCGTCAACGCCTCGACATAATCGGGTGAAATACGTATGGCTTTATCCAGATTAGCTATTGCACTGCGAGCATCATGATACTTAGCTCTACATTCAATTGCCAACCTCATATACTCCTCAGCGAACTGCCGCATATGCTCGCGTTCCTCTTTGCGCATCTCAATCTGTTGCTGGAGCTCTTCATCCAACTGATTAATCTTTCGTAGCCGTTTTGCTATAAGTCGAGCTACACCAGGACGCTTCATAATATCGGGCTGTAGTGCTATTGCCTCCGCTGCATGGCGGACAGCATCATCTGTCCGCAGATTACGAAATTCTTCATCAGCCTGTCGCCATAGATATACGCTCTTGGCCTTATCCAACTCCGATTGTATGAGCTGAGAATCATTGGCACTTCTTGCAAACTCCCTGACAAACCCATTCGTCAAGATATCTTCCATTCGTAATGGTTGCTGCATAGTGATTCCCTGCAACGTTCGGCAGCGACTTAATGCGACATACGTCTGTCCACACGCAAAAGCCCCTCGTCCAAGGTCAATATTAACATTATCAAATGTCAGACCCTGACTCTTGTGGATTGTAATTGCCCAAGCCAGTTTCAACGGCAATTGTCGATACGTACCAATGACCTCTTCCTCAACCTGATGCTTCTCTTCGTTATATTTATACTTAATATTCTCCCACACTGACGGCTGAACAAAAAAACGCTCACGCCTCTCATCACGCACCCAAACACCATCCTCTTGCAATTCCTCCACCCTCGCCAATGTTCCATTATACCATCTTTGCTCCTGATCATTTCGAACAAAAACAACCTGAGCCCCTTCCTTGAAGGTTAGTTCAATATTCGTGGGTATTATACTGTCAGGGAAATCTCCTTCTATCTCGCCTCGATAAGTAAATTCCTCCTTATCTATAGCTGCAAGATGTTCCTCGTTAATGGAGTCTGCAGAGGCTCGCAATGAGCACAACGTGATAACGAAATCGCGACTACCATATCCCACCTTTTCAACATTGCCATATCGAGTGTTTATTGAGTATAAATCTTGTCCTGTTGCATAACCCATACGTATTCTGTCGAGCATGGCAAGAAATGTCTGTTCACTTTGACGATACACCTTTCTTAATTCCACCTGAATCAAGGGTATCTGACAAAACACCCTCGCACCAAAGAAATATGGCGTCTTGTAAAAACGACGCAGTATATCCCACTCCTCTCTTTTGACTACAGGCTCCAACTGAAAGGCATCTCCGACCATTAAGAGCTGTACTCCGCCAAAAGGCAACTTCGGTTGTCTTCGGTATGTTCGCAATACTACATCAACGAAATCCAATGTATCGGCTCTAACCATTGAGACCTCATCCACAACGATTAGCTCCAGCTCCTTAAGCAACTTCACCTTGTCGCCATTAAATTTCTGTCTCTCCCTTAACCGTCTTGGATCAGCATAGTTAACATCATCTAAGGCAAATGGTGACAACGGAATTTTAAAAAAGGAGTGAAGCGTCTGTCCATGAACATTGACTGCTGCTATGCCTGTCGGGGCAAGAACAACTGTCTTCTTCTTTGTATGCCTGACTATATACCTTAGGAACGTTGATTTTCCACTACCTGCACGCCCTGTCATGTAGACTGATGAGGATGTTGTATTGACTAACGTCAAGACATTAAGAAACTCTGGATTATCTAAATCCAGAGACGTCTCTTCTTCGTCTACTATCCTCTTCTCTATGTCGTCCGACTCCGTCAATTCTTCTCCTTTTCTGAATCCGACAAATATCTCTTCAACACATTGTAGGCCTTATACATACCAAGTTCTCCTGCCTTGCTCAAATCCTTACTTCCCTGGACATCATTTCCAAGATATATATTTATTATTCCCCTATTGTAATAAGCCTCTGCAAATGAATCATCCAACTCCACTGACTTATCTATTAATGACAACGCACTTGCGAAATCTTTCTTGAGACACATCACTAAACTCATATTGTAATATGCTACTGGTAGCTTTGGCTCTATCTCAATAATTTTAGAGAGATCTGCCAAAATCAGTTCGAGGTCCAGATACGTTGTGTTAATTTGGGTAGCACTGCTCTTGTCGGATTGTGCGCCCATAGTAGGAGCCTCTGGTTGAGTATCCATCGACCTTATAATCTCAACCACCTTAAAACGTGTCGCTGCCCTATTCAACAATGCATTTATATCATGTGGATTACGAAGAATACACACATTATAATCACATATAGCTTGATTGTAACTCATCACAAGGCTCTGAAGAACGCCTCTGACAAAATATAAGCTCTGGGATACCGCCTCGCCTCCCGATTCTATCTGATTGCTCAACTCCCTAATCTCATTATAATAATCCAGATTCTCTGCCTGCGACATATTCGACTCTCTGTTCGTCAGCATCAGACGTCTCTGATAGGTGTTAGAATTATTAAAATCCTCAACGCTCTTGGCATAATATTTCGGTCGCTGCAATAGTGTATCACTACTTACAAAACTCAATTCAAAGACGGGCTCCAGATCGATGATAACATCTCGGTCCTGTACCCTGCCTCTAATTTGCTCCCTGTCTTGCTTAAGTTTGTCATCATTATCAGCAAAATCGGACACAACAACCATCTTGTCGTAGTTATCCATACTATCATCGTTTCTACTGCGACTGGCTCTCTTTTCACGCTTTCCATGACTCGATTCATTCTTTCCTCCGCTGGCCACTTGTGTACTATCTTCACCAGCTGCGAGTCCTCTTTTAATTCGCTCCTGCTCAAATGTATAAGCCGTCATGTAATCAATCTCTGATCCCTTTGGATCATTTAGGTTGCGCTTAACAATAGCCCTCTGATAGTATGCCGGACCAAACTCTGGATGGCGCGAAATGACAATATTAAGGTCTGCCAAGGCATTATGCATCTCTCCAATCTGTATGTACAACAACGCTCGGTTCATCAATGCCATATCATTATCGGAATCTAATGCCAGCACTCTCCCAAAATCCTCAGTTGCCTCTGTGATACGACCCACCTCAGCTCTGAGCATTCCTCGATTCTGATAGGCCATCACATTCTTATCGTCGAGCATCAACGCATCGTCTAAATCCTTAAACGCTGCATCATAATTATCAAGATTATAATATGTTATAGCCCTATTAACATAGACATTAGCATCCTTTGGACGCAATTCAACAAGTCGTGTATAGTTTTTAAGTGCTTCTGTATAGTTCTTCATCTGGTAATTCAACATCCCCTGATACACTTGGGCGTCTGCCGAATAGCTATTTAATTCCCCAGCCTTTACAAACTCCGTCATTGCCAGCACTGAATCGCCTTTCTGTACCAAAGCTATACCCTTATACAATATGGCTGGTACATTTCTTTTGTCATAGTCCAAAACCCTGTCGCAATAGTTGATAGCATCGTCGTAATGTTCCAGATTAATATTTGCTATACCACTATTCAACAATAGGTTGATATTATCCTTCTCCAATTCCAAACCTCTTTCAAAATCTGTCAAGGCCGCCTCTGAATCGCCTTGCCGGAGTCTTATGATACCATGCAGATTATAAGCTTCAATCAAGAAAGGATTAATACCATACGCTATCTCGCAGTCGACAGCTGCACCCTTCAAATCATCAAGATAGTATTTTGCTATACCTCGATAGTAATATGGCTCTGCAAGATAAGGCTTAACATTGATTACTCTGTTAAAATATTGCATTCCCAGGACATAATCCTCGAAATAGACTGCATTACGACCAATCTGCAGTAGCCTGTTGGTATTCAATTGACCACATACCTCTCCGCCCATTGTCAACACAAACAACAGGAACACAAATGTTCTCTTAACGCTCTTGATCAACATCTTTCCTTTTTCTATTGCACAAAAATAGTAAATACGATTTTTATGTGCAATTTTGCATCCAATAAAGCATTTCCTATGCCAATCCTACTTTTCACATACAATAGGCCTCATCATACTAAGCGAACAATTGATGCACTACTTCGCTCCAGCAATGTTGCGGATTACTCTTTGATAGTCTATTCTGACGCTGCAAAAGATGAGTCGGACGCTAACAATGTTTCAGCTGTCCGCGACATCCTCTGTCAAATAGTTGGCTTTAAGAGCGTCAAGATTGTATTGAGAGAAAAAAACATGGGATTGGCCCATAATATTATCAGTGGCGTCACTGAGACCTTTCAGACATACAAGGATGTTATAGTCCTTGAAGACGACATCGTGGTCTCTCCAGGATTTCTTTCCTATATGAATGACGCTTTGGCTTTCTACAAAGATAAGAAGGTATGGAGCATAGGCGCTTATAGTCCCATCGACACCCTCAATCAATATCCATACTCCACATACACGATTATGCGCAACTGCTCATGGGGATGGGGTACGTGGCGCGACAGATGGGAGAAGGTTGATTGGGATGTCTCGGATTTCCAATCGTTCAATAACGACAGGAGGATCCAACGTGCTTTCAACTTAGGAGGAGGCAACGACCTATCGCCTATGTTGAAGCGGTGGCATCGAGGCGAAATCCACTCGTGGAGCATCCGATTCTGTTATGCTGGTTTTAAGAACCACATGCCGACTGTCTATCCTGCCAGCTCGCTTGTTTCCAACAATGGGGCAGACGGCTCAGGAAGCAATATGCGTCCTTCCCATCGCTATAACGTGAAAACGACTGATTTTATCGACTCGAAGCTATTCTGTCCCGACACAAATCCAGTCACAACGATAACTCTGCTCTTTAGAAGACGCTATGACTTATCCATTATCCGTCGCATTATTAACCTGCTAAAAGGACTGGGATGGAACTGAAAACAATAGCACATTTTGACTCTCCTTTCTCTTCTAAATTTGGAATACCGCGACAAAGTGGGTTGGTTGAATCGTTGAAAGGCAAAATCATTTTCGAACAAGAGTACAGAAATCCTGATTTCATTCGAGGCATTGAGGGCGTCGATTATTTATGGATAATTTGGGGATTCTCCGCTAACAAACATGAGGCAACAAGTCCTGTTGTCCGCCCTCCAGTTTTGGGAGGCAATGAGAAGAGAGGGGTCTTTGCAACTCGCTCCCCCTTCCGTCCAAACCCCATCGGTCTCTCTTCTGTTATGATTGACTATATTGATTACAATTCACCAGTCGGTCCAACAATATATGTCAAAGGAAGCGACCTTATGGATGGCACACCTATCTACGATATCAAGCCTTACCTTCCTTATACCGACTCCCACCCTGAGGCTCGTGGAGGATTCAGTGCTCCTTTTGTATTCCAACAGCTGAATGTCTCTATGAACGACTCTCTAAAAAATATCTTCTCCGACGATGATATACAGACATTACGAGACATCCTGGCACAGGACCCTCGTCCTCGCTATATAAACGATCCACAACGCATCTACGGAATGCCGTTTCTAAACTACGATATCCGATTTCGAATAGCTGACAACATCGTCGAGATTGTCGAGGCTGTGCGTCTCGTGTAAATCTCCTGACCTCTATAAAAAAGAGAGAGACCATTAGGTCTCTCCCAAATGACAATAATGTGAATACCGATTTATTAAAAACCGAAGGTCAATCCCATAGTATAAATTCCACCAATCGTATCCATTCCATAGAACTCACGCTTGTCGTTATCAAACAAATTTCTCGCGTTAAAGAAAATTTCAAACGACTCGTGTGGATAATACCCAACCTTCAAATCAACTGTGAAGTGAGGATTCAGCTTTTCTGCCGAAAAGTTCGTAACATAAGTACGTTCACCAAGATAGTTCAAAACCGATGATATTTGAAGATTAGTCAATGGTTTATAAATCAATCCAAGAGAACCATAGATATTAGGCGTAGCCTTATTCTCAACACCATCTTCATACTTATCAATGGTAAACTGAGAACTGCGCACACCATATGCAACAGGCGCACCATTCGCATCATTCACCTGATACAGCATACCACTCTTGACGCCATCCCATATAAGATTATTACAATCTTCGACTTTACCGCTTGACATGGCTGTCAAAGCCGCTTTTGCTATACCAATAGCTCTAACAAGAGCTCCTCCTTCCGCTCCTGTAATCTGCTCCTCAATAGCCTTTGCCTGATTGTATATATAGTAATTATCAATTTTTGTCTTTTGATAGTTGAGATTCAATCGTGCAACAAACGACTTCGATATGATGTAGTCAATTGCAACCGATGCGCCAATCTGACTAACCTTGTATGGCAGGTTCTCATATCTGATTGTCGACATACAATCAACATACTGAAGCATCGCCATAGGATTAGTAAGTGTAGAATAATCCTGGATAGCAGCCTGGAACAATTCAATAGGTATCACAACTGATGTCTCTTTCGACATGAGTGCTCCATAATCCTTTGACTTCGAATAGAAAGCCTCGAAATCGATTTGCAACTTACTGGTAGGACGAGTTCTGTAACCCAACTCATAAGAATCAAGATTCATCAAGTCTACATCTCTGTTTCCTTCAAATCTAATTCTATATGGCAGCGTCTCACGCGCTCTTGAATAGGTTGAATTTGCAAAGAGCATTACGGCACTACGCATAGCATGACTATATACAAGTCTGACAAAATTAGACTTATTGACGTCATAGCTCAACGCTGCCTGTATAGATGTATTCCACTTGTCTGGAGCGTTTGTCTTGTCAGAACGTACTGCCAGGAGAGTTCTGAAACCATTCATATTAAAGTCAGCGCGCAATGAAGGTGCATATTTTCTGAAAACGCCCTCATCATTCAGGATACCACCATCCTCACGAGGCTCAGCCCTGTCGGAATACTTAATCCACTGCCATGATAGACCAGGTCGTACAGATAGAAAATCGGTGATTTTGAAATCGTAATCTGCAGTTGCAAATGCCTGATAATTATAGCTATTAAACTCAGGCATACCCTCAAGGTAATTCTGCGGACCTCTGTCATACGACGCAGAAATATGTAAATCTTTATAGCGGGCAACGAGATTTATATACCCACCTCTATACTTACGGTACGACATTGAATGGAATTGCTCAGTCAGTGTCTGGGAAGCCACATGTTGCTCACCATATCCAGCCGTAAGATCTACACGGGCATCTGTGTTAGGAGTTAAAGTCACATATCCATTAACACCCCAATTGTGTCGTGCCAGATTAGGATCCTTGAAACGATTCTTGAAATCAAAATCCTGATCCCAGACATGAGCAATAGCCCCTGTAAGAGTATTCAACTGCATTGCCTTGTCCAACTCTTCAACAGTCATCCACTTCCCTTCCCTCATCGGATTAGTAAGTTCAGGTGTATCTGGAGTTCCATCACCATTAGCATCTATATACTTTACATACTGACCATTTTCGTCTGGCAAACCATATTCACCTGGCAATGCATATATCAAATCGGTCTCTCGGTCCCTATTCTGCATGTTATAAGAGATACCAAGTGCTATTTTATCATTAAAGGCTTTGCGCAACGCCAAATCACCAACTATCGTGGCCTGATTTCCCACCTGGAATGAACCTGAAACCATATTCTCACTACTATCTGGTTTCTTGGTCACGATATTTATAAATCCCTGAACTGCGTTCTGTCCGTACAAAGCAGAATTGGCACCGCGAATCACCTCAATACGTTCAACATCCTCGATAGATATTGGAAGAAATTCAAGATTGGCGCCACCGATGCCATAGTTATGACAAGGGCGACCATCAAGCAACATCAATGCATTTGAGTTCTCAGCATAGAGAAGAATCTGGTTGTCGGGGATATTGTTCAAACCTCTGATGTGAATATCAAAAGAACCATTTGCTTTCTGCTGAACAATGACTCCAGGAACAAGTTTCAGCGCCTCCTCAAGAGTTGTTGCGCCATAAGAACGAATCTCATCGTATGTGATAGCCGTCGACGATAATGGGACCTTAAACGCATCCTCATCCTTCTTTGATGCAGAAGAGACATTTTTGTTCATTATCAGAGCAAAAAGTTCATCAACACTTGTCACGCCGAGTGTCTCAACTGCCTGCATCAACTCCTCCAATGGCAAATCTGAGAGTTCTTCAATCGACATACTCATGATTTGCTCCTTACTAAGTTTTCTGTTCTCTTGAGCAACCGTTGTAACCACGAGAGCACAAAACAGAAGCACCATCAATGCTTTTTTCATCTTTGTTATTGTCTATATATTAATCTAAATTCCTACTAACCCTGTGCATCTAATACGATTTTCTCAAAACGGGGGCAAAGTTAACAATTTATATTTCACAACGTTACAAAACCATTGAAATATTTTTTTGAGGTGAAATAATACCACACTTAACATGTACGATTAATTTGCAATAACTTTATAAAGTTTACATTACTATTTCAATCCACGCCCCCTGCGTGAGGGGGCGTGGATTGAGGGAAATACCTACTCGCTGCTTGAAACAGACTGACGGCAGGCGTATCCAATTTGATACTTTTAGTTCCCCGTAAAGGATTCCACGCCTTGTGCATCGAAATGAAAACGATGAGTCGGGCAAGTAAGCAGTCCAAACTGCAAGAGGAGAGGGCGGAGTTAGTGCGGAACGAGGGTTATGAATATGTGGTGTGCAGTTGTTTGAACAATTCGTACAGATTGTTCAAAACTACTTAGGAAATAACGCATTGACCAAGCGGGTCTTCTGCGAAGTTTAAAAATAGGAACTAATGAATTTACCGAATAAGCATAGATGATATAACTAAGTTGCACGACTTGTACGTACAGCGGGCGCAAATAGAGCAGAAAAAGCTTTATTAGAGCCTCTTCCATTGATTGAAAACAAGAACCAAATAACAGAAATAAAGCACGCTTATGAAAAGTATGAGAGCGAACAAAGCGGGGAAAAGATAGGAAAACCAATGAGGCGACGCATCCTGGTATTCGTAATAATGTACTTATATCAACCATCTGCTCTTGCAGGGAAGAAGAGCATACGCTTCTTGCGTCATGTGATATGTTCTAATCTCGGAATAACAAGGTGGAGAGTAACGGGGATAATACGAAATGTATTAACGGACTACCTAAAGAGCTACGACCTCCGATACCATACGAACAGAGCGCTTCAATTTATTATCGAGGAATTAAAGATACAGCGATAACCCGACCGCAGTCTGGACAAACAATGTAGGAACTTGAGCATTTGGTCTCCTCACCGTACAGCACAGCAACGGAAACGCCTAAATATTTCGCAATTTCCGACACCTTGGACATCGATGGATTCTCTCTCTTTAATAGGAGAGACAAACCGAGTTGTGTTAACCCCACCGCATTGGCGAGGTCTTGCATTGTTTTTTTTCTTTCCTTTAATAGACTCTTTACTATTTCTTGTAACATAACAAACGTATTTAATTTACTCCCGCAAATATACGACTGACAAAACAAAAAAGCAAAAAAATAAGGCAAAAAATTTGTATGTGTAAAACTATTAGTCTATATTTGCGAAAAAACAACATTAAATATTTTAGTAAAATAAACCTAATATTAACCGACCTTTATTGACGTATGTTTGCGTCGATAAGGGTAAAAAACAAACAGAGATGAAAGTTTTAAACCTAATTATCAAGCGAGAATACTTCGACTTGATTCTTGCGGGCAAAAAAACGCAAGAGTTTAGAGAGGTAAAGCCGACGACCGAGAAAAAGCTGGTGCAGATTGACGACAACGGATACGTCCTTACGGACGAGTATAATAATACGTTGCCAATAGAATACGACGCCATCCGTTTCTTTGTAGGTTACAATAAAAACCGAGACTCTGCATTAGTAGAAGTTAAGAGCGCCCACTGCGAGGTATTTGTAGACGACGATGACAACGTAATAACGTATCCCGTTGTCGGCAAGGACGGCGAGGTGGATGAATACGAGGCAGAACAAGTAGTGTACGACCTCGGTCGTATTATAGAGAAGAATATACATTAACGTGGGGAGGCGTAAGCCTCCTCAAAAAAAGGAGGTTATATGCCAAGCAAAGCGAAAAGGAAGCCCGCATATAAAAATGTGGACGGATATTCCAACGTAGGGAAGAACAAACAAGGGAAGTTTACCTCAAATGCGGGCTTTGTTGAGAGAGCCAACGATAAACAAAACGCACAAGGAAGTATGGCAGCAAAGTCGACGGGAAGTTTAGGTGGAAGATACAACCCAAATTACACCAAAAACGGGTCGTCATCTGTAACGGGACGTATGGCAGAGGAAGTGTCAAAGGCGGGCAACCAAGTTGTCGGTAAGGAACACAGAAAGCGGCAGAGAGAAAGTCGTATAGCACATGGTCTTGCTGGAGGATAATGTTTGACTAAAAATACGATAAAGTGAAGCGCAAGAGGAACTACGTAACTACGTCTGGGACAAAGACCTCAACGGAAATTATATCAACAAGTCCGTTGACGCATATAACCACCTTATAGATGCAAGCCGTTACTATACGTTAGGATGCCTCCTTGGGAAGGTACTACGTGCAAAACCTATCAGCAAGGCGAGTTTGGGCATATATTAGTTGTATAGACGTAATAATACAATTAACGTTATTCAACTCGAATAAATTTGCATAAATGGGATATTGGCTATATTTGCATCGTTAAATAAAATTGTTAACAAAAACAAACTTGATACAAAAGCGTTATGAAACCAAGAAATTACAATTTGTCAAGCCTTATGAATATGGCGTGGAGTTTTGTTAAAAGAAATGGACTAACAATGAGCGAGGCGTTAAGGTGCGCTTGGCGTAACTTGAAGCTAAAGGCTCAGCTCGCAGTGAAGGTTTGCAAGTTTACCTTTATAAAGGTAGACGACACTATGGGGGTTTCGTATGGGACGTTAAAAGAGAGCCTTCTGCCCCGGACGATGGGCTTTGAGCGACCAAGACCTGACTACCTACAAACATACTACGATACGGAGAAGGGCGAGTGGAGAAGTTTTAAGAAAGTAAACTTAGTAGGTATTGACTAATTAATATTATTTAACTCTGACAATTTTGTTACAAATGTAATCTTTTGTATATTCGTAGTGCAAAAGAAAACAAATAACAAAAACAAAATGAACTAAAAATCTTAAAGGTATGAAAATCAAAGAAATCGCAAAGCAAATAGCTTGCCAAGGTTACACAATTGTGCTCGCAAACTACATTATGGGTGAGCTCGATTGTTTTAAGACAGAGAGCGACAAAAACTACTGGCGAGGGACAGAAGGACAAGGTCTGGATGGTTGGTTTATGGTTGGTAACTTTGCACAAAAGGATATATCAATAAAGCACCTTAAAGAGCGCATAGAAGACGACATCGCAGATATGAGGTCTGCGATGGGGTATTACTTTATGATAACAGGTTCAGATGCCCATTAAGTGACAGAAACGGACGCATGGCTTTATATAGAAGCTATGTCTAAAGGAGTGTTATTGCGAAAGATAAGGGCAAACGGCGGCGTATTAAAAGTCTCCGAATATAGAGATTGGGAGTTTTACAAAGAAGTCGTAGAGGTGCGAGAAGACCCAGACGATAGGGATGATTATTCATACGAAAATTACGAATAATGAAATGGGTAATTACCAAACTACACACCGCCTTCAAATGGGGGTGTGTAGTATTATTCTTTATAGGTGCCATGGGGCTGATACATATAGTAGTAAAGCGGTGGGGCGACTACGATTTAGTCCAAATATGTGGGCACTTGGTTTTATCCGGACTATTTTGGGCGTTATTTTTTATCCAAATAGAAGAACTTAATAATAACCGGGCGGGGCGCAAGCCTCGCCACAAACATTTTCAGTTGTGATAAGCTAAACATTTAGCAAATATTTGCTAAAACAAAAACAAGAAGTTACTTTTGCTACTTCATAACCTACGCAGTGATTGCGAGATTTTAGTTTGTTTTTAGGGGGGGCAAACGCCCTCCCATTTCTAAAAAATTAAATGTATGTTATACATAAAGGACAAGTTAAAGAAATTAGGGATGACGCAAGACGACTTAGCTCGTGAAATGGGGTGTAATAGAAACACTATTTATACCATAATAGGTAACAACCCGCAGTTAGATAGCATCCGCAAAATGGCGCGTATCCTAAAGTGCAAGCCTTCTGATTTGCTATACCGGGCGCAGAAGGGGACGTTTGCTTGCCCGTATTGTGGCGAGGAGATTGAATGGGAGGTAATTGACGAGCGACCTAAGATTGTATATAGGAACTCAATTTTATACAAGACGTATATAAAGAAAGGATATTCACATGTTGGAAAAGGTAAAAAAAATTCTCCAGAAGAATAACATGACGATGACGGAGCTTGCGGATATTATGGGTAAAGACCATAGTGCCATATACTTGATGCTCAAGAATGGTAACCCGACGCTTCGCAAGATAGAGGAACTTGCCGAGGCACTTGGTGTTTCTGTAGCTTTCCTGGTAGACGAGGACGATGAGTTAGGGAATACTCCAAATGTAGTATGCCCGCATTGCGGGGGAGCAATTGAATTTAAAGCTGGGAAGAAAGATGTTAAGGCTGAAGGAGATATGTGCTGAGAAGGGGATAAAATATTCCGCAGTATCAGAGGCGACGGGCATAACGGAGTCTCGCCTTTGTTCCATTGTCCGGACGGGGGCGTGCCAGCTTAAAACGTTACGGAAGATTGCGAAGGCATTAGATGTGCCATTAGTTAAATTGTTTGAGAACACAAATCATGAGAACTATACGTATTGCCCGCACTGCGGGAAACGCATCGGGTTGAAATTTAGATAAAGCGACATTAAACAGAAAAGGAAGGCAGACGAGAGTCTGCTTTTTATTAAAAATACACTTATAGATAAAGCGTTAAATAAAAAAACGGCATCTGTTGATGGTTCTTACTTTTGTTTCGTTATAACAACTTAATGGAATGAAAGATAAAATTTTCACAAAACTAAAAACAGCGTACAGTGCGCTGGGTTTAGGTGATGCCGTTCTTTTGGCACATGCGGAAGTATTAAGCGCAATGGGGTTCGTAACCGACGAAAACCTGGAGCAAGTGATTACTGCACAGCGTCCTCTCTTGGAAAGTATGCAGAAGGCAAACGACACAAGGGCAACCACCGCTCAGAAGACAGCTGAGGACAAGGCGAAGGCGGAAATAGAAAAGCTCAAAGCGCAGATTACTACGGGCGCAACAACAGCTACAGAGGCTCAGAAGAAGATTAAGGAGTTGGAGGAGAAGATTGCATCTATGCAGACACCACCCGCTCCCGAACCGAAGAAGCCAACTGAAGAGGAAGTAATGCCCGCTTGGTACAAAGCCGAGCTAAAGAAGCAAGAGGAAGGCAGAAAAAAAGCTGAGGAGGCTCATGCAAAGCTTATGGAGAGTATTAAGGCATTGGAAACCAAAAATGCTCAGTACGAGGCGGAGAAGGCAGCCTTACAGCGCAAAAACTTTATTTCTACAAAGGCAAAAGAGTTGGGTGTTCCCGATTGGCGTATTAACGAGGGTTTCGCATTTGCAAACGATGCAACTGACGATGCAATCGTAGCGCACCTTACGGCAGTCGTGATATATAGAAATAGAAGCCATAAATCTCACGTTTTTCTCACGCCACAAGGGAAAAAATGCAAAAAAACGCTACATTTTGCGACGTATATTTGCTCATTTAGTGATTCGATTGATAGTTACATTCTAAAAATAAAACGGAGCAACAATCTGTACTTCAGACTATTACTCCAATGTCGGGGTGACTGGATTCGAACCAGCGACCACACGCCCCCCAGACGTGTACTCTAACCGGACTGAGCTACGCCCCGTTCACGAGTGCAAAGTTAAAAAAAATCACTCATTATTGCTACTCAAATAAAATAATTTGTAATTTCGCATCGTCAATTGAGTTGGTAAGCGGAATTAGTGTATGTTTTTAAATAGAATATACCCTTTTCCGACATGTTAGAGAAATACTTAAAGCAGACCAAGTTCACCTCTTATGAGGACTTCATGCAGAACTTCGAAGTCCAAATTCCTCAGCGTTTTAATTTCGGATATGATATAGTTGACGAATGGGCAAAAACTGAACCCGACAAACCAGCATTACTCTGGACAGATGAGAATGGTGCCGAAAGACAATACTCATTTGCTGAGATAAAGCACTATTCTGACCAAACAGCATCTTTCCTTCAAAGCCTCGGTATAGGTCATGGCGATATGGTCATGCTCATCGTAAAAAGACATGTCGAGTTCTGGTTTACTATTGTAGCTCTCCACAAATTAGGAGCTGTTGTGATTCCCGCAACTCACCTCTTGACCTCCAAAGACATTATTTACAGGACTAACGCTGCAGGTATAAAGGCCATAGTAGCTTGTGGTGACGAAGCCGTCATTGAGCACATCAACGAGGCAATGCCTGACTCTCCATCAGTTAAGCATCTCATATCAATCGGTCCAATAGTACCAGAGGGATGGAACGATTATCAGAAGGGCATAGCGAATGCCAAGACTTTCGTGCGTCCAGAAGTAGCCAATGAAAACAACGACATTATGTTGCTTTACTTTACTTCGGGGACAACTGGAGAGCCAAAGATGGTAGCTCACGACTTCACATATCCATTGGCTCACATCATCACAGGAAAGTACTGGCATAACCTTGACGAGACATCGCTCCACCTCACGTTAGCCGACACAGGCTGGGGAAAAGCCGTTTGGGGAAAACTATACGGACAATGGTTCTCAGGTGCGAACGTTTTTGTATATCTCTACGACCGTTTCAACCCCGCTGATGTACTTAAAATGATTGAAAAATATCATATTACATCGTTCTGTGCACCTCCGACTGTTTTCCGATTCATGATTCGCGAAGACCTGTCGAAATACAACATATCTTCGCTCAGATACTGTACAATTGCTGGAGAAGCACTCAATCCTAAGGTTTACGACGAATGGCTTCGTCTAACTGGCATCAAACTCATGGAAGGTTTTGGTCAGACTGAGACCACACTTACCATATGCACTCTCCCATGGACTGAACCCAAACCAGGTTCGATGGGCAAAAGAAATCCTCAATACGACGTAGCTCTTCTCAAACCCGACGGAACGTATGCTAAGGCGGGCGAGCAGGGCGAGATTGTCATCAGGACCAACGGTAAGAAGGTTCTTGGTCTCTTCAAAGAGTACTACCGCGACCCAGAACGAACAAAAACGACTCTACATGGCGACTTATATCACACAGGAGACGTTGCCTCCATCGACGAAGATGGTTATTTCTGGTTTATCGGTCGCACTGACGACGTCATTAAGAGTTCCGGCTACCGCATCAGCCCTTTCGAGGTCGAAAGCGCCATAATGACATTCTCGGGTATCGTAGAGTGTGCAGTCACGGGAGTTCCAGACGAGGTGCGAGGTCAGATAATAAAAGCATCTATCGTCCTAAGCGAAGAATACAAAAAACGAGCTGGAGAGGAACTGGCTAAGGAGATTCAGGAGCATGTGAAAACAATCACAGCCCCATACAAATACCCTCGCATAATTGAGTTTGTCAATCAACTTCCAAAAACTATAAGTGGCAAGATTAAGCGTAGCGAAATACGCGGAGACAACAAATAGTTTTTTTTTATAATTTTGCGCCATAGCGGAGTATATCGAAGGCTATGGCGCTTACAAGTAAGGCGAGAGATGAAGAGAGAAAGATGGTCAGACTTGTTGCGGAGGGCAACGAGGAGGCTTTTCAATGGATTTTCAATCGATATTACGCACCATTAGCTCTATTTGCAAGTAAGATACTTGACGGGGACGACGACTCAGCCATCGACATTGTACAAAATGTCTTTGTTGCTCTGTTCCAACAGCGGAAATCGCTCCAGAAGATAGACAACATACGCTCTTTTCTCTATCAGAGCGTACGCAACAGAACTCTTAACGAGATTAAGCACCTCAAGGTCGTACGAGGATTTCAAGAGTATGAATTGGCTGCAAGCAACATCACTCCAGATGGAGACCAATCGACAGAACTTCTTGGCCCTGAAGAGTTGATGGAGTACGTGGAATTGCAAGACCGCATAGAACGGGCGATAGAATCCCTACCTGGACAATGCCAGCGCATATTCAGAATGAGCAGAATGGAAGAGATGAGCAACGACGAGATAGCTCTGAAACTAAATTTGTCAAAAAGAACTGTTGAGACTCAGATATCAAAAGCTCTGAAAATTCTCCGACAAATACTCTGCTTGCAGATAATCATTATGACATTGCTCTAAATCGAATAACTTAATATGAAAAAAATAGATTTCTACATACTGAAAAAATTTCTTGGCACCTACTTCTTCATAGTGGGACTCATCGTGTGTATCGTGATAGTCTTCGACTTAGTGGAAAAGATGGATGACTTTCTGGATACACATGCACCTGTCAAATCCATCATATTTGACTACTATATGAATCTCGTCCCATATTATGCCAATATGCTTTCGCCCCTTCTCGTCTTCATCGCTGTCATATTCTTCACGAGTAAGATGGCTGGGCAGAGCGAGATAATAGCCATACTGGCAAGCGGAGTAAGTTTTCGCAGAATGCTATATCCATACTTTTTAGGTGCTACAATAATTGCCATAATGTCATATTTTCTTGGCTCACAGGTTATCCCTTTAGCCAACAGAACAAGAATAGACTTTGAAAACATATATGTAAAAACACGAAAGGAGACAGGCCTTAGCGATATGCACATGCAGGTATCCCCTGGCGTCTTTGTATATCTCGGCAGATACTACTCTTTTCGTGAAACAGGAGACCGATTCAACATAGAGAAATACGAGGAGAAACGACTCGTCTCACGTCTTTATGCTAAAACAATTACATACGATAGCATATCAAATCGTTGGAAGTTGAACAATTATACACAATGGAACTTCGACAAAGATGGCATCAGCCATAAGATATCGCAAGGCACAGAGATAGACTCAACCATAAACATCCTTCCCTCTGACTTCAAGAAAGAGAGAAAGAGTTTCGAGATGCTAACTTCCTCTGAACTCAACGACCATATTACACAACTTCGCGAGAGAAACATTGGCAACACTGAAGAGTTTGAGATAGAGCTTCGCAAAAGACAGGCAACACCATTTGCCGCATACATTCTTGCGTTGATAGGAGTCTCTCTTGCTTCAAGAAAAACCAGAGGAGGCATGGGTCTGCATATAGGAATAGGATTGGTTCTCAGTTTTATATTCATTCTATTTCTGACAGTCTCCTCAACATTCGCAGTCAACGGAGGTATGAATGCTATACTTGCCGTATGGTTGCCAAATATCGTTTTTGGCATTATAGGCATTTTCCTATATCGCAATGCACCAAAATAATTGAATCCGTGGAGTCAATAAAAAAATACTTTCCTGAGTTCACAAAAGAGCAGATCAACTCTTTCTCAGAATTGCCATCATTATATGCCGAGTGGAATGCAAAAATAAATGTTATATCTCGCAAAGATCTTGACTTCTTCACCACTCACCACTTGTTGCACTCATTAGCCATAGCTCGCTGTGTATTCGACATTTCGAAAGATAGCAAAGGCTTTCCCGCTGGTTCTTCCGTAATAGATATTGGAACAGGTGGAGGACTTCCAGGAATACCTCTCGCCATAGCATTCCCAGATGTACACTTCACTCTGATGGATAGCATCGGCAAGAAGATAAAGGTTGTAGAGGGTATATCCTCTGCTTTAGGTCTTCAAAATGTTGAACCTGTACAGGCAAGAAGCACTGACATACATGACAAGAAATGGAACTACATCGTCAGCAGGGCGGTCACAGCCTTCCCTGACTTTGTTAAACAAACTCGCCACTTACTATTGCCACCCGATAACACCTCCGACTTCGACTTCATACTACCTCAAGGCACATACTACCTTAAGGGGGGCGACTTCTTGGCAGAAACGAATCCCTTCGGCTCTCGTGTTAAAATTATAGAGATAAAAGATTGGTTCAAGGAGGATTTCTTTGACACAAAACGTATTATCTTTCTGAAAGCTTAGACCCTATCAAAGAATACGTTGTTCTATCTTTTGCATAAACGTATTCTTATAACCATCACCTATTGGTATCAGTACTCCTGTAGCCAAAGTCACAGAAGATCGCTCTATGCCCTTAACCAAGGTCATATTGACTATAAATGACCTATGGAGTCGTGCGAACTTATCTGGCGGCAGTTTACTCTCCATCTCTTTTAGACTCATCAGAGTCAGCACTGGTTTTTGTTCTCCATCGAGATAGATCTTTATATAATCCTTCAATCCCTCTATGTGTGTTATGCGTGACACATCAATCCTCACAAGCTTATATTCGCTCTTCACAAAAAAATGACTCTCCTCGTCCTCTGTTCCTTGAGGGGCATCTCCGCCTGCAGTGGTCTGTCCATTAGCGGTCGACTGTTGTTCAAGAGTAATTATATGCTGAGCTTTAAGCGCAGCTTTCATAAATTCATCAAAGTCGAAAGGCTTCAATAGATAATCCACAGCATCTAACTTAAAGCCATCTATAGCATATTCACTGAACGCTGTTGTAAAGACAACCTTAGGTTTTGTTGGTGTGTTCTCAATGCTTTTCATCAAAGTCAAACCTGACATACCTGGCATCTGGACGTCAAGGAACAACAAATCAACACCTCCTTGCTGAATCCTCTCGTACGCCTCCTTCGCACTATAACAACGCCCTGCTAATGTCAGGAATGGAGTCTGTTCCACATACTGTTGCACAAGATCCCCAGCCAAAGGTTCATCATCGACTACTAATGTCCGTATCATACGCTTCTGAATTTAAGAAACAAAAACTCTTATTATGAGCTATCGACAATTCAAATATAGTCAAAAAGTGGTTTCAACAAGCAATACTAATAAAAAATCGGGCAAACAAAATACTAAGGTATCAACAAACCACTACGCATAGCGATTGGCAATCCTCCTCCCATCATAGTCCAATGGCCACATAGCGACAATGATTTTATGTCATGCACAGACATCCCAACATCTCCTTTTTGTCTGACAACATTTAGAGATGGCTGCCATCCCTGAGAAGAGCCTAAATGATTATTCGTAAAACGATGATATGTAGCTGGTGTTGCTAAGATTGCCGCTTCAATAGACATTGCAAATTCACTTCCGTAATGCATCGACAATATCTGTAACAATTTACCAGCAAGGATATTCTTTTTCTTTCTATACTTCTGCATATTGTCGCGATACAGATCTATCCAAAAACCTCCTTCATGGGTCGGAAGATTAATCGTCATACATGTACGCGTAGTATCACCTCCTGTCAATGAGCGGTCAAAATTGAAGACCTCAAGCTCTACCTCTTCGTACATAGTCCCGTCTGGCGACAACAAAGGCTCATCGAGGAGTAACCTCTGAAAATGAGGCTCACCATCCATAGGCATATGAACACCTAAATTCAATGTGCAATAAGAGTGATATAGAGGCAGGGATGGTTCTTTATACTCATACGGTTTACCATTAACAACGATATGATTCATCGTCCAATACCAGTCAGCAGCACTCACAATATGATCTGCACTGACCTCATTGCCATCTTCCAGAATCACTGATGTTGCCTTTCCTCGTTTAACTATTATGTTCGTGACTGGAGAAGACAAGTGGAGATGCACATTCGAAGGAATACTTCTCTCCATCAGATGTGTAAGTGCGGCTGAACCTCCGATGGGGTATCCAGCGACCCCTCTATTGGCATATGCCGCTGAAAAAACTACTGCCACCATTGGTGTCGGCGTTGTATAAAGACGCCGAAAAACCTCTTTAAGCCACTCTGAGACGCATTGTTCAGAAAATGTATGTGTCGTAAACTTCCCAAAATATCTCACTATATCAAGGACAGTCAACATCGATGTCATTGTCAGAGCCTGCCTGAAATTACCAAACACCCCCTTATTCCATAGAGGTGGTAACACATTCAGATGCTTTGATGCCATGCATACTGCATTGACAAAACGATTTATAAGCGTAGAATCCTCTGGAGCATTCTCGATAAGGTGAGAACGAAGTCGCTCTGCATCCGAAAACAACCTGAAAGCAGCATATTCACCCCTCGCATTGCGCGCTCGTACAGGCATCTCCATACGTACTTCGTGATATATGAAATCGAGTTTATCTATATCAATAATAGAGTTCCACATATCATAGAAAGATGTACCAGAAGAGGACCCTAACAACCAGTGCATACATCCATTGAAAGTATAAGGCGGTCTGCTCCAATTTGTACACAATCCTCCGACATGTGACTCCTTTTCGTACAAGTCGACCTCCTCCCCTCTCTTTCCGAGTGCAATAGCTGCCGACAAGCCCGCTACTCCTCCTCCTATGATGATATAGTGCATAAAAATCAGTTCTGCTGTTCGTAATCCGAAATATTTTCGACCCCTTGAATATCGCTGTGTTTCACCTTTCTCGCAAAAAGTGTCTGTATCTGCTGCCATGAACACGAGGCAATATCCTCTCTTCCCTCTGAGAGAGCATACTCCTCAAGAGCTATGATATACTGACTGCCTTCCAATGTCTCTCTAATAGCATCCAAATCAGTCATACAAATTATAAGACGACCACTGTGCCCCTCAACTCTGCATTCCATCATGATTCCAAGGTTGTAATTACGTTCTACATTATCAATTACTCTGACAATAACATGTATGGAGTCGGCCTCTGCCATTCCATCCAATATCAGGGGTCTGCTATTCTTAGCTATTATCCACCATTGCCAATCGGAGTGATAATCAGTAGCAAAATATGTGGTAAACATCGGATGCCATCTATCAATAAGATAACCTAAAGTTCCTGGCGATACGGGTTGGTTATTGCTCTCTGAGATACTCTTAAACATAGCATAGTTCCAATAGTCAGGCGTAAAGAGTCCTCCCACTGTAACATCTTCGACATCAGAGAAATCAGGGTTGACAACAACAGTTTTACCCTCTGAGAGAAGAGTCAGACATTTCGAATCAAGCGACTTCACATAGCATAGCTTCGTTGCCTTCTCATTCTGCTTTTCAGCATCTTCCTGAGACTCCTTCACTACCCACATACGATATGTATTCATATGCCCCTCAATATCGAGCATTAGATTGAGGGCTGACATACCCTCTTCCACCTTGTCCGATATATTCTCAGCAATCTCTTTTTCGAGAACTACGACGTCACCTTGAGGTATTGTCACCGACATTGTTCCTGATATGACTACTCTATTAAGAGTATCGCGTAGAGCCCATCGCAAGACTTGATTCTCAATGGCATCCTGAGTATAATTGGCAATAGCGAAACGAAGTCTCACACTATCCGACCTCATCACGTAACTATCCATCAGTGCTAACGGGACAAGCTCCGAACAGAATCGGGAGAACTTTTCAGGTGATATAAAGGCCTTCGGTTCCATAAAAGCATCAAGAGGAGCGCACAATGCACTTCCCTGTCCTGGATAATCCTGCAAATCAAGAAGTTGAAAACCTCCAAAATTCGGAGTCCTAAGACACATCTCAATGTCTGCCTTATAGCAAAGCATCGACAACTCGCCAGATGCCATATGAAACTCTTTGGCGTAGCCTGACAAACCAGCATTCTTAAGACGATCTCTGAAAATCTCATGATTCAATGGACGTAGCACTCCAGTATACTTCTCTATCTCAGACGAGTCTGGATAGATTTGAAACTGACAGGTTTCATGACTTATTATTGGAATAGTGACATCCTCTATTGCCTTAGAGTAGTTTCGATTTGTATTAGGATATTCACCGTTGAGTATGCCTCCATCCCTTGCATCAGCGAATGAGAACGAAGAACGGGTATGCGTGTTATACTCGCCCTTACGCTCTCCTCCAGCCCTGCATGTAACCCAGAAGTCTTCGCCATCCATCTGACCACGCCATCCAAGGAAATTATTAGACCCAAAAGCATACAGATGACGAGAGTCGCGCATCTTGAAATCATTGACCCACTCATGCATAAGCGATGTATCGCCACACAACTCATTTCCATGTGCCATCATAGTAAAAGATGGATGCGTTCCTACATAATCAAGGAGCATTTCTCCCTCTCTCTTAAGGAAGGATATCAATGCTGAATCTTCTCTCTCAAGACATCCCCAATAAGGCAATTCCGCTTGTAAATAAATACCCTCAATATCTGCTGCTTCGAACGCTGCTGCTGGAGGTGCCCATGAATGGAATCTATAGTGATTGATACCATACTGCTTGGCAGTCACAAAGACCTTTCGCCACTCTTCCACTGTCATTGGTGCATAACCAGTCAATGGAAAGACACATGCATCATGCTTTCCTCTCAGGAACGTTCGCTTACCGTTGATGACAAAATGTGAACCCTCAGTCTTAAAATCACGCATACCGAACGAGGTACTCATTCGGTCGCTGTATATCACCTCATCATGACTATTTTTTTTCTGAGCTTGCAGACTTGCTCTTAAGGTGTACAGATTGGGTGCCCACTCCGACCATGTTTTTACGTCATCTCCCATATCTATATTAACATAGAGGGTGTCAACACAACCGCATGCGACACTCGGAGCTACTAACTCCTTACCATCCACTTCATACGTCATATTTAACTCCATACCCTCCTCAGCTCCGCAGACTACCGTACGCACAAGGGCAGAGTGGCGCTCAACAGATGGATAAACTTGTATTGAGTGAATATAAACAATATCAGAAGCCTCAAGTCTGAAGACCCCAAGAATACCATTCCAATTTGTCTGGGTGTGTTCGCTCACAGCATGCGAACCTCCTATCTCGGGAAGAATACTCTTATCACTATTATCAATCCTTATCTCTATACTATGCTCCCCTAGTTTCAATCCAGTGACATCATATATATGAGGGGCATACAGATGTGAATATGATCCTATACTATCTCCATCAATAAAGAGTGTAGATGGTTTTGTTCTCTCCATAATCAAAGAGAGATGGCGACCTTCAAAACTTTTTGGTATAGTAATCGTTTTAGAGAACGTGATGGGAGCTACAAACGTATGACGTCTCGACAGCCGTCCCGTCTCATTAAGATTCTTAATAGTATCACCTATATTAGCCTCATCGGTTGTTCCGGGAAGCATAACATTCCCGTACCTTGTACTCCACACACCCGACAAGTCAATGTACTGACGGGATGTAAGTCTACTCTTTTCTTCTGCACATGATAGTGTCAGTAGTAATCCAGAAATAAAAATCCATAATTGCCATTTATTCATATCTTGCTAATATCATTTAGTGTTCCATCTTTATTTGTAGACATCTCCTTATCAAGTTCACGTTCTGCTTGAAGATACTTCTGACTTAATATAGCCATAAAACGACTGATTCTCATGAGAGCATTCGTTGTATCTGCCAAGATAAGTTTTTTCTGCAACTTTAGCAGAAAATAGTCATAAATTGCTGTAAGAGCCAACTCGACATGATGTAGTTTATCCCCATTTGGAATCTTTGACATAAGTGCCTCCAAATCAGGCCAAGCTGTCTGAAACGCATTCTGATATGGTATTTCTGTATTAAGTGTCAGAAGGTAGAGATGATAGTTATAGATATCATTCATCAAGCCCTGCGTCACTTGTAGATGTCCACGCTCCTCCTTTTTCTCATTCTTCATCATCTCGACAAGATTATCCCACCATTCACAAACCTCTTTTAGAAGAGTCTCATCTTCAATACCATATTGCGAGACAACATTTTTATTTATAGCATCCATACTCAGATTGTTGGCACGAATAAGATCCTCTACCTGCCACATATACAGCAGGTACTCCACAATATTCTCTTTTCTTCTTTTCTGGGCTATTATCATATCACCTTTTACTTTTCTAATCCTTCGTCAAAATCATCAATATCATCCGAATCATCACCGAAGTCAAAATCGGGTTCAAAGTCGTCAGTCTGATCTCCGAAAAACGAATCAATATCTCTTCTGTCTTTCTTAGTAGGTCGTCCAAGTCCCTTCTGGCGATTCATCGTAGATGCGAGTCGCTGCAACTCAATAATCTCAAGCTGGTCTTGTGGTGTGACCTCTGTTATATAGTTAGGCACCAACTTCGCTCCGACACGGCTTCGGGGTATATCTATGATACTGAATGAACGCGTTGCTGGGGGCACTCTCACTGACACGACATCTCCTATCTTCACTATTCGAGAGGCTTTGACCTGTGTACCACCCATAGTGATACGCCCCTTCTTGATAGCTTCTGCTGCTATTGAACGGGTCTTGTATATACGTACAGACCAAAGAAACTTGTCGATGCGTGCCTCCATAGTTCTACTTATTATTGAATTGAGTCATAGTCAATTGCAACCCAACTGAAATCCACGATGGGATAATCTGAGTTGCTATCTCTATGCGTTCTTCGACAATCTTCTGCTCGTCATCTGACCATCTACCTAAAACAAAATCGCACTGCTCACCTCTATGAAAATCGCTTCCTATACCAAAACGTAGTCTCGCATAGTTCTGTGTACCAATAAGCGCATTGATACTCTTTAGTCCGTTGTGACCGCCGTCACTACCCTTACCCTTCAGTCGGAGCGTTCCTAATGGCAATGCCAGATCATCCACACAGACAAAGAGATTCTCTATAGGGATTCTCTCCTGTTGCAACCAATAGTTTACCGCCTTGCCCGATAGGTTCATATAGGTGTTTGGTTTCAGTAGGAATACGTCATTACCACGGAATCGATATGTAGCCATCTCGCCATGACGCACTTGTTCAAACCCTGCACCGTTCTTATGTGCAAGAGCTGATACTATGTCAAATCCAATGTTATGTCGGGTGTGAGAATACTCCTCTCCTATATTCCCCAAACCTACAACCAAATACTTCATAATTTATTTATCGCTGACCAACTCATCAATAACATCATTGAATACATCCTCTGTCTTCATGCCTGCTGCCTTGATTTGCTGAGGTATGAAACTCGTCAGTGTCATTCCTGGAGTCGTATTAACTTCAAGCATAAATGGTTCGCCATCTTCACGTATTATAAAATCAATGCGCACTATACCACGCATATGCATCAAATCATAAATTCTGGATGCCGTTGCCCATACTTTATCTCTAACCTCATCGCTTACACGCGCTGGTGTTATCTCCTGAGCCTTTCCAGGTGTATACTTGGCCTCATAATCAAAAAATTCATTTTCAGATACCACCTCTGTCAGAGGAAAGATAACAGTTCCACGCTTAGTCTTATACAGTCCGCAGGTTACCTCTGTTCCTGTCAAGAGACTCTCTATGAGAACCCACGGACTCTCGTTCAAGGCCTTTTGTATAGCAGGAACAATCTCGTTCTCGCTCTTCACCTTTGTGACGCCGAAACTTGAGCCTCCTGCAGCTGGCTTTATAAAACATGGTAGTCCTACCTCTCTAACGATGTCACTTGCTTCCATCTGGTTTACGCTCTCCACCATGATAGACTTAGCCAGATTAACACCTAAGCCACGCAAGAATGTATTACAAATAAACTTATCGTATGTCATAGCCGACGTAATGCTTGGGCATGTCGAGTATGGCATACCTATCATTTCGAAATAGCCTCCGAGCTGTCCGTTCTCCCCCGGATTGCCATGAATCGTTATATAAGCGCATGCGAATTCTATCTTTTCGCCCTTTTCATTTATATATGAGAAGTCATCCCTGTTGATAGGTTGCATAGCTTCTCCTTCAGGCTCTGCTATCCATGAGGTTGTCGTGATGTTGACAGGTACAATATTATGTTTTTTGCGGTCCATCATTTTCATGAGTCCATCCTTACTACGCGCAGAGACTCCTGCTTCGGATGTATAACCGCCATATACTAATGCTACATTCATCTCATCTACATTATTTCAATCGTTTCATTGCTGTTTTCACATTGCGTATCTGGCCTTTTATCTGAATGGTCTCTCGCAATAGTGCCGCCAGATAGTATGTCTCTCGCACTGCTTCTTTGTCGGTTTCTGTCATCATAAAATGATAGCCATTACCCTTAGGTGTCAGGAGTGTTATGCGAATCTTCTTATCAAAATTTGAGGCTATGAACTCAGCCACTCCATTATCAGACGCATTTTTGTAGCGTATGGCCTCCCAAATTTGACCATCGTTCTCAAAAGCATGGTTAAGAACATCATCTGTTATGGTATCAGACACCAGATACTGTCCATCAACCTCAGCCTTTATTGCGATATGATTGATTGGAGTCTCTCCAGTATAATGTGAAGAGATAAAAAATCCTCCATTCTTATCGGTGTGAGCCTTAACGAGAGAACGTTCAAAAGAACGGCCTACGCTCTGCTTCTTACTTATAAGTATCGGCATATTTGCATTAGGATCTTCCTCCTGAAAATCCTTCATAAGTGGAGCTATCTCGCTCTCTCTTATCTCAAGCAATGAATCGAGGAAAAGAAGGTTACGTTCCTGCTCCGTACGATAAACAATATGCATCATATCACGACTCTCTCTGACAAGTTGTTTTTGGTCGGGATAGGTGTATATAATACTATCAAGCAGTATCTTTGCCGCATTGAAATTCTGCGACTTATACTGTGTCAGCGCCTGTTCAAATGTTGCCCTTGCCCTCTCCTCTCGGGATGGTGCACATGACAACATCATAACACAAGTCAATAAAATGGTTAAGGTTTCTTTCATCTATGTCAATTCTCTTCTGTTGCTTTTAGTAGACCACACGCGGCTTCTATATCCTGACCCTTAGAGTTTCGTATTGTTGCAATAACATGCAACTCATTGAGTCTGTCGCGAAATTGCTCCATCTGCTTCTGTGTACACCCTTGCAGTTTTGTATCAGGGATACTATTGAAACGAATCAGATTCACTCTGCATGGCAAACCCTTAAGTAGCTTTGCCATTGCTTCTGCGTGTTTATTTGTATCGTTGAGACCATGAAATAACGTCATCTCGAATGAGAGTCTTCGCTGCCCACTCCAATCGTATTCCCTTAACATACTAATAGTATTCGCAATAGGAAAAGCTTGTTCAGAGGGCATCAGTGATTGGCGTTCCTCTGAAAATGGCGAATGTATACTGATGGCAATATGTACCTGCGTATCCTCTATTATTCTGCGCAATTGGCTTTGCACTCCGATTGTAGAGAGTGTGATACGGCGTGGTGAGAGTCCATACCCCCAGTCGGATGTCAGTATGTTAATAGACTTAATAACGCTATCGACATTATCAAGAGGCTCACCCATTCCCATGAAGACAATATTACTAATGTCACGACTCTCTTCTATTGACGCATACTGATTTATGATATCGGTTGCAGTCAGATTGGCCTCAAAACCTCCTCTTCCTGTCATGCAGAAGAGGCACTTCATTTTACAACCAACCTGAGAGGAGACACACAGTGTCCTACGCTCATCATCTGGAATCATCGCAGTCTCAATCGTATATCGATTCTGAGGAGTACGGAAGAGATACTTACGCGTTCCATCTATTGATTCTCTATAACTGTCTGGTTTATATCTTCCGACGCAGAATCTCTCGTTAAGAGCAGCACGAGCCTTGACCGAGATATTCGTCATTGCATCTATCTCCGATACACCCTTAGCATATAGCCACTGTGCCATTTGCTTAGCAGCGAACTTTGGCAGTCCCATATCCAAGACAACCTCGTTGAGCTCATGAATATCTTTCCCAAATAATGGCTCCTTCTTCATCTCCAATTCATTAACACTCTCGTATGCGATAATCTTCTATCTCAATCTTACCCTGTTTGTACAACCCTCCAATAGCCATTTTGAAGGCTTTCTTGCTGCAATGAAACATCAACTCAATATCATCAGGGCTACTCTTATCGCCTAACGCTATAGTACCCCCATTTATATGAAGTTGCCTCATTATCTCTTCATGTAACGCTCCCGCTTTCTCATACCCTACTGGTGAGAGAAGCAAATCTATCTTATCGTCATTTCTAACCTTTCCAATGTACAACGAAAGACGTTGTCCTACATTAAGTCTTTTCCCGTGAAGCTGAGAAGAATAGATCATTCCAGTATGGCTATTATTAATTATAGCCATAAAGCCCATAGGAGTCTTTCGGGCTATAAGTCCGCTGACTTCTTCTCCTTGTTCATATCGCGGTGCCAGATTATCTAAATAATTCTCTATTCGTTCCGTTGCAACCATACGGCCAGACTGCTCATCAGAATAGACGTAGACAAGATAGCTTCGTCCCTCTTCCATGATAGAACGCTGTTGCTTATAAGGAACAAGCAAATCCTTTATTACACCCCACGAGAGGAATGCTCCGAAACGACTCACTGCAACACACTCCAAAAAAGCAAACTCTCCAGCCAATACCAATGGCTTCTCCTTCGTTGCTATCAGTCGGTCATCTGAGTCAAAATAGACTAAACAATCCTCTATCTCATCACCAACAGTAAGATTCTCAGAGAGATACTTCTGTGGCATTAAGACCTCAACGCCGTCCTCCTTTATAGGCGACAAGTAGGCTCCGAAGTCAACTAATCTTCTGACCTTTAACTTGTTGTATCTACCTATATTGAGACCTTTTATTTTTGACTCGTTCATAACTTGCAAAATTAGTTATTTTGGGATATCTTCGTACTCAGTTATATTTAAAAATCTCTAAATGGAGGAACCTGTTCCAGACAAAACTATTCTGACAGACATTGTCAATATGACGATGCCTTATGGGCGTTATGCTGGACAGAAACTTGTCCGTCTGCCAGAGCGATATCTTGTCTGGATGCATTCCAATAATGCTTTCCCCAAGGGACGTCTTGGTATGCTTTTGCAAACTCTGTACGAGATAAAACTTAACGGATTGGAGTTCCTATTACACGATATTAATTGATAGACTATGTCTTTTTTCAAGTTCATTACCTCTAAGTTTTTTTGGTGGCAGATAATATTTGCTATAATCGCAACAATTCTTCTTCTCTGCCTTGTCATGTGGGGATTGGGCATATACACGTCGAGTGGTCGCACCATAATCGTCCCTCAGTTCAAAGGATTTCTTATTCCCGAAATTGACGAAGAGCTGCGCAACTCCAATCTCGACTACGTGGTCATTGACTCAATTTTCAAAGAGAATGCCCGTCCGGGCGAGATTATGGAGCAGATTCCTGCCGCTGGTCAGAAAGTCAAGAAGGGCCGTAAGATATTCCTTACAATCAACGCATACTCACTACCAACTGTTCTCATGCCACAACTCGTGGACTACTCACTGCGTAACGCTCAGGTGGTTATTGAGACTGCAGGACTTCGAATGGGTCGTATATCATACAAGAAGAGTGAATTTTCAGGATTAGTTCTGGAACAGTTAGTTGACGGACAACCTATAGCTGCGGGCACCCGTCTGACGAAGGGTCAAAGCATTGACCTTGTGGTGGGTCAAGGCTACGACAACAAGGAGTCGGTTGTTCCTCAGTGTGTAGGCTCTACCCTTCGAGAAGCTCGTTCCATTCTTAATTCGGCAGGACTCAATCCCGGACAACTCATCTACGACAGATGCGTCACGACAAGAGAGGACACTCTCAGTAGTGTCGTATATCGTCAGAACCCGTCCGGCGATGGTTCACAGATGGTTAAGGTTGGCTCTCAAATTTCACTATGGCTGACAACTGATATGCAGAAAGTCATCTCTGAAGAAATTTCTAACGCTGATTGAGCGATGGCTGATTTTGAAGAGTTTCTTTACGACGAACTCGATACCGACGAAGAGCTTACCGACATATCGGCAGGCGAATCGGAAGAGGTGATGGGCGAAGACGGCAATCTCTATGAGCATTGGCGTTTTGTTGCCGACCCGAAGCAACGATTAATGCGTATTGACAAGTTTGTAGCTGACCGCGTACCACATGCCTCTCGTACTAAGATTCAACTTGCCGCCGATGCAGGAAATATCCGTGTATTCGACCAACCCGTCAAAAGCAATCACCGCATAAGACCTGGAGATGTTGTAACCGTCCTGATGGCTTACCCTCGACGCGATCTTGAGATTGTTCCTGAGGATATTCCTCTTGACATCATTTACGAAGATGACCATCTTTTGGTAATCAACAAAGTTGCGGGTATGGTTGTTCATCCTGGCCATGGCAACTTCTCAGGCACGATGGTAAATGCATTGGCATTTCACCTGCGTTCTCTCCCGATGTTCGCTAATATCAAGGACCCCCGCCCTGGATTGGTCCATCGCATCGACAAAGACACATCCGGTCTGCTCGTAGTGGCAAAGACTGAGCATGCAAAGTTAGACTTGGCACAGCAGTTTTTCGTCAAGTCTACACAACGCACATACATATCTCTTGTATGGGGACTTATGGAATCAGCAACTGGTACTATACGCGGAAATATTGCACGCTCCCTTCAAGACCGACTGCGCATGGATGTCTTCCCCGATGGAGGGGATATCGGGAAACACGCCGTTACCCATTACGAATTGATAGAACCCCTCAAATACGTCTCTCTGATAAAATGTCATCTCGAAACAGGACGCACACACCAGATCAGAGCTCACATGCGACATATCGGACATCCTCTATTCTCGGACGAACGATATGGAGGAACCTCGATACTGAAAGGGCAACCAACACAAAGCTACAAGGCTTTTGTGGAGAATTGTTTCAAAATACTTCCTCGTCAGGCCCTTCATGCTCAGACCCTTGGTTTCAGACATCCAGAGACGGGCGAACAAATGCTGTTCACAAGCGAACTGCCACAAGATATGCAACAATGCATAGATAAATGGAGAACACTCACTAAAACATAATAACCATGAAAAGCATTATCACACTCCTTTTGCTGTCAATAGCAGTTACAGCAATTGCGCAATCTCAGATTAGCGACAGCGATCTGGAGAGGTACTCTGACCTATTGACATCCAACTACATCCACTATGATAAGTCTGTCAAGATTTTTAATGCCATTGACAATGGTCTCTATGACTTTCCAACGCTATCAGAAGCCCCAGAAGGATACACTCCTTTCTACATAAGTCATTATGGTCGTCATGGCTCTCGCTACCACTATAGCTCGTTCGACTACGACTGGTGGTCGAATACATTTGAGACAGCTCTCAACGAAGGCTATTTCAACGAGACTGGCGTTAAGGTGTGTGAGGATATGCTTGCTATCTGTAAAAATGCCAAGGGCAGAGCCGGAGATTTGACAGCTCAGGGTCGTGCCCAACACCAGGGAATAGCTAAACGCATGTTTCAGAATTTTCCTGAGGTATTCAATGTAGCTGGTGCTACTATTGATGCTAAATCTACTACTGTTCCCCGTTGTATAATAAGTATGAGCTCTTTCTGTCAGGAACTACGAGCTCAACTTCCTTCGCTCACCATCAACACCGATGCCGGAGAGTGCTTTCAATATTTCATGAACCCTCATTCTAAGGACAAGAATCCATATAACGACAGCACCGAGTGGAAGAGCAGTCGCGAAGCCTTCTATAAGAGTCAGAACAACTCTATGGAATGTTCGAAACTTTTCAAAGAGCCTGAAGAGGCTGCTAAACGTTTCAATATGCAGCGTATTAATAGTGCTATATATGATGCTGCGTCGACTCTTCAGGGCGTTGACATAGAGGGCGTTGATGCCTTAAGAACGTTCCTTTCGCACGAAGGAAATGTCAACGCATACATGAGTAGCAACTTCTATTGGTATAGCTCGAATGCTTGTGTTCCGCAATTGGGAGGCACTATGAATTGCAAAAAAATCACCCCGCTTCTCGAGAAATTTGTTGAGGAGGCTGAAGCTGTCATCTCTGGCACAAGTACTTTGCGCGCCAATCTAAGATTTGGACACGACTCAGCTCTACTACCCCTTCTATGTCTTATGAATGTCAATAAAGCAGGAGATGAACTCGCCGACTTCAAGACTATGTACCACTCTTGGAGTGCTTCGCGGTACATACCAATGGCTGGAAACATTCAGATTATATTCTACCGCAATAATGCTAATCCTGACTCTGAGATACTTGTCAAGATACTACAAAACGAATCAGAAGCCTCACTGCCAATAGGCAAAGGACCATACTATAAGTGGAACGAAGTAAAGGCATATTGGCAGCAACGAATAACCGATTGCAATAGATAAAAGAGTTTTTTGAGATGAATATCAACATACAGGAGATTGCCAAGGCTTGTCATGGCCGTATTTCAGGTGTAAACGCCAATCTCGACGCTCATGTGCGGAATATACTGACAGACAGTCGCAATATGTTCGACGCTGATGGGTGTCTCTTCGTAGCCATCAAGGGCGAACGTCATGACGGAGAGAACTACATAGGAGACTTGTATGACAAGGGCGTCAGACTTTTTCTGACAACAAATAGCGTTGAACAAACTCAGGAGATAACACGTCGCTGGGCAGACGCCACTTTCATCATAGTCGACAATGTCCTTCAGTCGCTCCAGATGATTGCATCATGGCATCGCAGACAAAACAAAGCCAGAATTCTTAGTATTATAGGCTCTAATGGCAAGACTATCGTCAAGGAGTGGCTGTCGCAAATTGTCGGAGATGACATTCCTTCTGTTCGTTCACCTCGCAGTTACAATAGTCAGTTAGGAGTGGCATTGAGCCTGCTACTCATAAAACCCGAGACTCAGCTCGGCATAATCGAGGCTGGCATCAGCCAACCTAACGAAATGGAACGCCTCAGGGCCATGGTAATGCCTGAAGATGTCATTTGGACAAATATTGGCGACGCTCATCAGGAGAACTTCGACTCATTAAGTCAAAAGACCTCTGAAAAACGCAATATGTGCGAAAATGCTCAGCGTATATTCTACCGTAAGGACGACATACTGCTCGACCGTGCCCTCTCTCAGTTTACGGACGAACATGAATACATCACCTGGGGTAAAAGTAGCGACGCTACATTCATCGTCTCTCTTTCTATAGACACAGATAAAGGTCTCATCGCTGACATCAAATCCGAGAAATATATCAATGGAGGGAATCTGCATATCGTCAATACACACATTACCGACGAGGCATTAGGACACGACCTTATCCATGCTCTGACATACGCTATTGTCTCAGGCATAGATCCCGACAATGCAGCAAATAGAGCTTCTGAGCTACGTCCTCTCAGCATGCGTCTCGAACAGAAGGAGGGATGTAATGGTTGCACGATAATAAACGATTCATACAATGCTGACGTAACTTCTTTGGCTATAGCTCTCGATATGTTGCATCAGCTTGGCAATAAGAATGGTTTGACGCGGACTCTCATTCTTTCTGATCTGCTGCAAAGCAGACGTCATCAGGAGGAATTGTATGCTGACGTCGAGAAGATTATACGACAAAAGCAAGTGACACGCCTCATCGGTATAGGAAAGAACATATCACAATTCATGCGTGGACGTTTCGACAATGCGCGATTCTTTGCTTCGACAGAGGACTTTCTTAACTCAATGTCAACAGCAGACTTTCGAGGAGAGGCAATTCTACTGAAGGGTTCCAGAATCTTCGGCTTTGAGCGCATTGCGGACCACCTCGAGATGCACCGCAACAGAACACGTATGGAGATAAACCTCGACGCAGTGGCTCATAACGTTGCTTATTTCAGACGAAAACTGAAGCCAGGAACTAAAATCTTAGCAATGGTCAAAGCCTTCTCGTATGGGACAGGTTCTTTTGAAATAGCTCGTCATCTTCAAGCTCAAGGTGTTGATATTCTTGGTGTCGCTTTTGCTGACGAAGGACATGAGCTACGCCTCTCAGGTATTCAGCTTCCTATAATCGTTATGAACCCAGAGGCTCATAGCTATGAGATGATGCTTCGCGACAATCTGGAACCTGAAATGTCGACTCACGAAAGCATCATCGCTTACAACGCTGAGGCTGAACGACTTGGAATCTCCAGAGCACCCATCCATATTAAAGTCAATACGGGAATGACACGCTCTGGATTTGATGTCTTCGAGATGCCTATGGTTGCACGAACCATGTCACTCTCGCCACGCCTTCGCGTGAACTCGGCATTCTCCCATTTGGTTGGTAGCGATGAGCCTAAACACGATGAATTCACAAAACAACAGATTTCACTTTTTGAGACAGCAACGACAGTTCTCAAAAAGACGCTCGGATACCCTTTTGACAGGCATATTCTTAATAGCGCTGGAATAGAACGTTTTACAGAGCATCAGATGGAAATAGTCCGACTTGGCATTGGCTTGTATGGAATCTCTGCTATTGACTGTTCCAACCTACGTAATGTTGCCACGTTAAAATCATATATTTCTCAGGTTCGCTCAGTTCCTGCTGGCACGACAGTTGGTTACGGTCGCAAGACAACGCTCGAAAGAGAGAGTAGAATCGCTGTTGTCCCAATAGGATATGCCGATGGTCTCGACCGCCGTCTCAGCAACGGAGTGGGAAGAGTTTCTATAAGTGGCGTTGAGGCACCAATCGCTGGCAATGTTTGTATGGATATATGTATGGTTGACGTTACTGATATTGAAAACGTTGCAGTCGGAGATGAAGTGACCTTATTTGGTGATGAGCATCCTGTTTGGGAGATGTCCGAACGTATTGGCACGATATGTTATGAGGTTCTGACGGGCATAGGCCGTCGTGTTAAACGTGTCTACGTATCGGAAAACTAATGGAGAAAAACATAGTATTAGATTACGCTACGGCTCTCAATAAGGCAAGCCTTTGGTGTGCACAGAGCGAACACTGTTCTTCCGAAGTCGCAAATAAGCTGAAGGGCTATGGCCTGACCGATGAAGAGGTTGCAAAAGGGATGGAATGGCTTACCAGCAACCGCTTTGTCGACGATGAGCGTTATGCCATCTACTATACCCGCGACAAACATCGTTTCAGCGGCTGGGGCCCTCAGAAAATTAGGTATCAACTTCTTGCCAAGCACATCAGTGATACCAATATCAATAAAGCCCTCGAAGAGTTGAACGACCTGAATATGGGCGATAAGCTGTTGCATATTCTCGAAACCAAATTACGCAACACTCACCAAGATGATATATGGAAACTTAAGAACACTCTCCTGCGTTTCGCCATCTCCAGGGGCTACTCATACGAGGAGTCGTTGGAGACTATTGAGCAACTTCTAAAAAAGAGGGGCTAATATACGGGCATGCGCTGGGCAAGTGTCGTGAAGCACGTAAGGAAGAGGAGCAATATGCTGAGGAGACGGGTCAAGAAGATTTAATTATAGGGCTGTCTTGGTAGGAGTTGCTATAAACGCCAAGCACATTATGAGC